>NZ_AWXC01000048.1 GCF_000479005.1 Prevotella sp. BV3P1 | reverse complement strand
CTCCTTCACTCACGAACAAATTGACCACCAAAACAGCCTCGCAAACTGACAAAGCTAATTGATAGAACCGCCCTTAAGTAATTACTACGCAAATTTACACATAATTATTGAAAAAGAAAAGGGAGGGCCTTGAAAAAGACTCTCCCTATGTTTATATGACTAATATAACCGCTATTACTCGGCAATACAGATGGTCACACGGTTCTTTTTGTTCTGTGCGAATGGCTGTACGCGAGCACCCTTCGAATCAGAGATGATTCGGTCGGCTGCAATGTTATATTTCACTTTCAAGGTCTTTACAACAATCTGTGCACGAAGACGACCTAAACGATCGTTGATGCGATTGTTACCAGTACCGGCATCAGCATAACCCGTAACAGATACCTTTGCGTTGGGGTTGGCATTGAGATAGTCAACCATTTCCTTGATCTTGTTTGCTTCTGTAGCACGAATCTTGGCAGAGTTAATCAAGAAGAATACGTCACGACGGAAAGGTTCTACTTTCTTTTCAACCACTTCTTCTTTAACCTCAGGAACTGGTGCTGGGGCAGGTGCCGGAGCAACATGCTCTTCTACAACTGGCTCTGGTTCTGGCATGGGCTCTGTCTTCTTATAAGTCTTGCCCAAGTTGATGCGGAATCCAGCCAATGCATTGAAGTACCAGTCAGGGTTGTCGGCTTTCTTAGAGTTGTACTTATCGCTGAGGATATTGGCATTACCCTCAATCAAGAAGCTAACAGCATCACCCAAACGGAAAGCTAACTCAACACCACCACGACCATAAGGCTGTACTTTAGTACCATCCCATAAATTCTGCAACTGATAGTTGTCTAAATTCTTCAAGGTCTTGGCAATGGCATTCACCTCATCATTCTTCCATGCGATGTTAGCACCACCACCTACGAAAGCTGTTACGTTGAATACGCGGTTAGGATTCCAGCCACAGAATAAATTTGATAAATTAAACATCAAATCCAAACCTGGAGCCACATAATTAAATTTATAGTCAGCAGTGTATGGATTACCGGTACGAGCCAACTCATAACCATTCCAGCCTCCCTTGCTCTGCCAGCCATTGGCTTGCAAACGCAATGCAAAGACAGGTGAGAACTGATAACCAAGACCCAACTGTACATTTGGAGACAACAATTTGTCAAACTTAGCTTCGCCAAGTGTGTACTGTGCACCACCCTGAAGATTCAGGAAAGCATGTTTCTTAAACTGATATTCGTTGTTGGCTTTATCCGTATAGGTGGATTGTGCCGACATTGTTGTTCCAATGCCTAAAAGCATGGACGCAACGATTAAAATCTTATAATTTTTCATCTTTATAATGTCTTTTTAATGCTGTTCTTTATGTCTCATCTCTGTTGCATACTCAGATTCCATTGAGTCTTTCTTATCCTTATCAATAATAGTCTTATCATCAGAGTGACTATCAATTACGCTCAACTTCCATTTCCCAAGATAGACAATTGGCTTAAAATAAAATACCGTCTTTACTTCAGGAACATTGTCGTGAGCTGGCATGATAACAGCCGTAACTTTAGCTTCATTCTCATAGGTCTCGCTGAACTTTAAGTAATCAATTCGATGACTCTGAATTGGAAGCGATTTGAGCAAAGAAACCATGTCTTTAAGCTCTTCATTATCCAACAGCTGTGGCTCGGAATACACATCACGATTGTCAAGTTTTACTAACATGCCAGCAGCTGATGTTGCGTCTCCGGACTCAGCATATTGAAAGAACTGATCAATCAAATGTATCACTTCTAAAGAATCCTGATTAGTTAAAGATACTTCGAATGCAGTCTTAGTCTGAGGAGCAGGCTTCTTCTTACATGAACTTACGAAAAGCCCAAGCGAAAGGAAAAGCAAAAATGAAATAAAAGAAATAAATTTCCTCATCATATAGTATGTTAAGAAAATAGGCAGGCATGCTAATCATGCCTGCCTATTTATAATATTAAGCGTATGTCAAATAATTAATGACGCTTTGCATTGTTCTGAGTTTTACCCACCGTACACTTAACAGTTACATTGATTGTTCCCCAATGATATTTGATTTTTGCAGGAATGTTCACAATGAAACCAGCTACGGTCAGACCATTATTCTCATAAGTAATCGTACCAAACTTACGAGCTTGGATTTCTGCTGCAGTCTGTGGCTTGTTGTAAGAGAATTTTAATTTCTTAGTAACGTCAGAAAGTTTCTTCATCGAGCCATCCAAGTTAGTTTCTGCATTAGCCATATCAAGATCGATAGACTCAACTCCATAGTACTTCCAATAGTTTTCACCCTTGGTCTTAGCTGCATCTGTAAAGTCGTGATCACGCCAATCCATGAATGTCAAATGCAAATCAGCCGTAGAGCCATTGGTTTCAGCATCTGTAAATTCGGCAGTTGCATTTTTCACATCAACAGGACGGAGGAACTTCACATTAAATTTACTATTCTTCACAGGCACAGCAGTATTGCCACAGATAGAAGCCTTAACTTCAACTACAGCAGTAACAGTGTTAGCAAGGTCTGAATGGTCATAAGCATTCAAGAGTTTCAATGCGGTTTCATTCTTGGAATAAGTTACGACACCTGTAGCAGGATCAATAGAAGCAACCTCATTTGTCTTAGCTTTCTCAGCATAAACTTTTGTACCATCTTCGTTAGCATAAAGTCCTTTACCAGTAACAAAAGCAAACTTGAGATTAAGACTTGCATTCAAAGCTGCATAAGGAGCCTTCAATTCATCAACGGTAAGCTTATTTCCAAGCAAAGCATTCTTTATATTGAAAACATACTCATCATCAGCAGCAGCAGTCACTGCACCATTCATAACTGTATTATCTGTGCTACCAACTACTTCTACGTTACCATGAATATCCATGTATCCAGAGCCTCCGATATTACTGTTTTCAGCATACCAATATTTCTGAATCTTATTAGCATCACCAAAGTTAGTTTCGGGTGTGATGTTTATGTTCTTAGGAGTCCATGTAAACTTCACATAGAAGTAATCGTACTTACCCTTAGCACCTGTCTTCTTGTAACGAACGTAAGTAGAAAGAGTTGTCTTACCTTCCTTGAATGCGGCCCAAGCTTGTCCGTTCTTAACAGTCCACTTCAACACCTCAGTCTGAGTACCTTCAACGTCTGCTGTTGTCTGAGCAATTACACCAACTTTCTCGGTTGCGGGACTAGCGTTAGGAGCAGCCGCATCGAACTGTGTTGCATCATCAATGTTGCCTTCGAGTTTGTAATTATCTTCGAAGTCTAATTTAGACATATTAAGCTTAGCAATAATCGACTCTTCAACTTCATGCCACGGCAACGTCTTTTCAAGAACGTTCTCATCACCACAAGCAATTGTATAGTCTTGATCAACTACAGGTACATCGTAAGTATACAATTGTGGATCTGCTGGAATATCTTGTGGAGCAACAATTTTAATCTTAAAATAACCAACGGCAGCAATCTTATTATTATTAGTATCTGTCAAAATAACACGTACCAAAGGTTCGCGATCGATAGTTGCTTGGTTCTGTTCATTGTTCTTTTTACCCTCTTCCTCGCTGTATGCATAAGCTTGCTGCTTACCATTTTTTGGCATTTGTGCACGAAGTGTAAAACCATCCTTTGCAATTGCTGCATGAGCACTTACTGAGGTCTGGTTGTTTCCATCGTACCATCCTACCAATTCGAATGTGTATTTGTAGCCAGACTTCTCAACTTTTCCATCAGCGGCATTTTTGTCCCAATCAGAATATGCACCAACGGGGCCATCAGCTTTCATATATTGATAACGAGTATTTACATATTCACGCAAATCAATACCCTTGTCATTATTCCATGCCAATTGCACTGTTGCATCGTTATCAATGGCATCCTGAGCTGTTTTATACAACCAAGAAGGAGTATCATCATTCTGGGGAGCATATTTAGGATTGTTCAGCACAAGACCCGTGTACGTATTGGCGCGTACAGCTGCGTAGTCTGATGTAACTGTTGCATCGTCGTCAGTGTACTGCAAAGCAAGCACTGTCACTTGATCATCAAGTGCAATATTTTTAATCACATCACCATTGTATGATGCGTGTACAGTAGCATAGCCCGTCTTTGACAAATCAACAGACTTCATTGTGAAAGCTGAAGATACATCTGCACCTGCACGAGTATAATCTTTATTGAAAGCTATAAAGCTATACTTAGCTAAATCCTCCTTCATCTTAGCGTTAGTAGGATTCAAGTGATAAGTGGCAGCCAAATCGGGAGAAGACACAACCTCATCGCCTACCTCTGGTTTATCTTCACGAAAGTCGCCATCAGCATTTACCCTCTTAACTGTCTTGGCGTTGAAAGTAAATGTATTAAAGTCGAATGCCTGAATGCCTTTGTAATAGAAATCAGGAACGAATACAAGAGATTTCAAGCTGTTTGTCAGAGGAATCATAACAGGATCAGACTCTGCCCCCTTAACGTTAAACAACTTCAAGAAATCAGCATCCTTAACAGCTGTGATTGTACCAGGAGCCAAGAAAGAGATGTCTGTTGAAGTAGTCTTACCATTTTCTACTAAGTCAAACTTACCTGTCTGTGCATTAGGAATATAGTACTTACCATCTGCACCCTTGTCGCCTTTTTCGCCTTTGTCGCCCTTAGGTCCAACTTCGCCCTTGTCGCCCTTAGGTCCAGCTACGCCCTTGTCGCCCTTAGGTCCAGCTACGCCTGGGTCACCTTTGTCACCCTTAGCACCGTCCTTACCAAGTGCCTTATACTCGGTAACTACACCATCTTTAACCCAATAGCCTTGATCGTTAATAGTCCAAACAGTACCGTTTGCACCATCCTTACCATCCTTACCATTAGTAATCTCGAATGTTTTGCCATTACTCATCGTAACTTTCACACCATTATTAATAGGTGCTACGCTGGTAATCACGCTACCACTCTCAATCAGTTTTTTAATCTCATCAAGTGACTTCTTGAGACCGTCAATCTGTGTTTGCAGATTGTTGATGTCATCATCGTAGTCCTTACAAGATGTAAACGTACCTACAGAAGCTGTAATCAAAGCTCCCATCAGCAGCGTACTTAAAAATTTCTTTCTCATACGATATAAAAATTAAATAAAACAATAAAAATTAAAATATATACTTAGCTAATATTGCATTGGATTCTGGTCAAGAAGCCAACACAAATAATTTTTTCATACCAATAAACGTCATTTATGTACATAGTAACCGTATTTCAGGCAAATTATTTCGGTGCAAATATATAGATAAATATTAGAACTAACAAATAAAATGCATCTTTTTTTTAATTTAGTCAAAATTTTTATTCCCGCCATTTTACGAAGCATAACCCGTCAGTTATATTTACATTTCCGTATAACAGAATGTGATTACATAATTGAAATGGTATTGTAATGTTCACAAATTATATATTAATTTCACAGAATAGGTTAGCTGTTTTCCTGTTTTACCTGAAAATGAAGTTAAGATGAACACCCATTTCACGGAAGGCTGATGCACCATCACGCCATGACTGACACGAATTCATCCATGGCGCATGGCTGGACATCATTAGAATTCTGCGTTCTTCGGTGTACGCGGGAACGGGATGACATCCCGAATGTTCTGCATGCCAGTCACAAAGAGAATCAGGCGTTCGAAGCCCAGACCAAAGCCTCCATGCGGGCAAGTGCCGTATTTACGCGTGTCGAGATACCACCACATGTCTTTCATCGGAATGTGGCGACGTTCGATTTCAGAAGTCAGTTTCTCAAGATTCTCCTCTCTCACCGACCCGCCGATGATTTCACCAATCTGCGGGAAGAGCACGTCGGTACCTTGAACGGTCTTGCCATCCTCGTTCACCTTCATGTAGAAGGCCTTGATGTCCTTGGGATAGTCGTACATGATGACCGGTTTCTTAAAGTGGTGTTCCACCAAAAAACGTTCATGCTCACTGGCCAAGTCCATTCCCCATGACACGGGGAACTCAAATTTATGTCCATTGGCTGCCGCCTCTTCCAATATCTTGATACCGTCTGTATAGGTCAATCGCACGAAATCATTTTTCAAAACGCCCTGCAACCGTTCCAGCAGCGTTTTGTCGATCATCGTATTGAGGAAATCAAGATCGTCCTTACAGTTGTCCAAGGCCCAACGCACACAATATTTGATAAAGTCTTCCTCGAGATCCATCAACTCGGGCAAGTCGATGAAAGCAATCTCTGGCTCAATCATCCAGAACTCGGCCAAGTGACGAGGCGTGTTCGAGTTCTCCGCACGGAACGTAGGCCCGAATGTATAAATCTGCCCCAAAGCCGTGGCTCCCAACTCACCTTCCAACTGTCCACTCACCGTGAGACTGGTCATCTTGCCAAAGAAATCATCTTCGTAGCTCACCTTTCCATCTTCCCCCTTTTTCAAATCATTGAGGTTCTGCGTGGTCACTTGAAACATTTCACCGGCGCCTTCAGCGTCAGAGGCTGTAATCAAGGGCGTGTTGAAATAGAAGAACCCGTGTTCGTGGAAATATTGATGGATGGCGATGGCCATGTTGTGACGGACGCGCATCACGGCGCCAAAGGTATTTGTGCGCAGGCGCAGGTGGGCATGCTGACGCATGTACTCAAACGACTGTCCTTTCTTCTGCATGGGATAGTCGCTGCCACAAAGGCCATAAATCTCAATGTCCTTGCATTGGATTTCCACGCGCTGCCCCTTGCCTTGGCTCTCTACCAAGGTACCGGTAACACAGAGGCAAGCACCTGTTGTAATACTCTTCAACGTATCGGCATTGACCTTTGACGGATCAACAACAATCTGTATATTCTTGATGGTAGAACCGTCATTCAAGGCAATGAAATCAACTGCCTTACTACTGCGATGGGTACGTACCCATCCCTTTACCACCACTTCTTTTCCAAAGTCGGTGCTCTTCAGAACATCAACAACTTTTGTACGTTTCATTGTTTGTATTTTTTTAGTTTACGAGTTGACTAGTTTACGAGTTCACGAGTTATTACTGATGGCTTGGGGCATTCGCAGTCGATTATAGAGCGACATTATAGAACCATCAACTTGTCAACTCGTGAACTTGTCCACTTGTCCACTATACATCTCAACTACTCAAATGCTCCCATGCGAAGTATGTTCACCTCTTCTTCTGTCAGGAACCGCCAGTCGCCTCGACGAAGGTTTTTCTTAGTTAACCCGGCGAACTGAACGCGATCCAACTTGATGACACGATAGCCCAGACTCTCGAAGATGCGGCGAACGATACGATTCTTACCACTATGAATCTCGATGCCCACCTGGTTTTTATCGGTGTCATGGCCATACTCTATGGCATCTGCATGCACCTCTCCGTCTTCCAGTTCTATACCTTCTGCAATCTTTTGCATGTCGTGAGCCGTCACGTTCTTGTCCAGGAACACATGGTACACCTTTTTCTTCAAATACTTGGGGTGGGTCAGCTTGCTGGCCAGGTCACCATCGTTCGTCAGCAGCAGCACGCCCGTGGTGTTGCGGTCCAGTCGTCCAACCGGATAGATGCGCTCTGGACACACGTTCTTCACCAAATCCATCACCGTCTTGCGCTGCTGCGGATCATCGCTGGTGGTGACGCAGTCCTTCGGCTTGTTGAGCAACACATACACTTTCTTCTCCAGAGATACCGGTTGGTCATGGAACACCACCTCATCGGTGCGCATGACCTTGGTGCCCAGTTCCGTCACCACCTCGCCGTTCACCTTGACCACACCGGCCTGGATGTACTCATCGGCCTCGCGACGACTGCAAACGCCGGCATTCGCCAAGAACTTGTTCAGACGAACGGGCACGGTGGGATCTACATGCTGTTCACTGTATTCGATGCGCTTCTTCAAGCTATACTTGGCATTGGGATCGTAATCGGGTGTACGCTGACGATAGCCGCCACGATTGTTGTAGCCGCCATACTGCTGTTTACCCCTATTGCCGTAGCCACCTCGATTGTAGCCACCCTGCTGACGAGGTTGATAACCTCCTTCACCATCGTTGTTGTAACGTGGACGATAACCACCCTGCTGACGGGGTTGGTAGCCTCCTTCACCATCGTTGTTGAAGCGTGGACGATAAGCGCCCTGCTGACGAGGTTGATAACCACCTTCACCATCATTGTTGTAACGAGGACGATAGCTACCCTGCTGACGAGGTTGATAGCCACCCTCACCATCGTTGTTGTAGCGCGGACGATAGCCACCCTGCTGGCGAGGTTGATAACCCTCACTGCGATAACGGGGACGATAACCGCCTTGCTCACCATGTTGATTGAAGCGGGGACGATAAGCACGTTGCTGTGCGCCACCCTCCTCATTGGTCTGCAAATTGCTGCCAAATCCTTCAGGACGGAAGCCCCCTGCCTGGTTTAATCGCTCTGGGCGATTGCTGCTGTATGTTCGTTGACTCTGGATTCGGGGACGACGTGTCCGCTCTCCTCCGCCATGATAGTCGCGTTGATTGTTGTCTGCGTGATTTTCGTAGCCCTCCCGAGCTGAACCTTGCTGTTCTGATGATTGTTCTTGAAGATTTTTGTTTAATTCTGAATCCATATTTTTTGTTCTTTTTCTTTTTTAATCATAAGCCTCACGGCCTTATTTCTACTTTCTCAAATGGAGATGACCAGCTCCGAGCGAGCCATCCCTTTAAAATGATTTTTGTTACTTTCTACCTTATTTATATATATCTACTTATTATTTTGATTTCACGCTATCACATGTACCCTTCATATTTTCTCTACGAGCCTTTATACACCCGTATAGTTGTGAGGGGTGATGGCCATCAACTCGGCTTTCACCTCATCACTGACATCCAGTCCTTGCACGAACTCGTGAATGGTTTGCTCGGTCATTTTCTGATTGGTGCGCGTCAAGGCTTTCAATGCCTCGTAAGGATGCGGATAAGCCTCTCGACGAAGAATGGTCTGTATGGCCTCTGCCACGACAGCCCATGTGTTGTCCAAATCCTCACTAAGTCGGTCTTCGTTCAGGATGAGCTTGCGAAGTCCTTTCAGCGTACTTTGAATGGCGATGACGGTGTGCCCCAATGGAACGCCCACGTTTCGCAAGACGGTAGAATCTGTCAAGTCGCGCTGCAACCTGCTCACAGGCAGCTTCTGCGCCAAGAATTGCAGAATGCAGTTGGACATGCCTAAGTTGCCTTCACTGTTTTCAAAGTCAATGGGATTCACCTTGTGAGGCATGGCACTCGACCCTACTTCGCCAGCCTTGATTTGCTGTTTGAAATATTCCATGGAGATATACATCCAGAAATCTCTGTCCAAGTCGATGACGATGGTGTTGATACGGCGGATGGCATCAAACACAGCCCCCATGTTATCGTAATTGCTGATTTGGGTGGTAAACTGCTCACGGTGCAGTCCGAGCACTTCTTCAACGAAACGGTTGCCAAATGCTTTCCAGTCGATGGACGGATAAGCGACATGATGTGCATTGTAATTGCCGGTTGCCCCGCCAAACTTCGCACTCATCTTGCAGGCCTTCAACTGCTCCAACTGCTCGCACAGACGGTAGGCGAACACCATAATTTCTTTGCCTAGGCGGGTGGGCGACGCAGGTTGACCGTGTGTCTTGGCCAGCATGGAAACGTCTTTCCATTGTTCGGCATACTGCTCCAGCTGACCAATCAGCTCTTCCACCTGCGGAACAACGACCTCTGCCAGCGCCTCTTTGATAGACAGTGGCACGCTGGTGTTATTGATGTCTTGCGACGTTAAGCCAAAATGGATGAATTCCTTGTAAGCGTCCAGTCCACCTATCTTGTCAAATTCTTCTTTCAGAAAATACTCCACGGCCTTGACGTCATGATTGGTCGTACGCTCGATGTCCTTGACACGTTGGGCAGATGCCTCATCAAAATGCTGGTAAACATCCCGCAAACGACTGAACAGCGCTTTGTCGAACGATGCCAACTGCGGCAAGGGCAACTCGCATAACGCGATGAAATATTCTACCTCAACGCGTACACGATAACGAATAAGTGCGTACTCCGAAAAATAATCGGCCAAGGCAACCGTCTTGTTCCTATAACGTCCATCTATCGGTGAGATGGCGGTCAATGCATCCAGTGTCATATCTACAATCTTGTCTTAGGCGACAAAATTACGAATTAAAATCGATATAGCAGGCGAAGTTTCTATAAAAGTTACTTAAAATAATATGTACAAACGCCTAATTCTGTTGCTATAGTCTTAACATCTCTGATTGTTATGCCAATACGAGATATACTAAGACCCTCTTTTATATATTGTAGCGAAATAGGCTTTCCATAGAATGCACAGAGCATCTGCAAGCATACGGCTCCACAGTCTGTACTCTCCATTTGCCAAAACAATTTAAATTTTTTCAAAACTCGCTTTTAATAATTAATATCAATTCCTCGTTCTATTCCCTCATTGTTCAAGGAACGTTTGGTATTGTTTCGTTTCTTGCCAAAATCAAGTCTATAACTCACGCCCAACAACAGCATATTAGCATTGTCCCTGATACATTGGCTGTATTCTTCGGGATGGACGTCTGAAACGACGATATTCTCATAAACACTGCCTCGCTTTGTGAACATGTTCACCCCCGTAAGTGAAAAGTGCCAGTTCTTATGCTTATACTGAACCTTGATTGTGTTCCACCTATCCTTTGTGCTGTATGAGTTTCCTGACAAATTATAGTCGGGCTGTATCTGATACATAGCAGTTATGAGCCAATTTCCGAAAGACAACGCCCCATTCAGGGATGCGTACAGCCGATTCCTGACATAACTCTTATCCGTCATGGTGATATGCAAATTATTCCAACCTACGTTCCCCCATACTGTCGCAAACCCGAAAAGTTCTTGTGCCGCTAAGTTCAACTCAAGATTGAATTGGTCGTTGTGCTGTCCGTTAACAGGGCGACTCATAAACATGTCATAATACGGACTTGAAACATCACTGATATAGCTATAAGCGTAGTAGATAGGCTTCTGTGTCCTGCTGTAAGAAGCCCACAAGGAACCCGTAAAACGTTTATCGGCATATCGTACATATACCCTGTTCCTAATATAGGAAGACGGTTTCAGGTCTGGGTTACCCTGCCGGATGGTAATGTCGTCAACCCTTTGTATCAAGGCAGACTGCTGCGTAACTGACGGCAACGACGGTTCGAGCATCAGCAGATAATTCAACGTCAGACGTTGTGATAGCGGATAATTGGCAACGATGTTTGATTTCAGCCTTACAGCATCTGTCTTGTACGAGTTGTTGTTGGCATGATTGTAAATGCCGATAGCACTTAGACTGTAACCCAAACGCTTGATTTTTCCCTGTAGTTGACCATACACCGACAGCCTGTTCTGAGTGATTTTACCCTTACCTAAAATCCCATTCTCTGTCTGTTCGTTGTCGGTACTGTTATAATACTCCTTGATTCCCAAGGCTGCGACAAGGTTCTTGAGGGTTTTAGAATACATAATATCGGCAGTTAAACGCCACGACTTATCGTTTGTTAGCGACAGTACGGAATCATCGGGCAACGGCCTTTGATATAAGTTGATGTATCTACGGTTATAATCGCCCGACCCATATATGCCATACGCATTGGCTTCAATATATTGTGTCTCGTCTATCTGCTTCCTAAAGAACAAATCGATACTGGGCGAACTGTATTTCAATTTTTTGTGCGTCAGGTTCTGATATTGTGACAGGTTACCCATATATTGCTGCGTGTTCCATGAATCTTCATCCATCTTTTGATTCTCAATTCCAAAACCGGCCTTTGCCGCAAAAACCGTATTAGGATCATGCATATAGGTATAACCCAATGATATCGTATTCCACCAGTAGCGGAAGTCGCCGGGTATTCCGTTTCTTTCTCTCAAGACTGGGGCATTCCGTCCGATAAACTCACAGGAAGAGTTTATTTCCCTCTCATCGTAATCTCTCCAGTTGGTGCTATAATTGAGTTCCCATACGGATTTCTTGCGATAATACCCCAAACCAATATTGCCATTGAGAAAACCAGCATTAGCCCCTGTCAGCACATTGGCGATGACCGATCCCCCATCACCTCTCGGATTGAGTATCACATTAATCACCCTGCGGTTTTCATATCTTACGTCAGGATTGTCATGGTATTCAATACGTAAGATACGTTGCGGGTTTAACGCCAAGAAATGACTTAGGCTACACGGTCTTCCGTTAATCTTAAAAACAGGTGTCGCATTATCCACCTGAACCGATTGCAAGGACTCGTTCACCGTCAGTCCCGGCATTTTATATTGCATGTCGCTCAACAGTGACAAACCGTTGGCTGCCCGGTCCAACTCCCTTCTTGACGGGATGATAATATATCTGTCCGGCTTTTGAATGACCGTTTGGGCAGTGACAACAACCTCTCCCAAACTTACTTCCATGGGTTTAAGTTCTATTGTACCCAAATCTACAAACTCACCGTCAGTACCAGATATCCTGATGTAGACCGTGGTATAATCCTCTTTCGATATTTCGATTGCCAATATAGAATCGGTAACGTTTGCCGATGAAAACTTCCCCGATGGGTCGGTTTCAACCCCGACAACCACCTTCTTCATACTGTTACGTCCGATAACCAAGGCTTTCCGTATCGGTTTACCCTTTTCATCAACCACAAATCCTTTTACTATATATGCATGCAAGAATATGGATTGCAATAACATAGCCAAAACAAAAAATATCTTTCGCATAGCCTAATTTTATTGTTAGTATAATTGAGAACAAGAGTTCTATATAGTTAATGAGAAAAATGGTTGAGCTCCATCATTCTATTCCATCTGAACTTTATATTAACGTGAGTTCGACGAATTATAAGTGTCTATAAATTGGTGATTAGCAAAATTTGTTGTACCTTTAAGGTATTGTTTACAAACAATTACAAACAAAAATCGCTTTGATCACCGAGGACAAAGTTACTGAAATATTATGTATGGCAGATGATTTCTGCAAGTTTTTTGATGCAATGGTGGCAAAATATACGCGGCACTGTCAGTCAGAGTTGAGGTTGCTCATGAGTTAATGAGTTCGCGAGTTCTCGGATAGTGTCTTTCGTTGATATTTTTTACCAAATAATGCCCTAAAAATGGCACTTGAAAATCTTCAATCTAAGAAAAAAACAATAGGCAAAGAGGATGCAAATGAGAGATGATTGGACAAGAAAAACCAACATTCCATTCAAAAGTAATGAGTTTATCCAGCAAGAAGCATCCTTTTGACCCGCTATCTACACGCTATTATGCGTTAAAAGCTTCCCTATATCTGTCGTCAGCACCTGCTTTTGGCGGGTAAAATGGAGAAAATGAAACTGCATAGCAATATCAGAAACACATAAGCAACTGTGTATAAGCGAGATGCAAAAGTTGCGCATGCTTGGCATATTTGCGCCTACGAGGTGGGTTGGTTATCTACACGCCAAATATGAAGAAACAAGGTGTCAAGAAAAAATTCATTCGCAAGGCCAAGCATACGTCTTATTGAAGCCCACTGGAATGAAATCAACCGAGGATTTTTCTACGCAGCTTTAGAATACTTCGTTCTACCAGAATGGCCTCACATCTTGCCGAAAAAAGAAAGCCCAAGAGTAGGTTTGCTGCCCTTGGGTACTTCAAGTCTCTACATTTTCGGTAAAGCCTTATTTACATTCACAAAACAGCCAGACTCGTGGCTTTAGTATTCGTCTTCGTTAAACAGGAAATCTTCTTTGGTAGGATAATCGGGCCAAATATCTTCGATGCTGTCATAAACATCTCCCTCATCCTCTATTTCCTGCAAATTTTCCAGCACTTCCAGTGGAGCACCGGAGCGGATGGCATAGTCAATCAGCTCATCTTTCGTTGCAGGCCAAGGTGCATCTTCAAGTTTAGAAGCAAGTTCAAGTGTCCAATACATAGTTTATCAAAATTAGATGTTAATCATTTTGCGTGCAAAAATAATGATTTTTCTATAATCACCAAGAAAGTTCCCACTTTTTTTCCATTACATTCTCATTAAAGTTGATTTTTCTGGCCAAGACAAACAAATAATCGGACAGTCGGTTCACAAAAGCGAGAATTTCCAACTGTATTGGATGTGCTTCGTTCAACGAAACCATGCGCCGCTCGGCACGTCGGCACACCGTTCTGCACACATGAGCCTGTGCGCTGGCAGGACATCCTCCTGGCAACAAAAATGTTTTCTGAGGTGGCAAGGCCTGCGTCATCCTGTCAATCTCTTGTTCCAGCTCGTTCACCTCATCTGGCTGTAAACGAAAGCGATCGGCTTGAGCCGGATGCTGCGGATCGCAGGCCAGATAACTGCTGATGACGAACAAGTTGGACTGTATACGCTGAACAAAAGCCTTGTCGGCAGCATCGGTCAGCAAGGTATCGAGCACGCCAAGATGCGCATTGAGTTCGTCCAGCGTTCCGTACGTTTCAATGCGCAGGTCATCTTTTTTCACTCTGGCACCGCCGATGAGCGCCGTAGACCCCTTGTCGCCGGTCTTTGTATATATTTTCATTGCATCTGACATTTAGAAATTGATGATATAGACTTGTTTTGATTTGGTATGATCAAAAAAAATGATTCCACAATCATAGAGATCAAAGGCCACCCTGGTGCGTTCATCATTGACCAGCTCTTTCCATCGCATTTTTGCCTTTTTAGAGGCGTAGATTCCCTCAACAATGAGCATCGAACGCTCGTGCGCGCTACTGACAAAGGCTTCACACATGGGCCACCGGTCATCCTCCATGGTCATCACCAGCACGTCTGCCGCCGCAACCTTGTCTACCTCACCTACCTCATCGCCATCAACGGGGATGGTCGTGCGGCATCCTGCCTGGACATAGGCGCAGTAAACATCATTTTGGAGTGTACACAGTGCCCACCGTCTGGCCTGCGTCGCGTTGGCAATGCGAAAGTACAGGCGTGCCAGCTTCAGCGTCAAACGGTCTTCATGTGGGAAGGCATGCTTCAAATCAGCATAAGCATGATAAGGATGATGCGCATTGATGACTTCTCTATCAAAGCGATAAGCCGACGGCGACTGTATGCCAAAGCCCTGCGAATGTGTGAAACGACGCATGAAAACCATGCTCCGCTTGAACCAGTAACGTAGGGAGGACAAACCGTTAACCATAATTCTTTCTATTTATAATGACAAAGAAAGCTTATTTGTTTTGTTGAGGCAATGCCTATCTTGTGCAAAGGTAGATAAAAAAAGGCACTTTCTATAGTGCTTACTATTGAAAGTGCCTGGAAGATGATGGAGAACTCTCCTTATTCAGTTCGTGTAAATTTCATGTTCCTGATGTTAAATCCGGGATTCTCAATGATGAACTTGAGCTTATGGTGGCCACTGGTCAACTTCATTGTCAATGGCGCATCTGTAGGACGCCATGTGAAGTTTCCCCAACCACCACTGCCGGTAATTATGATAGGTCCGAAGAGGTCAACCCCATCCAATTCGAATTTACACCGCCCTTTTTGATCATTAGGTGCAGCTGCCTCGAAGGCAAGCGTGTAGGTTCCGGCATCCTTTACTTCAAGGGTATAGAGAAGCCACTCGCCCGCAGCGGTATAACCAACGCTCTTTCCACCTTCAATATCCACTCTCGAGCTATTGGGATCCCCATTATTGGCACGATAAGTGTCGTTGGTACGCGAATCATCAACATCATGGAAAGCATAACCTTCACCACCGATATCAAAATGTGCAAAGGGCAAGAGCAAGGGCGCATCAGCTGAAAGAATATGCGGGCCAAGGAATGGGAAGCTGTATGAAACAACCACCGCAACGTCTTTCACAATTGTTCCGTGACGATAATGAATGGTTGTCACGCCTTCATTGATTCCTGTTACCACGCCCGACTCGGAAGCGCGAGCTACATCCTCATTGTCTGACCACCATCTGCTGTCTGCGATATCGACATCATTGGCATTGTAGGGAACAGTTTCTAAAAGGACTGCACGAGAGCCGCCGGGCACCAGTTCCAATCGAGTATAACTGAGTTTAATGTCTTTCAATGGAATTTTGTCCATCACATTGACTTCTACCCTGAACTCGGCATCACCGCAAGTGACTACCACATCCGTATTTCCGCTGTTCATGGCAGTAACCTTTCCGTTGTTCACTGTGGCGACATTTTCGTCCAATGAAATCCAGCGATAGTCACCTAAGTTTGCTGGACTAACGATAAGCTGCATCTCATCTCCCACAAACATATTTAAAGACTTGTGATTGACATAGATCTCTGCCTTTACATCCTTCTCTTCATACTCATGACAAGAGGTGAACATGAAAAAGAATAGCAATGCGAGTGGCATGAGTTTATCAAAATATTTATTCATAGTGTCTGGATATTAAAGTTTAAAGTTTGTCTTCTTCCTCCTCCGTATCCTTGCTGTACTGCAAACGGAGTTCTTCTTTCATTTCATACGATGCTGGACCTATGGTGTACCTATAGTGAAGCAAGAAAGTCTTATAGGTGTTATACCCGTCGTTCTCATAGTAAAACTTATTGGAGAACTCAGCATCACCATCAAGCTGCTGGATAGCCAAGTCACGGTAAGGCTTGATGGTAACGGCTCCATCGTCTGCGATTTCAAGAACCATTGCCGCCCGTTCAAAAGCCTCCTTGGAAGACGAATAAGTTTCATTGCCAACCATGACTCGCACGGAGTTCTTACTCAACGGTGTGACAATTTTTGTGCCAGGCAAAGATATTTCCGTGCCACCAGCAGCATTTTTTCGCTTGCCTCGCATGGTATAAACGGTAGACCCATCACTCTTGGCCCACTTGTTCTTCATCATAACATGGTACAGGATGAAACTCTTCTGCGGATTCAACTCGCAGGCATCATAGCTTTCTACCCGTAATGGAATGAAATACGTAGTGTCTGGCGACAATCCTTCTGGATGGATGGAGATAGGCATCTCACCCTTGATGCTTCCTGCCTTCAGCACACACTTCAATGACGAGATGTTATAGAAACGTGCTGGCAAAGGCTTGGCGTACTTACCTACGTTCAAGTCGAAATTGTTCCTGTTGTAAGCATCAATCAAGCCTCGGTCTTCAACCACGTTCACGGTCACGTCCCTGTCAAGCGGTTTGGACCCGCCAACCGAGAAGGCAACATACCCCATGGTTTCATCCCGGTCGAGATGCACCATCTTGGTGTTGACGTTCTCAGAATTGCAGATGAATGCAAACACATTCTTGTACTGCTCGCGCTCAAAAACTTCATAGTCGTCGCATGAAGTCAATGCAGTCAACGCGACAGCCATCATTATATATTTTATTTTCATAGATATGCTTGTTTAAATGTTTGACTCATCATTTCTCCCAACCTGGGTTTTGGTCAAGTGACTTCACCTTTCTCACTTCCTGGATTGGCAAAGGCAAATACACCAACTTTTTGTTGACAATACGTTCACCTATGCGGGAGGTATTAGGAATGACTCGTGAATAGAACGTTTCCTTGGTACCATCCACATTCATGCCCATGATGGGTTCGCTCTCACTCTCCTCATAGGTTCCCCAACGGCGTACATCAAAGTAACGCCAGCCTTCACAAAGCAATTCCACCATTCGCTCTTTGACAATCAGCTTCTGCATGGTTTCTACGCTGGCCAATTCATCTGCCGAAGCTCCGGGGATACCAGCACGGTGGCGCACCTGATTAAAGGCTTTACGCATTTCTTCAACATCACGAGAAACCGTGTACTCATGGTCGCCCAGCTTGACAGTATGGCTAGTGGTTAGATGGTTCAATGCCTCGGTATACATCAAGAGAACGTCAGCCAAACGAATAATAGGATAAGCCTTAGCCATACGACGGGCATTGGTTCCACCCCACGCATCATTCGGATGGATGAACTTCTTCAACACATATCCCGTTGGCGTAAAGTCGGTGGCACTATTCTGCTTGCCGTTCGGTGCGTCAAAGTAATAAGTAATGGTCTTGTTGTAATCGCCCGATGAAGTAGCCGAAGACATGGGCCACCAACACTCGCTGAAGCCAATCGAGGCATAGAAGCGCATCTCGCGGTTGACATACATGTTATACACGCCAGAATTCAGTCGATAACCGGAGAATGTCTTCTGCGACGTTGTAAAACCTTCTTCTGAATAAGGATAAGCTGTTGATGAATGATCGATAGAACGACCATCAACCATCGAATAAGCATCTATGATTTTCTGTGTGATGCCATATCCGTTCCAACCGCTCTGCTTCAGGGGGAACGACATTCGAGTATTATCCGTTAAGGTCTGACTATTGCGTGCCCACACCCACTCTGGGTTGCTTGCTAAAACAGACTCGCCGGTGAACATTTCCGAATAGGATTTAAAGTGATCGATTCCAGCAGCACCATCCGGCCAAGACTTGTAATAGTCAGGGTCAGAGGTTACCCCCTCTGGTAATGGCGGAGTGTCACTATCGGCCTCAACCGTATGCAATCTAAACAAAGGCGCACCACCACTCTTCAGTTCCATGACCCGCTTAGCAGCTGCCGCTGCAACGGCCCAACGACCTTCATCATACGTTTGAGAAACATAGAAGGCGCCATCAGTAGAGCGTTTCCAGGAGCCAAAGTAACGACGTGCAGATGCACCGCCATTATAAGTTGGACTGGCTTGATAAAGTCTTAGACGGGCAATCAAGCCATAAGCGGCTGCCTGAGTAGGACGCCCAAACTCCATGATGGGAAGTGTTTGTGGCAAGTATTTGCCAGCTTCTTCTAATTCGTTGCAAATATAATCAACCGTTTCGTCGTAGGTTGAACGCTGACGGTCGTAACTCTCCAATCCTTCGTTGGAAGGAAGGATGTCATCACCCACGATAACGCATGGGCCATAGGCTAATAAGAGTTTATAGTAAGCGTATGCTCGGAGAAACTTGGCATAACTGACGATACGCATACGATCGGTTGTTTTGAGGTCTCTTGCCTCATCTACCCTTTGTAATAAGGTGTTACATTTGCGGACAGTGATGTACGACCCTCTCCAAAGATCCCAGAACGAGTAGAGATTTGAAGCGTTAATCTCTCCCAACACCAAGCGCAAACCATTATAGCCATGGCGTGTAGCGTACATGGTAAAGGCCTCGTCTGTGGCCAACGGGCCAGGGAAGTCGGCGTCCTGCAACAAAGAGCCTTCGTCCCTTTCTTCGGCTGTGATGCCCCACAGATAGGCTTCTACATTACGTTTGTTGGCAAACACCGAGTCGATCTTGATTTCATCGGTAAAGTAATTATCCACATCCAGGAAGTCACACGACGTGAACAAGCTGGATGATGCCAACAACAATGTTGCAATCATTTTATTTTGTCTTTTCATATTATGCGTTCTTTAAGGTGCTTATAAGTGAATGTAGAGCTGCAGGGTGTAAGTGGCTGGCAACGGATAGGCACGCCCATTCTTATGCGCCTGTTCGGGATCGAAGATCTTCACCTTGTCCCATACACATAGGTTGTTGCCAATCAACTGGACGTCAATGGACGACAAGCCCAAGCTCTTGATGAATTTATTGTTCAGGTTGTAATTCAATGTTACTTCCTGCAAACGGAGATAACGTGCGTCACCCAACCAGAAGTCTGAGGTTTGGGAGTTGTTCGCATTGTTGCCGTATTGCATGCGGGGATACATGGCGTTTGGATTTTCTGCATACTTCAGGTCAATACCATTATCTTGTGCATACTTTTTCGAAATCCATCGGTTGGCAGGATCCAATGCCTGCGTCAGCACATTGCCCATCCTACCGTTGGCAAACGGAACATAGCCTGAGCCTTCCTTGAAGTAATCAGTACGTCCGGTCCCTTTTAAAAGAACACCTAACGAGAAATTTTTATATCTGAACTCTCCACCAAAACCATACATTAACGTAGGAGGATTGAAGGGATAGGCAATAGGCACCCTATCATCGGCATTGATAACTCCATCGCCGTTGATATCCTTATACTTGATGTCACCAGGCTTCACAGCGCCAAATGTCTGGATGGGGCTGGTCTCGATGTCGTGTTGATCTTTGAACAGACCAACTGCTTGAAGACCGCGTATAGTGCCGAGTGGATAGCCATTGGCATCCTGATAAGGATAGATGTGCGGTTCTTCTTCCCAGTTCAACACATCGTTTTTGGAATAAGTGAAATTGCCTCGCACGGTGAGCGACATACTTTTACTGAAATCATGACGGAATGATGCATTACCATCTGCACCAAAGCTCACCATCTTTCCCACGTTGCTATAGGTTTCTGACACCAAGCCGACGAAGGCAGGAATCTGCACACGCGGTTTGAAAATACCATCACGCGTGTCATGGAAGAAATCAACCGTGAACGATACTTTCTCCTTGAACAACTTACCTTCCACGCCAAGATTCATCTTTATGGCCTTTTCCCATCTCAGGTTGTCGGCACCAATATAGGTTTCACGCAAGCTCTCGACAGCAACAGGCGACTCGAAGGGATAAACATTATCTCGGCTAACCAAAGTGAGATAAGGGAAACGACGTTTACTGATTCGGTCGTTGCCCACAGTACCGTATGAAGCTCTTAGTTTTAAGAAGTCCAAGAACGGCAACATCTTGTTCACAAATTTATAATTGGTAGGTATCCATCCCACAGCTACAGAAGGGAAGAAGCCAAATCGGCGACCAGGCTGAAAGTTTTCAGAACCCGTGTAACCGAAGTTCAAGTCAACCATATAAGTATCACGGAAACCATACGTCAGACGGCTTGAGATTCCCTGATACCGAAGAGGGATGGCGTTCATGTTGGACGTGCCATCACTGGCCTTCTTCTCGTCACTCATATAGTAGTAGATCAAACCCGACACACGGTGATCATCACCAAACACACGGTCATAGTTCAAAGTGGTTTCAAAATGGTATTTGCGATAGCGATCGGTATTTTGCCAATAAAGCGAATTCCTTTCAGCCACCCGCAGAGCAGTAACCAATTCTCCGTTCTGTGACCTTCCTACGGCCTCATACAACGGTGGATGCACATATCGGTGTTCCCAAAACCAACTATAGTTATCGTAAGCTCCCTGAGCCCTGACCTTCAGACCTGGGGTAATCATCGACAAGTCCTGCTCGAGTGCCAAAGTAACCTTGTTGGTATTCTTCTCCGACTTGCGCTTTCCCAGCTGGTTGATCATGACGAACGGTGACATCTCGGCTCCCGGTCCTACGGCTGGTGACTGTCCGTTGGAGTACAAAACAGGCAAGCGCAATGGGTTAATCTGAGCTTGGGCTGTCCAGATATAATCGGTAGAGGCAATGCCTGGCTCGTTGTGCACAGACAAGAAACCGTCTGTACCAAAATATACCTTAGTGGTTGGAGTGAGATTGATATCCAAGTTGGCACGATAGGTATACGTGTTATAACCCACGTTTGAACTGTAAGGATTGTTCTTTTGCGTCTTGTATGCGGCATCTTCCTTGTTCATACCAAGACTCACGAAATATCTCGCAACCTTGGCTCCACCTTGCGCACTAACATAGTAGCTCTGTCTCCACGAATTATTCTTAACAATCTGGTCTTGCCAGTCAACGTCAGGATAAATATCTTGATCGGTGTGGTCGCGGATGATGTCCAACTCCACTGGTGAATAAAGCGGTGTTTCACCACGCATGGCTCTTGCCTCATTTGCCAACGTAGCATAATCGTAAGCACGTGCATACTTGGGCATACGTTTCAAATGTGACAATGACACCGACGCGCGGCCCGTGATTCTTATTTTGTCAGCCTCACCACGCTTGGTTGTTACCAAGATGACACCATTGGCACCACGAACACCATAAACCGCAGTGGCAGAAGCATCTTTCAAAACTGAGAAACTCTCGATATCGGCAGGGTCGAGTGAGTTGATGTCACCTTCCAAACCATCAATCAAGACCAATGCACTGGCATTGGCACCGAAAGTTCCCATTCCACGAATCCAGAAGTCGGCGATGTTCTTACCCGGCTCACCACTTCCCAGCGTTGAAATAACACCGGCAACACGTCCGCCTAAAAGATTGGCTACCGAGGTGGTTGGCGTTTGCAACTCACTGACGTCTACACTGGTGACAGCAGCCAGCGAGGATATCTTGCGCTGCGTACCCAAAGCAGTGACAACAACCTCATCCAACTTGCTTTCTTCCTCAACAAACTTGATTTTCAGGTCACGCTTTTCTTCCGTAACCAAATATTCTATTTTCTTCATTCCAACATAACTGAACACAAGTTTGTCACCGCGAACAGCTTTGATGGAGAATTTTCCATCTATGTCAGAGACTACGCCTGTTGTCGCTTTGTCAGAAATAGTGATGGTTACCCCCGGTAGAGGTCCACTATTATCCGACACTACTCCTTCCATTGTAAATTGCTGTGCCTGTCCCAACATAGACTGCACAACCACCATCATGGCAAAGATTGCAACTAAATATCTTTTCATACGATTCAAGGTTAATTAATGGTGAGTTTTCTAATTCGTGCATTCCCGTAATCGGCCACATAGACCGAACCGTCCTGACTGATACCAATACCACGAGGCTCGTTAAACAAGGCATCATCCTTGGTACCATCTTTCCATCCCGCCGATCCTGGCATGCCAAGCACGGTTTCTACCATATTGTCGGGTGTGATGCGCCTGATGCAGTGGTTACCGCTGTCGGCAACATAGATATTTCCATCTTTATCACAGAAGATCTGAGCAGGACGCAAGAATTGTGCATTCTCCAATTTGCCGTCACGGTGGCCTCCAGAAGTGTTACTACTTGACACGCGGCGGAAAGTTCGCTCGGGATCAGTCACGTCTACCGTACAGATACTATTGGCCAAGTCACCTGCGTTGTCCCAGAAAGAGATATACAGGATGTTTGGATGCAGCGGATTAAAGGTTAACCCATAACTATCTCCTTGTGGAGTCTTGTGTATAGGTGTCAACTCATAAGTGCTTGGGTGAATTTTCACCAAATCACCATAATAAAATCTTGTGTAGATGGCACTGTCAGAAGGATTGACAACCATACAGTGTTTCCACCCATATTCGGGAATGGGATAGCCTTCGGGGAATCTCATTTCTCGGTTTCGCGGTGCCCAAAACTCCATAGGATTCATGGAGACAAACGAGCCTGGCGTTGTCTCGGTAGGCATCGTAATGATACCAGTGTTTGGGTCAGCACAGGGTACATTGCCTACAATTTTTGGTGGAATTAGCATCACCATCTCGTTCTTCTCCTCGTCTATGCGAGTAATGGCCCAACTTTTATCTGTCCCGCCATTGCGACTAACGCAGAATATATTGTTGTCTTTATCTACACACACATAATAGGGCTGGATGGACGTTTCTTCGAGCGGCCCTACCACCACCTCGTCTTTATTACCATTCCCCGCTATGGTACTAACGGTAACTGACTTATGGTACCTGAATGTTTTGGGGTAAACCAGTGAGTCTTTTCCCACAACAACGGAGATGACACAGGTGTCACCCGGCAGACGCGGGGCCAAAACGTACACATTCTCTCCCGTTGAACCCACAACAGCTGCTTTGCGAGAGTTGAAATAAACCTTGATGGCTTTGGGGTCGTTCCCCAGATTTGAACCTTTCAAGATGACCTTTTCAAGATATTTTCCGGAGTCAGGATAGAAAGACAACAGCTTCACAGGCTGTGAGGGATCATAGGCCCGCCCAAGGGTACCCTCAACTGTGTCTGAAGAACTACAACCTGCCACGAATGCCGTTGCCATCACACACGACATCATCAGGAATGAAAATTTACATAATTTCATCATATTGTTATTAAAGGTGAATAAATTGTTTCTTAAAAATAGAAGAAGGTAGACGAAGCCAAACAGACATTGACTCATCTTTCAAGCTGTAGGGTCATGATAAAACTCCTACATAAATTCATGATTACATGATTATATAATACAGGTAAAGGAATTTTTCTTACCACATACTTAGGGGGGGGGGTAAGATGCTGATTCTCAGGCGTTTGCAAGAATAATGATGACAGCTTCTCATTTAAGTATCTGCGTCTGGATTATTAAAGTTTTATTTTACAGTGGCAAAGATAGATAAATTAAGTGAAAAAGAGAAAAAAATAAATTGTTTTTTTTCTAAAAAATAAGGAAAAGTACTACAACTCCTTCATGTAAGAATAGTGCTTTTCGTTTTATTGCTCAAACGGAACGGAACATTTACAAAATACGTTCTGTTTCATCATCATTTTAACACAAATGCTGATAGTTTTTTCAACAAACGATGTCATGTGCTGAAAATATGCGAATAATACGCAAAGTCTTCCATCAAGTTGATTACTAATGCTTTATAGGTTTTTTCTACTTAAACGACAATCAAAAAGGAATGTGTTTGGAACAAAAAATCCTTCTTTGTGCTTATAAAAGCCTTCTATAGGATGCAAATTAGAAGGAAAAAGCATACAAGTTGGACGACAAAGGCATGGTAATAGCCGACTTACCCCATTGGAATTAGACACTAAATGATGAATATAAGGTTTTGAACGTCTAAAAACAACATCTAATCTTTCTATTTTGCGATTTTATTTTGTAAGATTTTATGAACGAATTTAACAAACGAAAGGTTTATTAACATACATGGATTGTGCTATCAATCATTCTGGAATATTTCAACACAATTTCGCAAAGGTTGTTTCATTCGTTCAATTCGCTGTAAAGATGAAGGATGGTGCTGTTTTTTCAGCGAACAACTCTTTATTAAATGAGAAGCTGTAGGAAAGACATAACGCAACCATCTTGAGACGGAAAACTTACTACTTAACAAAAATAAAGAGAGGCGTTCCACCTCGTGAAACACCTCTCTCATGATATAATATCTTATATGAGATAAGATTCTTCTAAATTACTCAGCAACCTGAACAGTAGCACGACGGTTGAATGAGATTGGAGAAAGCTCATCAACACCACCGTTACCCTTGGTAGAGATGTTGTCGCGGCTTACGCCCATCTTAACAAGCTCGTTAGCAACTGTCTTGGCACGCTCTTCTGACAACCACTGGTTGTACTTGGGCTTGCCAGTTGCACTGTCAGCATAACCGTTAACCATCAAGCGAGAGTTGTTCTCCTTAGCATACTTAGCAACAGCCTGTACGTTTACGAGATCCTTCTGAGAAGCGATGTTTGTCTTGTTGATGTTGAAGAATACAGATACAGGGGTTGTAACAAACTCCTTAACAGCTGGAGTTTCAGCTGGCTTCTGGTTAGCCAACATGTCCTTCAAGCGAGCGTTCTCAGCATTAGCGTCATTGAGCTGTGCATTGAGCGCGTCAATCTGTGACTGTGACAAAGCCTTGATGGCATCAACATCAGGTACGCGATCCCATGAAGCCTTACCCAAGTTGAAGGTCAAGCCAAGCTCGCCATAGAAGTTGTTGTCGTGTGAATCCCATCCACGAGTACCAATTGTCTTTTCGGTACCACCATCGATATCTGTTTCCAAACGGTTCCAACCTGCCTCTAAGTGAAGAGCTACGTGTTGACCCAAACGGAATGTATTCAAGATACCAACGCTCAAGTCCATAGCATACAAGTCGTGTGTCATCGTGCGACCAAAGCCAGCACCTGCAAATGGAATGAAGTTCCAAACACGATTTGGATTGTAACCACAAAGCATGTTGCTCAAGTTGAACAATGCATGCTCGTTCAAAATCCAATACTTGTTATCATGTCCTACTGGCTTTCCAGCCTTGTCAGCATAAACAGTCTTACCCCAAACACCCTGCAACTTTGTGCGGAGACCGAGGCCCGGTGTAAACCACTTACCTACGGCTATTGATGCAGCGGGGCTTGAACGGAAATCTTTGAATGGACTTCTGGCCAAACCATTTCCATGTTCTTCGCTTGAATACCAAGCATTCCACTCACCACCTACCTGGATAAACCAGTTACTCCAGAAAGAGTTGGTTGCTACGCTATGCTTCAACGTAGGGTCTGCTTCTTGTGCCATTGAGCACATAGAAACGCCGGCAAATGCCAAAACGATTAAAAATTTTCTCATAACCTTTATTTATTAAACAATCAAAAAATCATCTTAAACAAGATAGCATATAGTGCTAATCGTGGACAAAGATAATAATAAAAATTAAATATAATCACTTTTCTCCCATAAATCAACCTTTTTGATGGGGAAAAACAGCTTTTTTAATAATTCAAGTCTATTTTAGGCCTTTATGAATCGAACAAGCGCTCTATTTCAGACTGTTGGAGAATCTGTAAGATAGATTTACCATCAGGCGTATAATTTACATTTTGACACCTGAACAGACTATTGACAAGGTTTTCCATTTCGTCATTATTCAGCACTTGTCCTGCTGGCAAGGCTGCATTTCGTGCCAAACTCAAAGCCAAAGCCCGATGCACTTCTTCTATCGCACTGGAATCTTTCTCTTTGGCAGACACCAGCATATCGCGTATCAGTTGGACGGCATCCAGTCCTTCAATCCCCGATGGGACGGCCTGAATGGCATAATCATGGTTGCCCATGGCGGTAAACTCGAAGCCCATGGCGACAAATTCCGGCATGAGCTTGGCAAAGTTCATCGCTTCGGATGGAGAAAATTCAATCAACTCGGGGAACAGCATTTTCTGCGGATAGGCTTTCTGATTTTTGATTTGCTGCAAATATCGTTCGTACAACACCCTGACGTGTGCGCGGTGCTGGTCTATCATCATCAATCCCGACTTGACGGCCGTCATGATGTACTGACCCTTATATTGATAATGTATGGGAGATTTGTCTTCTACCAGTTCATCGTCGCTGCCTGCCCCTTCATTAGCAGACTGATCAAAAACATTGGGTATGGCGGTCGGCTGACTGATGCTGTCGTAGAGCTGTTCCCAATGGTCTGTTGATGGCTTTGATGCGGGTTCAACCCCTTTAAACGGATTGTATTGCGGATTGTAGTTCACTTTTGGCACCGCTGCACCATCGTTTCCTGGCGTATAGACGGGAATATCGGGCTGACCCTGGGTGTCAAACTCGATTGATGGCACATCATTGAAAAGTCCTACCGCCTCTCTGACTGCCGCAAACAGGATTTGGAAGATGGCCTGTTCGTTCTCAAACTTGATTTCAGTCTTGGTGGGATGGATGTTGACATCGATATCCTGCGCCTTCACCTCAAAGTAAATAAAATAAGGTACCTGCTCGCCTTGCGGCACCAATCGCTCGAAGGCGTTCATCACGGCCTTGTGGAAATAAGGATGCCGCATGTAGCGGTTGTTGACGAAGAGATACTGATGCGCTCCTTTTTTCTTGGATGATTCTGGCTTGCCGACAAAACCACTCAGTTTACACATCGACGTCTCCACGCCCAATGGCAGCAGGTCTTGATTGATGCGCTTGCCAAAAATGTCAACGATTCTCTGTTTCAATCCTCCTGGACGGAGGTTAAATAGTTCCGACCCATTGCTGTACAAGGTAAAGGCCAACTGTGGGTTGACCAAGGCAATGCGTTCGAAAGCCGAGATGATGTGGTTGAGTTCTGTGGTATTTGATTTGAGGAAACGGCGACGAGCTGGGACGTTATAGAACAAATTGGCGACCATAAAATTACTCCCTACCGGACATGAACAAGGTTCTTGCCCCATAAATTTGGACCCGGCGATAGACAAATGAGTACCCAACTCATCTTCTTCCCGACGCGTCTTCAATTCTATTTGCGCCACTGCGGCGATGGATGCCAGGGCTTCACCGCGAAAGCCCATGGTTTGCAAGGCGAACAAATCGTCGGCATTGCGGATTTTGGACGTGGCATGACGCTCAAATGACAAACGGGCATCTGTGTCAGACATACCTTTTCCGTCATCAATCACTTGGATGGAGGTCCGTCCAGCGTCCTCAACAAGGACGTTGATTTCCTTGGCGTCGGCATCAACGGCATTCTCCACAAGCTCTTTGATAACACTTGCGGGGCGCTGAATCACTTCACCAGCGGCTATCTGATTGGCTACGATGTCGGGTAAAAGTTGTATAACGTCCTTCATTCTCCTGGTTCTTTCTCCTTTTATTGTTTTCTATACGGGCAGCCGCTTCAGTTGGATGAGCAACCACAACACAACAAATGCCAGCAACACAACGAACAGTGCTTGCAGCAACACGGTGGCAATCGAAAGAGATTTCCTTCGGTGGGCATGATGGGAAGAGCGTCTGATAGTCCCCTTCAACTGCGCTTCAGCATCATAAGGTTGCTTCTCTTGTTGACCCAATGCAGCCTTAGCCCGGCGTTCCATCGCCTTCAGACGTTCTTTTCGTTCGTCCACATAGAGATACTGATGCTGAAAGCCACGCGGCTTTGGTTGCTGAAAGAAACTCATGGCGTTGCTCCTTTCTTTCGATTCAATCGTTGCAGCGGAGCTTGCTGTCGTGGCACATACTTCAGTTTGTTGCCTCCTTCTTTCCCTCGCCAACGGAAGACATCATCCTTATCCTTCGGTCTGATGTCTGCAAACCAGGCAAAGTCGGGCAAGCGTTCCTTATTGGCTGGTATCTGTGACATCGGATAAGAGGTGCCCACCGCCTTGGGTGTCCATATCCTCTCGAGCTGTCGGTGGTCGGCAAAATACATTTTCATCGTATCTGTTTCCAGATAATTCATCATCACCAATGAGCTGTCCTTGTCATCAAGGGGGTAGAATACCGACAGCACATTGCTCACTGCGACCGTCTTCCTGATGTTACCATCGGTGAAGTAAGCGTGCATTTCTTTTGATGACAATTGATTGTAATGATCTTTTTGGTCAGCCTGTTCTATCGACAATGCCTGCCCAATGACGTGCGCCTCACGAATGGTACTATCGTTCATATACAAATGAATCTGCTCTCCCAGAAGCTGACGATTGTTGTTCCAGATGATGGGATCTTGATACATGGTCATGCACGAGTCCTCCGTACTGAACACCAACGAGTCGCATACCGCCTGAAGGTCTTTTCGGTACACCCTCACCTTATGATATGCATGCACTTTGCGATACATGGAGTCGGTGTTGATATGAAAGGTAAACAACTTCAACGTATCACCATGCATGTACAAAGTGTCCTTTTGCGAATAGTCGATGACCAATGCACTGTCGGTGGCCACGCCTTTCCCCGTCTTTTCATTGTACTGAAGATAGTTGGCCATTAGTGAGTTTTTGTTTTTCTTATCAACGAACACCACGTTGCCGTGGCCATGACTGTCGCCCGTACGACTGTCATAGAACAGACTGTCACCCGTAATGGTTTTCTCTCCATCCACAATGGTGGACCTGCCATACAGCTGCGCCTGATCGCTCTTGGTGTGGAAAAATGCATCTTTGGTTTCCACCACACTCGACTTGGTGGTTATCTTGGATGGCCCCAGCACATGGGCAATTGATTTCTTGGTGTCATAATGCAGCGTATCTGTGGTGACAACCCGTTCAGGGCTCTTGAGTTTCACATTATAGTAAAACACAGCTTGTCGGGTCTCAGTGTTATATTCACCCCAGTCGGAAACCAGTCGGTCCTTCCCATCTATCAGTGTTCCACCCTCAAAGAAATAAGCATTCTTGTACAGTCGGTCATAGTCCAGACTGTCGGTACGCAAGATTTGTCGGCGGTGTTTCAGCACCACATTCTTCCTGGCCCGCATCACTTGTTCCTGTCCATCATAATCAGCTCGGTCGGCTGTCAGTGAGAGGGTGTCGCCTTGTCGGAAACGTACATGTCCGAAAGCCTGCATGGAGTTGTCGGCCTCATAGAAGTAAGCACTGTCACAGGTCAGCCTGGCACCTTGATGTCTAAACGACACATGCCCCTTGAGTATCTGCGCCTCGGGATTGGGTCCATACAGGTCATAGCGCAACTCATCCGCATGCAAGAGTTCTACGCGGTCTTTCTTTTGCGTCTTTCTCTTGTTGCGCTGAGCAGGAAGGACCTGCGCCATACAAAGTCCAAACAGGCATAGACTCACGATGAACCTGATTCTATGCCCGCCCTTTGAAAATAATTTACCTGTTCGATTAATCATCTAACCCAACCTTCGTATTCGTATTCACCCGACTTGTAGCGGTCTTTCATCCGCACATACGTTTTCTTAATCTTATTGACCACCCAATTGTGGATAAAGTCTTGTCGCTCCTTGGCCAACACGATGTTCTGCATTACCTGATAGTCTTCCGTTATCGTGGCACGGTGTCCATCGATACGATTGCGCAGTCGGACAAAGGCGCAAACGGTCTTGCCGCGCTTGTTAATCATTCTAAAAGGCTTAGACACATCGCCCACCTTCATACCTTCCACTACTCGAGCCACTTCCGTAGGCAGATCTTTCATCTGGAATCTTGAAGACAGACTTCCGGTCATCGGATCCACAAAAGCCATCAACCCTCTGTTGTTACGGGTGTCTTTGTCATCCGAAATGAAGGTTGCTACGTCACCAAAAGACAATTTCTCACCTTTTATATAAAAGCTGTCTTTGCGGAGCTGCGTTGCAATGGAGTCAAGTCGCGTTAGCGTTTTGTTCACCTCTTCATCGGTAACCTTCGGCTTGATTAAGATGTGGCGAACCTTGATTTTATCACCACGCTTGTCAACCAGCTGAATGATGTGAAAACCAAACTCCGTCTCTACAATCTTTGAAATCTTTTTCGGATCCGTCAGGTTGAAGGCCACGTTGGCGAATGCCGGGTCGAGCATGCCACGCCCTGTGTAATCCATTTCACCTCCCTGGCGAGCAGAACCTGGGTCTTCTGAATAAAGACGAGCCAACGTGGCAAAGGTGGTTTCACCCTTGGTTACACGCTCGGTATAGTTACGCAATTCGTCCTTCACCCGATTGATTTCCTCAGGTAAGATTCGTGGCGTACGGGTGATAATCTCTACTTCCACCTCTGTTGGCACAAAGGGGATACTGTCTTCAGGCAGGTTCTTGAAATAGGCACGCACGTCAGAGGGAGTCACTTTCACATCCTCCACTAATTTTTCCTGCATGCGCTGCACGAGCAAATTATTGCGGAAATCATCGCGCAACTGTGCCCGCATCTGCGCAATGGATTGCCCGCGATACTGTTCCAGCCGCTCCACCGAACCGCCTGCCATCTCTATCCAACGATTGATTTGCCGTTCAATGCCTGCGGACACCTGTGATTCCTGCACCTTGACAGAGTCCAATTCAGCCTGATGCAGGAACAGTTTCTGAACGGCGATCTGCTCCGGTATGGCGAAGTCGGGATTCCCCTTGAACTTTACGCCCTCGGCCTCAGCCTGCAACCGCGACATCTCCACATCCGACTTCAAGATGGGTTCATCACCAACCACCCAAATCACCTCGTCAATGACACTCGATTCAGGGGCACGCCGCTCCACATTCGTAGAGTCGGCCACAGGATGAACGGCAGCAGAGCCATGCGGCCGGGCACTGATTCCCAGCACGACCGTGAGTGCCAGAAGGGCACAGCCCACGTTAAAAGTCTTATTCATGTTTCTTGTTTTGTCTGTTTACGCACCGCCGAACCTCAATGCTTGTTCACCGTGGCGAGCACGCTGCGGTTCACGGTCACGGCATATTGTTTACGAAGCCTCTCCACCCATTGCTTCTCCAGTTCATCTTGATAGTCAGCGACCACTTGTGCTTTTACGTCCCGATAGTCCTTCGGGGCCTTCAGTCTTCTGCCGTAGGTGGCGGCGTAAGGAAAATTTTTCTCGGGCTTCAGCGGCACTTTCTTCCCAAAGACATTCCTGTCTACCAGCGAATTGTCACCTGCCTTGAAGATACCCTTCTCTACCTTAACGCGCAAGATGCTGTCGTTATTGAATGTGCTGCGCAGTTTTTCCGTCCATTGGTCAAACGGCAGTTGTTTCACTACCTTCCGCACAGCCTTTACATCTTTTTTATCTTTTGTATAGTAGGCGATGCCTTTGAATCTGGGTTGCTCCCACTTATACTTTTTCTTGTTTTTCTTAAAATAGTCAGCCTGGCCCCTTTCATCGCTCTGCGCCTTGGCCCAAACTTCTTTACTGCTGATTTCAAAGAGCAAAAGGCCATCGTGATACTCCTGAATGAGATATTTCAAGTTTGAATCTTTCGCCACCATTTCAGCGCACTTCTTGGCCAGCACCTCGTCCGCAGTCACGTTAGGTCCGGCAGCCTTGGCTAAGGTTTCTATCTTTTGCGAGATGATTTGCTCGCGAATGCCCCGCTGCTCGATGAACCGCAAAATGCTGGTTCGCAACGAATCGTATGGGAAGAATTTGCCTTTGTCTTTCATCAACACAATGTGATAGCCGGCGGGAGAGAGAAAAGGTTTGCTAAGCTCACCCTTGCGTAGGGAGAAAGCCATGTCTTCAAACTCTTTCAGCGTCTGCCCTTTCTCTATCCATGGCAGTTCGCCACCCTGCTCAGCCGAGCCCTTGTCGTCAGACAGACGCTTGGCAAGCGTGGCAAAGTCGGCACCCTTCAACAGGGCATTGTAAACCGAATCAGCTCGCTGCTTCGCCTGGTTCTTCTTGTCCTCACCATCGGTCTGGCGAATACCAAACAAAATGTGTGCCGGTTTTACCAGTCCGCCCACACCGTCAACACGCTGCTGGGCTTCTCTGTAAATCTCACGAGCGCGCTGCTCTACGTCGGCATCCGTAATCATGGCTGGCCTGATTTGCTGGTCACGATAGGTAGCAAACTCGGTCTTGAACGAGCGAGCCGTATCCATTTTGGCAGTTTGGGCGGCCATCACCTTCAACTTGTAGTTGATGAACAAGTCCACATATTCGTCAACGGTCTTCTTGTCGATTACGCCTTCCGCATTGTTCTTGTTATAAGAATATTCAAATTCCGAACGCGTGATGGGCTGACCGTTGATGGTCATCACGACAGGATCGGTCTGCTGTGCCAGAGCCATGCTGCTACAGCAGAGCATGATCGTTAAAAGCTTTTTCATTTTTCTCATGTCTCGATGCTAATCTGTCTTCACCGGGAACTCCCGCCAAATCGTTTACTCCGGCCGGCTGTAGTTGGGAGCCTCACTGGTGATGGAGATGTCGTGCGGATGACTTTCCAAAACGCCTGCGTTGGTGATGCGCACAAACTTCGCATCATGCAATTCCTCTATGGTTGCCGCCCCGCAATAACCCATGCCGGAACGCAGGCCACCCATCAACTGGTAAATCACCTCCTGAACGGTTCCCTTGTAAGGCACACGGCCGGCGATGCCTTCCGGCACCAGCTTCTTGACGTCCGTGGTGTCTGATTGGAAATAGCGGTCTTTCGATCCGTTCTTCTGCTCCATCGCCTCCAGACTGCCCATGCCGCGGTAGCTCTTGAACTTACGACCGTTGAAGATGATGGTCTCGCCAGGACTTTCCTCGGTACCTGCCACCAACGACCCAACCATCACCGAGCTGCCGCCGGCAGCCAAAGCCTTCACCACGTCGCCCGAATAGCGCAGTCCGCCGTCGGCAATCAACGGAACGTCCGTGCCTTTCAGCGCGGAGAATACGTCGTAAACGGCCGACAACTGCGGAACACCCACTCCGGCCACTACACGAGTAGTGCAGATTGAGCCAGGCCCGATACCCACCTTCACGGCATCAGCGCCATTGTCCACCAGCATCTTGGCCGCGGCACCCGTAGCCACGTTACCCACAACAATGTCGATGTCGGGGAAGGCAGCCTTAGCCTCGCGCAGTTTTTCTATCACTCCCTTTGAATGACCATGAGCCGTATCAATAACCACGGCATCGGCACCTGCCGACACCAATGCCTCCAAACGCGCCATGGTGTCAGCAGTCACGCCCACGCCGGCAGCCACGCGCAGCCTGCCTTTCTCGTCTTTGCAAGCCATGGGTTTGTCCTTGGCCTTGGTAATGTCCTTGTAAGTGATGAGTCCCACCAACTTGTTGTTGGCATCCACCACCGGCAACTTCTCTATTTTATGTTCCTGCAAGATTTGTGCAGCCGCAGCCAAGTCGGTCCTGGCATGCGTGGTCACCAGGTTTTCATGTGTCATCACCTCGTCGATGGCCTTGTCCAACCGGCGCTCAAAACGCAAGTCACGGTTGGTCACGATGCCAACCAGATGCCCGTCGTCATCAACAACCGGAACACCTCCGATGTGATAGCTGCGCATCATTTCCAGCGCATCCCGCACGGTCTTGCCGCGACGGATGGTCACTGGGTCGTAAATCATGCCGTTCTCGGCACGCTTCACGATAGCCACCTGGTGTGCCTGTTCCTCAATCGACATGTTCTTGTGTATCACGCCGATGCCTCCCTCGCGTGCGATAGCGATGGCCATGGCCGACTCGGTGACGGTATCCATGGCGGCCGACACGAAAGGAGCGTTCATCTCGATGTGACGAGAGAATTTGGTTTTCAACTGAACCTCCTTGGGCAAAACTTCAGAATAAGCGGGAACTAACAGGACGTCATCGAAGGTAAGACCGTCCATCATAATTTTATCTGCAACAAATGATGACATATTTAGGTACCTTATTTAAAAATTTATTGCGTGCAAATTTAGCAATAAAAATCCACATCTGCCGCACTTTTCCCGTTTTTCTATGTCATTTAATTGAAATTAACGCGACGATCGCTGCCACATCAAAAACACACAGCAACTTGTTAGGACACCAGGCTTTACTTGTTTTTTGAATTGTATTTGTTTGCACTTACACTTAATTTCTTCTCGTCCAATTGTGGGGTTTGCAAAGATTCTGGCTGTAATGAATATCCATAGCCATCCCCCTGCTCCCACCGCAACAGAATCACTGTAAGTAAACGCAGCGAGAAAAAACCATAAACTCGCTATTTTTATCAATCCTTCCTATCTGGAAAAGGAAAAAATGTATACCTTTGCATGGCATCAATAGCTACTGACAACCTTTGCATTTGCCCGCAACCAATTGATTCTGCCAGAAATTACTATTTTAAACAATATAACAATGAAAAAGTTATTTTTATTATTTTTTATCTTTTGGATGAGTGCACCATCATGGGCTGGTAAAGTAATTACCGACAGCATACACAGTAAGGTGCTGAATAGTACGATTAAATACAATGTCTATCTGCCCACAGGGTATGAGCCAGCATCACAAAAGTATCCCATTGCCTACTTGCTGCATGGTCTGTATGGCACATATAAAGACTGGGCTATGAAAGCAAACATGAGAGAGGTTGCAGATGAATTGATTAAAGCCCAAGAGGCTGTACCCATGGTTATTATTATGCCCAACGCAGGACATCCTGATGCAAGAAATCATTGGAATGGCTACTATAACATGCCTGGATGGAACTATGAAACGTTCTTTTTTACCGAACTGATGCCTACCGTAGAGAAAAAGTATCATACCTATACCGACAAAGCGCACCGGGCCGTTATGGGACTTTCGATGGGTGGAGGTGCCAGCACCGTGTACTGCCAGCATCATCCCGAGCTTTTCTCATCGTCTTTTGCCATGAGTGCTTGGCTGGACACCAAAGAACCAGAAGTTGCCCCGCATGGAAAGGACAAGTTATACTATGTCTGCAAATCGGTTCGTGACCACTCTGCAATTGATTTCATGTTGAATGCAAATGAAGCAACAAAGCAGCAGCTGCGCACAGTACGCTGGTTCTTCGATTGCGGAGATGACGATCCTGATGTAGGAGACTCTTTTAACCTTCACCAGCTTTGCAGCAAAGCAGGCCTCAAAAGCGAACTTCGCATTCGCAATGGTGTTCACAACTGGGAATATTGGCACAGCTCATTAAGACTTGCCCTTCCATTTGTATCGATTGGGTTTAGAAATTAACGGTTTAAAAGGCGGCAACAACCGCTTTCTCAACATCTTTTAAAAAGGCAAAAAGGCACTGATTTGACGTGCCTTTTTGCTTGTTCCATCGCTCCATTCTATCTCTACATCTTCACTAAATGCTTACCGAATACGAGCACGAGGGTTTTGTTTGTGACGCTTTAATTTCGGGCATGACAAAAGCATTATTTACATGGTGTATTCATCATGTTACATGGTTCGTAGAAAAGAGCATGGAGTTTGGTGCTTAAACCCATTGACTTTAGGTGCCAAAAGCATGGAGTTTAGCCATCAAACTCCATGCTTTTCAAATCTATCATCATTCGATTAAAAAACCGACTCGAATTAGCGCAACCGAACGTTGCGGATGCACGAAGGGAAAAAGGCATCTGCGATGAGCAGCTATATACCATGAAGGGGCGGCATGCTCACCCTCCCTATCATTTCAGGAATAGTGGGAATACCGCCCCTCCATCGTTATTTTCCTCATTTCTCCCATCTTGCGTTTCACTTTTTCTCTGTTCACGAAGTGAAACGCCTTGATTACTTACAAACAATAACAAAAAGTGTACGGGAGATTGAAAGAGTGTTAATTGGCTAAATCAGAAATGAATTTGAGGCGCACCAAGCGCAACTCCTCCTTGGTATATATGTCGCCCAACTCTTCCATGGCCAGTTTCAAACCATCCGACTCGCTATCCAAGAAGTAGTCGTAGATTTCGTCCACATGCTCTTCATCCATCACATCTTCCACAAAATAGTCGATGTTGATTTTGGTTCCGCTGTATACAATGGCTTCCAGCTCGTCGAGCAGTTCGTCGAAGTCAAGTCCCAAGGCATTGGCGATGTCATCGAGTGCCACCTGCAGATCAATGCTCTGAATGATTTTGATCTTGGTCATGCTATTTTTAGCTACCGTTCGTACACGCATCTCTTCGGGTCGTTCTATGTGATTCTCTTCACAATGCGCCTTGATCAGCTCGACGAATTTAGGGCCATATCGCTTGGCCTTTCCGGCTCCCACGCCTTGAATCTGTTGCAATTCCTCCAAAGTAATGGGGTAATCGGTAGCCATCTGCTCCAACGAGGCATCCTGGAAAATGACGTATTTTGGCAGGTTCAGCTTGGCCGACATTTGCTTTCTCAGATTTTTCAGCATACTGAAGAGCGCCGGATCGAGTACGCCGGTTCCGCCCTTTGGTGCCTCGACCTCATCGTAATCGCTGAACTCGGTATCCAGTGCGACCATGAACGACACGGGCTTTTTGATGAATTTCTTGCCGGCTGCCGTCACTTTGAGCACCCCATAGTTCTCCACTTCCTTTTCGATGTATCCCGCGATGAGTGCTTGGCGAATGACGGGATTCCACATCTTGGGGTCTTCGTCCTCGCCGGAGCCAAACTCTTCCAGCTCATCGTGCTTGTGCGAGGTGATGTCTTCTGTGGTTTTGCCCATGACAAAATCAACGACATAACCCTGACGGAACTCTTCTTTGAGTGCTACAATGGCCTTGAGAATGATGAGCAGGGCGTCCTTGCCCTCGCGCCGCTCTTTGGGATGCAGACAGTTGTCGCAGTTGTGGCAGTTGTCCTGCCGATATTCTTCCCCGAAATAGTGTAGCAACATCTTGCGTCGGCACACGGAAGACTCGGCATAAGCCGCCGTTTCTTGCAGCAGTTGGCGGCCGATGTCTTGCTCTGCCACGGGCTTTCCCTCCATGAACTTCTCCAACTTTTTGAGGTCTTTTCGTGCGTAGAAAGCCACACAGATGCCCTCACCGCCATCTCGACCGGCACGTCCTGTCTCCTGATAGTATCCCTCCAGACTTTTCGGGATGTCGTAGTGGATGACAAAGCGCACGTCGGGCTTGTCGATACCCATGCCAAAAGCGATGGTGGCCACGATGACATCGATGCGCTCCATCAAGAAGTCGTCTTGCGTTTGTGAGCGGGTGGCGCTGTCCAAACCTGCATGATACGGAGCCGCCTTGATGTTATTCGCTTTCAAAACCTCAGACAATTCTTCCACTTTTTTGCGCGACAGGCAATAAATGATGCCACTCTTGCCCTCATGCTGACGAATGAACATGATGATTTGACGGTCGATATCCGAGGCTTTTTGGCGTACCTCGTAGTACAGATTGGGACGGTTGAACGAGCTTTTAAACTCGCGAGCATCCGCAATTCCTAAGCTACGCTTGATGTCTGTGCGCACCTTATCGGTGGCGGTTGCCGTCAAAGCGATTACAGGGGCATCGCCTATCTTGTTGATGGTGGGTCGGATGTTTCTATATTCCGGTCTGAAATCGTGTCCCCACTCTGAAATGCAATGCGCCTCATCGATGGCATAAAAAGAGATTTTGACGGTCTTTAAGAACTCAATGTTTTCTTCCTTATTTAAAGACTCTGGAGCTACATACAACAACTTGGTACGCCCCGAGCGGACATCGTCCATGACCTGTTGGATGGCAGCCTTGTTTAAAGACGAGTTAAGGAAATGGGCTACGCCTTCTTCCTCACTGATGCCATTGATGACATCTACCTGATTTTTCATCAAGGCGATGAGGGGAGAGATGACAATGGCGGTACCCTCCATGAGCAAGGAGGGCAGTTGATAGCATAAACTTTTCCCTCCTCCTGTTGGCATCAATACAAACGCACTGTTACCTGCCAAAAGGTGATTGATGATAGCTTCCTGTTCGCCTTTGAAAGAATCAAAGCCAAAGTAGAGTTTTAACTTCTCTGTAAGATTAACTTTTTTCGCCATAGTGTTTCATTAGTGCCGATGTGTTCGGCGGGGATCAGGTCCTTCCCCGCCGAACAATCCGACTTAGATTATCGCTATTGTGTTTCATTGTGCGGCTGTTTAAGCCGATTCCAATTTCTGTAGATGAGCCTTGTCGAGCTGCTCCTGGGTGTATTTGAGCGTCACTTTGAAGCTCTTGACATGCTTGGAGGGGATTTCGAACATGGCATCCATCATCACCGACTCCACGATAGAGCGCAAACCACGCGCACCTAATTTATACTCAACAGCCTTGTCAACCATGTAATCGAGCGCATCTTCGGCGAACGTCAACTTGATTCCGTCCATCTCAAACAGCTTGATATATTGTTTAACAATCGAATTTTTGGGTTCTACCAAGATTTTGCGCAACGCCTCTCTGTCCAAAGGATTCAGATAGGTGAGCACAGGCAGACGGCCAATAATCTCGGGAATCAGTCCGAACGATTTCAAATCTTGCGGCAAGATATATTGCATCAGGTCGCCCTTGTTGATGTTCCGCACGTTCTGCACCGAGTTGTAACCCACCACATGCGTGTTGAGTCGCTGCGCTATCTTACGCTCGATGCCATCGAAAGCACCGCCGCAGATAAACAGGATGTTCTTCGTGTCCACATGGATATAGTCTTGGTCGGGATGCTTGCGACCGCCTTTTGGCGGCACATTCACCATGGTACCCTCCAACAATTTCAAAAGTCCCTGCTGCACGCCCTCGCCACTCACATCGCGTGTGATGGATGGATTATCGCTCTTGCGGGCAATCTTGTCAATCTCGTCAATGAAAACGATGCCCCGCTCGGCTGCCGGCACGTCATAATCGGCCACCTGCAACAGGCGCGACAAGATGCTTTCTACATCCTCACCCACATATCCAGCCTCGGTAAACACCGTTGCATCAACGATGGTGAAAGGCACATCGAGCAGTCGAGCAATGGTCTTGGCAAGCAACGTCTTACCCGTTCCCGTTGAGCCTACCATGATAATGTTGCTCTTCTCAATCTCCACACCGTCATCATTTTTGGGCTGCTGCAACCGCTTGTAATGGTTGTACACTGCCACCGACAGATATCGTTTGGCGTCATCCTGCCCAATGATGTACTCATCGAGATAAGCCTTGATATCCTGTGGTTTGGGAACTTTCTTGAGTTTGAAGGGCTGGTCACTGGCGTGCTGTTCCACTTCTTCATCCAGTGCTCCAGAAGCCACGGCTATCTGGTAAGCCTGCTGAACGCAATCCTCGCAGATAAATCCGTCAGCTCCCGTGATGAGCAGTCGTACTTCTTGCTCGCTTCTTCCGCAAAAACTACACTTTTTCTTAATCGTCGGCATTTTCTCCTTTTTGTTGTTTCCTAACCAGCACCGTGTCAATCATTCCATATTCCTTCGCCTGCTCTGCGTCCATCCAGTAGTTTCGGTCCGAATCTCGGTAGACTTTCTCGTACGGTGTGTGAGAGTGATTGGCGATGATGGTGAACAATTCTTTCTTGAATTTGATAATCTCCTTGGCTTCAATCTCGATGTCAGAAGCCTGTCCCTGCACGCCTCCGAGCGGCTGATGAATCATCACCCTACTGTGTGTCAAGGCACTACGCTTTCCTTCCTGTCCTGCTACCAGTAACACGGCAGCCATCGAAGCCGCCATGCCTGTACAGATGGTTGCCACGTCTGACGAGATAAACTGCATGGTATCGTAGATACCCAACCCTGCCGTGACGCTTCCGCCAGGACTATTGATGTAGATGGAGATGTCCTTGCCACTGTCTGCGCTGTCGAGGTACAACAGCTGCGCTTGCAAAGTGTTGGCCGTATAGTCGTCAATCTCCGTTCCTAAGAAGATAATTCGATCCATCATCAGGCGCGAGAACACATCCAACTGCGTTACATTCAGCTGACGTTCTTCCAAAATATACGGGTTAAGATATCGCGCTTGACTCTTGATGACGTCATCAAGCACCATGCCATTCATCCCCAAGTGTTGAGTGGCATATTTTCTAAAGTCATTCATTTTGTTTTTATCCTTTCTCATTATAATATAAAAGAGGTTATCGACACTTTTTAAAACCTCGATTATACAAAGTTAATAAAAAAAGTCGATAACCTCTTGTTACAAGAAGTTTTTTAAGTGAAAAAACGTTATTTCTCTTCCATCATCTTCTGAAAGTCATCCAGTGAAATTTCTTTCTCATTCAATTTCACTGAATTTTTCAAGGCCTGTGTCAGCTTCGTGTCTACTGCACGATCGATGAAAGCATCTACGCTCTCTTGCTTTTTCAACAAATCGTTGACATAATTGTCGATATACTCATCGGGAACATTGCTCATACCATATTGAGCGAACTGGGCACGAGCGGCAGCACGCGCCACTTCTTTGACATCTTGGTCCTCTACCTTGATATCATGTGCTTTCACCAACTGCTCTTTAATCAGGTGCCAAGTGAGCTGCTTGAGGCTCTCGTCATAATTCTTTTCTACAAACGCCTCATCCTTATCGGGATTGTTTTTACGCATGATACGCTTCAACAGTTCGTCAGGATATTCCAGTTTTCCAACCTTCTTTTCAGCATAAGCACGGGTATCCAACAAGAATTTGTAGTCGCTCTCGCCCTCGAGTTGTGCTTTCAGTCCCTCGGCTATCTTCTCACGGAATTGTTTTTCATCCTTCACAGCGTCCTTGCCATAGATGTTGTCGAACAGTTCCTGATTCACTGCATGGTTTTGGAAACGACTGATTTCGGTGATTTGATAGCTGAAGTCGCCTTCATGGTCTTTCACCTGTTCTTTATCAATCTTCAAGAACGAAGCCAATTCTACATCGCTGGCGTAGGCCTTACGCGGATTAAAGGTGATGATGTCACCCAGTTTGGCACCATCAAACTTCTTCTTTTCTTCCTCCACCTTAATATAAGAGGGCATCAACACGGCAGCCTCAACCGTCAGACCACCTTCCTTGGTGTTGCCTTGCTCATCGAGCTCGCGCAGGTCACCCTTCAGCATGTCATTGCCTTCGAAAGTTTCTGCTTTGACATACTCGCCCATCCGAGCGGCAAACGAATCCACCTGCTGGTCAATCAGCTTGTCGTCAACCTGTATCTTGTAATAATCAATCTTGTTCTTGCCATTGAGTTCAATCTTGAATTCGGGCGCTACGGCGATATCAAACACAAAGGTATAAGGAGCATCCTTCTCAAGATCCACCGCGTCGTGCTTCTCAGATGCCAGAGGTTCGCCCAGCATCGGAATATTGTTCTCTTTGATATAATCGTAGACCTTCCTGCCCACCTGCTTATTGATGACGTCCATCTTAACGGCGGGGCCATACTGGCGCTTAATCATTCCCATCGGAACCTGTCCGGGACGGAAACCTGGCATGTTGGCCTTCTTACGATAATCTTTCAATGTCTTCTCGACATCCTCTTTGTAATCGGACTCTTCGACTGTCACGGTCAACTGACCATTGATCTTGTCGGGATTCTCAAATGAAATATTCATCTTTAAAGTTTTGATTTATGATTATTTTTGTTGTTTTCAAATGAATGGCAAAATTACGCATTTTTACCCTAATCTCCTAACTTCACTCTGAATTATTTGATTTTTTAACGCAATTGCGGCAAAATAATCAGCTATAAATCAGACTGTTATTAACTCATGGAGATTAGCACGCAAACTCATTGCTTTAACCGCCTTAACCCTTTGCATAAAGGGGCTAAAAGACATGCTTTAAGAAACCCACTTCTTAGCCTATATATGATTGCACCAAATGAAACTGCCAACAAGCCTATCGCAACAGCCGCAAATATGTTGCATCTACTTTTTTGCCCACAAGTAACTTTTTCGTGTTTTTTTGCTTAAAAGTTTGTATTATCCAATGATTGTTCATAACTTTGTAGCAACAGAATCCGCCACGCTTCCCATTTGAACAGCGAACCAGGGCGGGTCTTTTGCTTTTTATGAGTACATTAAGATCATACACTAAGCTGGCTCTCCCTATTTCAGAACAAATAGAACTACTAAAAAGTAGAGGCTTAAATATTGATGATTCATCCAAGGCTGCAAAATTTCTTGGAGAGGTTAGCTATTTTCGTTTTGTTCAATATCTCCGTCCAATGGAGGCAGACAAAACCACACACCAATTTAAGCCTAATACTGCAGAAACCTGCCAAATGCTGTTTATCCTCATTCGTTTTCGGCCTGCTTTACTTTCTTGAACAAATCGGAGGCGAAGACCAGACCGTTCAGCTTCTTGTTATCCGAATTCACCACATTATCCTTATTTCCCTCCCACTCCACGCGGCCATGATAGATGAAAGTGATATGCTCGCCAATCTCCATCACCGAGTTCATGTCGTGGGTGTTGATGATGGTGGTCATGCCAAACTCTTTGGTAATGCCCGACAGCAATTGGTCTATAATCAACGAGGTCTTTGGATCAAGCCCCGAGTTGGGTTCGTCACAGAAGAGATATTTGGGGTTCAGCACGATGGCGCGCGCGATGGCCACACGCTTCTGCATGCCGCCCGACAGCTCACCTGGAGCCTTGTCTTTCGCCTCCACCAGGTTCACGCGGTCCAGACATTCAAGTGCTCGCTTCACCCTGTCGCGATAGTTCTTCGTAGAAAACATATCCAATGGGAACATCACATTCTCGAGTACCGACATTGAGTCGAACAGGGCAGAATTTTGAAACACCATCCCCATTTCCCTACGCATCATCACCTGTTCTCGCTTTCTCATCGCCACAAAGTCACGCCCGTCATAAAGCACCTGCCCGCTGTCGGGCGTGAGCAGACCAACGATATTCTTCACCAAAACCGTCTTGCCCGAACCGCTCTGTCCAATGATCAGATTGGTTTTCCCATCCTCGAATCGGACGTTGATGTCGCGCAATACTTGTTTCTCGCCAAACGATTTATTTAAGTTTTTTACCTCTATCATAAACTCAACAACTCTGAAACTTTGAAAAACTCAACTCAGCAACGGAGTGAGGAACACGTCAGCAAACAACACCAACACAGAACTGCTCACCACGGCGTTCGTGGAAGCCTCGCCCACCTCAACCGAGCCTCCCTGTACCGAAAAGCCATAGAAAGAAGAAACGCTGGCAATGATGAACGCGAAGACGATGCTCTTGATGATACTCATCCATACAAACCATACGTTAAACGAATATTGTAAACCTGCCGTCAAGTCGTCTGGAGTGAGCACGCCACTATACGCCGTACCGTAAGCGCCAATGATACCGGCAACCGAGCTGAAGATTACCAGGAAGGGCATAATGGTAATCAATCCGGCTATCTTGGGAAGAATGAGGTAGCTGGCCGGATTCACACCCATGATATCAAGGGCATCAATCTGCTGGGTCGCCCGCATAGTACCCAATTCAGAAGCAATGTTAGACCCCACCTTTCCAGCCAGAATCAAGCACATGAACGCGCTGGCAAACTCCAATAAGAAGATTTCACGGGTAACATAACCCGTGGTCCACCGAGGCATCCACGGACTCTGTACGTTGACTTTCATCTGGATGCAGATGACAGCACCGATGAAAAACGATATCAACAACACGAGTGGTATCGAATCGACACCCAACTGACACATCTCCTTGACATAACGTTTGAAAAACATGCGCATGCGCTCGGGGCGCCTGAACGTGCGCCCCATCAGAATCAAGTACTCACCGAAAGTGGTCAGATATGTTATCAACAGCTTTATAATCATTCTTGATGCGAGTTTGAATACCTTTTGCAAAAGTAATTAAATTCATCTACATTCACCCATAAACCCTGTAGTTTTTCTCTCAAGCAGCCATTAATACTCCCGAGATTCGTCCTTATAGCCATCGCTGCTAATAAAATCAAAACGACAGTTTATACGCAGTCATATTCACTTATTATCCACAACTGCTTGGCTGATTCAAAATCAAAGTGAGATACGCCAAGCATGTGAAAGTGTTTTTGCAAGAAGATTTATAATCATTGATCACCACAGTTGCGTATATTCCGCATGTCGTTCATTTCATCCACGCCCTTTAATCCAAATTTTCTTCCTATAATTTGAGTTAAAAGCTAACAAATATTTTATGCATAATCATGTATGTTCACAACGATGCTTGTCTCTGTATTCAAGAGGAGTGATACCCATTCGTTTTTTAAACATACGCGCGACATTCTTGGCATCAGAAAGACCTGTTAATAATGCAAGTTCTGCAATTGGTGTATCTGTGGACACCAATTTGTGTTTCATGCGTTCAAAGCGTAAATCCAAAATATACTGATGGATGGAAGTTCCAGTTTCCGCTTTGAAAGTTTTCTCCAATAAGCGACGCGACATAGGAACAAGTTTGAGAAGGCGGTCCACCGAGAGATTATCTGCATAAAACTGATGTATAAATGATAAAACGGTTAAAATATGCTTGTTAGACGTCATAAATATGTCAGTTGACTGTCTTTCGATTACTGCCATATAATCCACCATGATATTGTCAACTCGCTTGTAATTATGATTTAACACATGGTCGATATACTGTGCAGTATTGTAACCTGCACGACGAACATCAAGACTTATACTCGATAGCAGAGGATATGTAAGCGTACATGTAATTTCATCATTATCAACACCTAAAACAGCAATTTCTGAAGGAACTTTGATCCTAAGTATCCGACAAACTTCAAGTATCACGCTAGCTCGTGTGTCATCGCAGGCTAGAATAGCCGTGGAGGAAGGTAATTTTCTCAGCCATTCAGCCAGCGGTTCCAAGTCATAATACCACAGATATTCAAGTGACTGCTTTATATAGATAGAAGGTGAATGGTATCCGTAAGACTTGATAGTATCAGAGAAACCTTTACAACGTTCTTGGCTCCATACCGCATTTGCATAGCCATAGAAAGCAAAACTTCTAAAGCCCTTTTTTATGAAGAACTCTGCAGCCAAATTGCCTTGGCCTATATAATCCCCCGTAATATTAGGTATGTTCTGGAATCGTTGAATAAAATCTTGTGCAAGTGCTATTATTCCATTTTCAGCAAAGACACTTACATCATCATTGTTATTAAACTGGCCGATGATGGCATCTGCTTTCCATTGTCTTGCCCACTGAAGCACTCCTTCAATACCATGCTCAACACGGTATGAAGGAGGCATACGACATATAACCCAGGGCTCGTGAGATTGGGAATAATCAAGTATTCCCCGTAATAATTCCGTGGCGTAGGTTTCTGTGAAATCTATAAGCAATATCAGACGAATCATGTAATGGTCTTCTATTTAATTTTTATCTCACTGATTCCAGCCAGATTCCACCCGTCAGCCTGTAACTTCAGGTCTTTGGTATCAACTCCTTTGGGGAGATTGCATCTTATATTCCTATTTTCACCTGGTTGCAAAGTGATGAAGTTGTCTGTGTAATATGCAGGATACACAAGATGCCCCTTCTGATCAGTAAGGGCAAGTCGTATGAGTAATGCAACCACTTTATTAGGATTATTCACACTAATATTGATACTTTTCCCTTCGACATTGTTACTTGATTCGGCTTTGAAGTTAAGCTTCACTCTTTCAAGTTTTGCAAGAGCGGAATAGTCAGCGTACCTTTTTATTGGAGTTGTTATCCAGTCGGTAGCTTCCCAATCATAAATATCCATTTGTTCTGCAAGAACATACTCGTTGGTGGAAATGATGTTGTGTTTAGCATCGGTGAGTTTCAAGAACAGAAAAGCGTTTTCCTTTATTTCTGGTGTATTAAATATGATTTCATGCTTCTGACCAGAAATAGAAATATCAGTATTTTGTTCATCGATCAGACTTCCGTCCAAAGAATATATTTTCATGGATGCATGAACATGTGCAGGAAGTATCGACTCATTGACAGCGATGATTTTTTTTGATGCGTAGTTATAAATCAACTGTATTGGAGAGTTACCTTTTTTCACCGAATAATATGACGCATTTGGCTGCCCGTAGTAATCGTATAGTTGCCAGTACAATCCTGGACGCGCAGAATTAAGCATCCATTGCACAATGCCCGTAGAGCGTGGAGTGTTCACACGAAAAGCTTCAAACATTGCCTTTGTACTCTCATAATTGGCTAAATCTGCCTTGTGTAAGAAATCGTCTAAGGTAGTTGGCGTACCATAACGCGAGGAAATGACTTTCTGTAGATGGTTAAGAGAATTCATGGAAGTTTGAGATGCCGTACAATGATATTCCCAAGTCTCGTTAATCGGCCATAGATTTTTGCCTATCATACGTTTGAGTGACTCTTTCTGTGGAATTTGTGCTCCAATGCCAGTTTCTGTATTAAAGCCAAACGCGCCGCCTGGAGCCTCCTGTGCATACCAATATGCCGGTCCAACATAGTCGTATGGTCCTTCCATTTTCATGCCTGCGGTTCCAGACAATTGGCTTTCTAATTTCTTTGCAGATGTGACTATCGAGCGAGAGGGATCAAATCTACGAAGTAGTCGCTGATAATTCTGTTCAAGTTTAGGTACAGGTATCTTGTCGCTCCCAACAAACCAGCAAATAATACTCGGATGGTTACGCAACCAAAGCAATTGGTCATGAAAATATTGTGTCATCAAACGTATGTCATTCTCCGATGTCATACATCCATATAAATCATCACAGGATTTTCCAAGGTATACTTCCCACTCCCAATGGCATGTCCAACCAGGAAGTACCATTATACCGAGAGAGTCACATCGATTGAATATATCTTGCGACTTTCCCCAAATATTTTCCATTCGTATTGCATTAAGATTCATGTCACATACTTTATAGAGTTGCTCTGCATTTGTCTCAGGCGTATCTCTCATAAAAATATCATCGGTCCATCCGCCTCCTCGAATAAGCACACGCTTACCATTGAGTGTAAATCCACGGTCGCCATCTGAGGTGAAATATTCTCCTACCTGACGGATGCCAAACTGGAAGGACTTAGAGTCTTGAATTTTCCCATTGGATAAGAACGTGAGGTCCATTTTATATAGTTCCGGGGTTCCTAAACCCCGGCACCACCACAACCTTGGATTTTTTATATGTAGTTGCTTTACCTGGTCAGGCGTAAGTGTCAACAGCCGTTGTTCGCCAGCATGTAGAGATATAGGATATGTAAACTCAACTTCTCCAAACGATGCATGTATTTCACCATGAACCTCGTGATCGGACAAATTGGTTATTTTAGTAGAAAATGTCAACCAAGCTTCGTCAAGCGTGGCCATGTTCACCTCACTGAACACTGCAGGACTTGTCAACATCACATCGCCACAGGTAACAATACTCACTGGCCGTATGATTCCCATACTTTCATCGGCTGGTCTTGGATTCCAGTCCACATATCCTGCATTGGGCTCGCCAGGCATAGCCCTATACACTTGAATCTGAAGATTGTTCTTCTCTTTCGCAACAGAAGTAATATCAAGTAGATGGCGACGATATGTGCCATACACAACTGAGGTGTCTGCAATTAGGCCCCCATTAAGTTTAATGTTTGCACGGTAACTGATTCCATCAAGCTTTAAGAAGACATGCCCCTTCCGATCATTTTCCGTGAGACTGAATGTATTGGAGTACGTCCAAGGCTTGTCAAACCGTGTGCGGTCTATCTGCTTATAGGCGGTTCCTTCAAGTATACCGTTGTATTCGCCATTGTCTGTCAATACACCCATAATGGTTGATGGCACAGTAGCTTTGTATCGACCCTGCAAGATCCATCCATTTTTTAACTCAAATATGCGAGCTGGCAAAGTCGTTACTCCAAGAAAGAAAAGTAGTGAGAACAATGCAATGTGTCGTTGTATATGTACTAATGTTCCTTTCATTGTCTATTGGTTTTATAGGTTATTCTTTTGCTTTTGAATTTTAAATAAGACTGGCAGCTCCTAACAGTGCCGCATCTTGTAATCTGGTGGGCCTGATTTGTAGAAGTTTTGTCGATTTCGGATATGGGAACGACTTAATCACTTCATTCATGGATTGCTCGAACAGAGAGAACGCTTGTGAAATGCCTCCGCCAAAATAAATCGCATCTGGATCGTAAGCAAACATCACCATCTTGACCATGTTTCCCATGTGGCAGCCAAACTCATGCCACTTTTCAATAGACTCGGCATCACCATTCTTTGCCAAACTGTAGAGCTGTAGAGCTGTTTTATGGCAGAAGCGAGAAAAGAACATGCTGCCACAATAATGTTCTACATCACTATCCAGATAAGGGAGTGAGCCTATCTCACCAGCGGCCCCATTTGCTCCTCTATACAATTTTCCATTTATGACAACGCCACAGCCAAGTCCTGTTCCCAGAGTAATCCCAACCATGTGCTTAAACTTGTTATCTTGTTCATGAAGTGAAACGCCTAATGCAAAACAGTTAGAATCATTTTCGACTGCAACCGGAACATTGTAACGCTTGTGCAGAATCTCCTTCAGTCTTACCTCTTTCCACGAAGGTATGTTCGCCGTATTATATACAATGCCACTCTCGCTGTCGACTACTGATGGTATGCCAGCTCCTAAGGACTCTATATTCTCATCAAAGAGTTTGTCAATGATTCCACATAATGCATCTACCACGTCTTGTACAGAGCCGTCTGCAGGACATTGCACTTGCTCTTTTTTTAAAATGCTGTGCTTACTTACAAGGGCAGCACGTAGATTCGTGCCACCCACATCTAATCCTATTTTCATTTATTCAAATATTTCTATTTATCATTTGACGCATAACATCCAGAAAGTGGCATCAGACCATGCCGCTGCATCTGGCGCGTTATAGCATAACACCAATTCGTCGTCAGTAAGTTTAAGTATTTCAAACGTGGTGATTTTGTTGTTAGGATCATAAAAGGCATGTCCCGAAAGCATTGTGACTCCAGTAAGCGTAAGCTGACCTATTGACCATTGCTCTCCATTGTCAGGGTTATTCTTTGTGGCTGTCATGTCAAAAGAGAACTTTCCTTTCTCAAGTATCTTGCCATTTGCATCAACTTTAGTAACATTGGCTCCGCCATTTAAGTCAAACACAAGAGAACAGTTCCTGTCTTCCAACTCACTGAGCGGCTTCACGTCCCATGAAGGATTATCCTGCGTAAGCCAGCCACCAGTGCCATAGACCGCCTGGTCCGTATTGTCAAAATTCCACGTCCAAGTTTTACCTTTTGTTCCATTTCCCGCAAACGAAGTCCATTCTTTCTGGATGGGATGATCTATCTGATTGATGTGAACAGACCGCTCAGTTTCTACCTGTCCACCATCGCACATACCTATGAATTTCACCTTAACATCACCAATGTATGGCATGATTATGGTGTCACATTGACGTGTAGACAACCCTATGCCTGTATCCCAATAGGCGGCCGTGCGTGAAGTGTTGTTTCTTAGGACTATGGCATTACTTCCTTCTTTGATGTTAGTTACTTCAATGTCAAGCTGTTCTGGTGACAATATCGCCCCCATAGGTTTGTCATCAATCAACGGGTCGCATGCTGCTAACGAAATGGCAATCGTTAATGTAGCAAATATACAGAATCTTTTCATGATAAAAACAGTTTTTGTAAAGTGATTATGGTTTTAAGCTCTCAGTACCCCAGCCTGGGTTTTGCAGAAGAACTCCGTTAGAGAGGTCTATCTGTGTTTTGGGCAATGGAAGTACACCCTTTGTTGCCTGAATACGTGCCTTTATTCCAGTAAAGTTCATCTTCTCATCTACAAGATTATTCTTAACTTTTACATTGTTTTGTTTTGCGTCCAGGACATCCCCTGCGATATTCCAACGTAACAAATCCCAATATCTTAATCCTTCGAACGCAAGTTCCCAATGCCGCTCATTGCGCAGATTCTCATCCGAATATGCGACATCGGCAAGCCCTGCACGATGACGAACGCGGTTCAGGGGTACAGCATCTTGCTTAAGTTCTGCCTGCATGAGTAAAACATCGGCAAATCGAAGCACATAGATGTCTTGCATGTTGTTGAGCTGGTAGTCGGGGTCTAACGAAGGATACATCTTCATATAGAAGTTAACACTGCTTCCGTCGTCATCAATACAATTGAACGCTGCATATTTCTTTTGCCAGTATCCTGTTTCGTTCATCTGCTTATCATTGCCCCAAACGTAATCTGGCATTTCTTTGTTCACACTCATAATCGAAGCATCACGACGCAAATCGTTTGTAGGCCAATCAGAATAGGTCCTTGAATTGACTGTACCAATGCCCCAGCCCAATCCATATGGGAAATTGCTCATCATATCGGCTCCCTCACGTGGAGTCATAAACAGGCACACTCTGTTTGAACGATACGCAGATCCATCGTTCCATGAAGCCTGCGTTGAGTATTTGATGGAAAATATGCTCTCGATGTTATTTCCAGATTCTCCAATCCAATGCAAGTTGTTGTCTTTCGCAAATGAATAATTTTTTGTTGTATACTCATTTGCATATGGCCAAAGACTACGGAAATCTGCAACAAGTCCATAGCCACTGTTTTCCACACAATCATCGATGTACTTTATCACATCTTCTCTTGTTAATGTACCTTTAATAAGCGGCATGCTCTTTTCACTGTAATATCCCGTATAGAACAGAAATACGCGTGCAAGCATACCCTCCGCAGCCCAATGGTTGGCGCGGCCGAGTTTCGATACATCTGATGGACTATAGGGCGTTGCTGGCAAACACTCAATAGCTGTCTTCAGATCAGTTCCAATCTGAGCATAGAGATCTTCTTTTTTGGCTCTGGGCAAGTTCTCGGCTTTTGTTGAGACTATTAGTGGAACTGTTCCAAACATCTGGCATAATTGAAAATAGAAGTAGGCCCTCAGGAAAGACGCCTCTCCACGCGCTTGCTGTTTAATATCTTCACTGACATTGATTGCATTCAATTTCTCAAGAAGGAAGTTTGCTCTAAAAATTCCGCTATAGTTTTGCTTCCATGGATCGGCAAACATATTTTCGTCTGACTTAAGTAGAAAATCTATAGCAGCTATACGGCGGTCATCAGGTCCTCCTCCACCAAACCGATCATCAGAGAGGACCTCAGAAGTGATAAAGAAACACTGACCTTCTTCACCGCCTGTTGTTTTGCGTAACTCATCATAAATAGATACTACGGCTGATTCAATATCAGCTTCTGTCTGTGGAAAATTTGAGCTGTCCTTTTTCGTGAGGTTTTCAGTATCAAGAAATCCTTCACAACTAGAGATTAAGGGTATGCAGCTTATGAACAACAATATTTTTTTCATCTGTATAGGTAATTTAAGACTTTTAATTTTAGAATTAGAAAGTAGCATGTTAAAGTTATCAGAACTTGACATTAAGACCAACCATGATGGTGCGGGGACTGGGATACGACCCAATGTCTACACCCATCACCCAAGATTCGTATCCACCATAGCCTACTTCCGGATCCATTCCAGAATAACCTGTAATTGTAAAAAGATTTTCGAAGGCAAGGTAGACACGAAGCTGTTCTAAAGGCAAATTCTTAAACCAGCTCTTAAAATCATATCCGAAGGTGATATTCTGTAAGCGCAGATAATCTCCATCTTCCATATATAGGTCTGATACAAACTGCCAGTTAGTAGATGTACCAGTAGTTAACCTAGGCAGTCGGTTTGACGTGCCAGGTCCGTGCCAGCGACCAAAAATTTCTGATGTATAGTTTTGTCTGGCATAATCGACAAATGAGCGATATGATTTCATGATTTGTTGCCCAAAGGCTCCATGCAGAGTTGCACTGAAATCGAAACCTTTATACGATGCTGTAAGACCGAGTCCTATCGTCACATCAGGATGTGGGTTACCAATCATTCCCTGATCATGTTCATCTATGACGCCATCCTCATTTCTGTCTACCCAAATAACATCTCCAGGCCGAGTTCCTTCAAGTTTCGCTCCGTGGTAAGCTTTGATTTGCTCCTCGGTTTGGAATATCCCCGCTGTGCTAAAACCATAGAAATATCCTATCGGATAACCCACTTGTGCTCGGTATATTTCAGTGGTCTGGTTGCTCAGTACGTCATTGGCTCCATGAATAATTCCTTCTGAATTGGCTATCCTCGTGACCTCATTCTTATTATATGCCATATTCCAACTCGCTCCATATTTTAATTTACCCAAATTGTCATTCCAATTCAGAGCAAGCTCAACGCCACTGTTGCGAACGTCGCCACCATTTATATAAGGAGCTCCGGTGCCATAACTATCGAGAATAGGAGCTACCACGAGCCAATCTACAGTGGTTTTTATGTAGTAATCGAAGATTAGTGCAAGTCGGTTATTAAAGAGATGAGCATCTAAGCCCAGATTCAGCTGCTCGGAAGTCTCCCATGTTAGATTCTCATTAGCCAGAATGTCAGGATAGGCTCCTTTGCGAATAGCACTCTTATCAGGACCGAAAACATAATCAGAACCAGCGAAAGAGATCGTTGAAAGGTATTGGAAAGCTGGGATTTCCTGATTGCCATTTTGTCCCCAACTGGCTCGTAATTTTAGATAATCCATCCATCCCCGTACTGGTCTCATCCACGGTTCTTCTGTTATAATCCATCCTGCTGATATTGAAGGAAAGAACCCCCATCTGTGCCCACGTGCAAAATTAGAAGAGCCGTCAACTCGAGCTACTGCAGTAGCCATATATTTGCCATTGAAGTCATAATTGATACGACCGAAGAATGACGCCAACTGACTATTACCCCATGGAGCTCCTGCCAAGATTGTGCGTCCCGTTACTACAGGAGTATTGTTTAGATAGGCATGTTTGTAATCTGGGAATATAGAATTAAAGTTGGTGCCACTGATTGATTCGCCCATGTTGTTCTTCTCAATCGATTGACCAAGAAGAGCATCTATGGTATGCAATTTTATTTTCGTGTTATAGTTCAGCGTATTTTCCCAAAGAATAGACGTTCCAATACTTGCTCCTTGGGTCACTTGGCTTTCTGAGGCAAAATTATTACTTGCTAGTTTATAAACTGGGACAAAGCTGCGATTGCTGTTCGCATTAAATTTGTACCCGAAATTGGTCTTTATGCGAAGACCTTTGACAGGTTCTAACTGTGCATATAGATTTGCTTGCAGCCAGTGTGATTTGGAAACGTTTTGCCCTCCTACATAATCCATCAAACCGATAGGGTTTGGCTCTCGAGACTCCCAAGGAATAGCATAATGGTATGAGGAGCCATCCTTATCTAAATTGGGAAGGAATGGGCTTGTATGTAAAAGATTGCGAATGTCATTACTCCACATATCACCGATTCGGATGCCACTGCGCTCTGAATAGGAGTAGGTAAGGTTTTCTCCAACTTTTAATATATTGAGCTTTCCCGATACAATAAGGTTATGGTCGGAATTTAGACGCACATTGTAGCGGTCATATTTTGGAGAAACTGGCTTGCCAATGATTCCGTTTTGCTCTGTATATGAAAGGCCGAGTGAATATGTAGACAAATCACTGCCACCTATGATATTAATTCCATGGTTTGTCACCAATGCGTTTTTATTTCTTGCTTCGTCCATCCAATTTGTTCCATTCCATTCATTATTTTTTATCATGGACCAATCAGGAACGAGTGCTTGATAATCAAAATCAGAAAGCCCGTCCATATAGCGTGCCTCACTCATAATTTTAGCATATTCTTGTGCGTTAAGAAGATCAGGCTGTCTGTATACATTCTGCCATCCAATATAACCATCATAAGTTACCTGTGGCTTACCCTTAAGTCCTTGCTTGGTAGTTACAAGGATAACGCCATTAGCAGCACGACTTCCATAAATAGCAGCAGAAGCAGCATCCTTGAGTACATCAATAGATTCTATATCACCTGGATTGAGCGCATTGATATCGCCGCCCGTAACACCATCAATGATATAAAGCGGTTCAGAAGATCCTGTAGTACCCAATCCGCGAATGGTCACTTTAAAACCTTCACCAGGCATGCCCGAACTGGAAACAATATTAACACCTGGTGATTGGCTCTGTAGTGCGCCAAGAGCATTGACAGTGTTTAGCTTTGCTATATCGTCACCTTTCACCTGGACTGTAGCGCCGGTAACAAGTTTTTTCTTTTGAACTCCATAACCTACTACCATCACTTCGTCCAAAGAGTGGGTATCTGGTTTCATGAATAATTTTACAGGATTGTTCTCCTGCACTTCGATGGTGGCCGTCTGAAATCCAACATAACTAAATTTCAATCTTGCAGGAAGTGCGGTCTTTAACACAAAGTTCCCATCAATATCGGTCACGGCTCCTGCAGAAGCCCCCTCCACATGGACACTAACCCCAGTGAGCGGCTCCTTGTCGTCAGCACTAAAAACAGTTCCACGAATGGGAATAATTTGCTGTGCACCTAAGGGAATGTACCACAACAGCAAAAATACACATAGACTCAGAATGCGCCCAAACTGTATGGAACACGAGTCATTTGTTTGATTCATTTTTATTGCCATAATTTTATAATTTAGATAAGGTTAATATTTAATTGTTTTTTGCAAAATTAGGCAATATTTTTATCCAATGGATTCTTTTTTGCGTATAAGAATCTTGTTTTTGCGCATATAAGTACTTACTGATGTCAAATTTGCAAGACTTTCTAAGGGTGCATCAAATACGAAAACACCAACAATGCCGAACTGCAAAAGGGCATCGAATTACTCAACAAAGAGAATTCAAGCTCCAAGTTCAAAGGTGACATTGGCGGAACTCGCGTTTGGTGGGACAAGCAAGGCGCTGCCAACTTCTAAGCCTTACGCTTGACATCATAACCTACAAGGGGTATTCACTGGTCTGACAGACAGCGAATACCCCTTGCTGTTTGCTGACCCTTTTTCAAAAACAAGCAACAAACCAACAGGAACTCCCTTTCTATTCTGATAAATTTTTCTATCTTTGCAAAAGATAGGCTGCGCCTAACAAAGTGAGTAAAAATCAAGATACAGCATTCATGAACGAGCAAAGAGAAACGGAAGTGCCACAACAGGAAAGCGAAAGCTTGGTACTGCGTACCGAAGGACTGGTAAAACGATATGGCAAGCGTACGGTTGCCAACAAGGTGAGCTACAATGTGCGACAAGGAGAGATTGTTGGTCTGCTGGGACCCAATGGTGCGGGAAAGACCACTTCGTTCTACATGACCACAGGACTGGTGATTCCCAACGAAGGACATGTGTATCTCAACGAGGAAGAGATTACCGAATATCCCGTCTACAAGCGCGCAAAGGCCGGCATTGGATACCTGCCACAGGAGGCCAGCGTGTTCAGGAAGATGAGCGTGGAGGACAACATCCTGTCGGTTCTGGAGATGACCAAGCTATCCCGTCAGGAGCAGTTAGACAAGTTGGAGAGCCTAATTAACGAGTTCAGACTGAACAAAGTGCGCAAGAACAAGGGCGACCAACTGTCGGGAGGTGAGCGCCGACGCACGGAGATTGCCCGCTGCCTGGCCATCGACCCCAAGTTCATCATGCTCGATGAGCCGTTTGCCGGCGTCGACCCCATTGCCGTGGAGGACATCCAGCACATTGTATGGCGACTGAAATACCGTAACATCGGCATCCTCATCACCGACCACAACGTACAAGAAACGCTGACCATCACCGACCGCGCCTATCTGTTGTTCGAGGGAAAAATCCTGTTCCACGGCACACCGGAAGAACTTGCCGACAATAAAATTGTACGAGAAAAATACTTAGGAAGCAACTTCATCCTCCGCAAAAAAGATTTCCAACTCATTGACGAAGAACGAAGGGCAAGAGAAGAGTGAGGTTGTTGTTTATCTAAGGTACCACACGCCACCACTTTCAACCATCGGAACCACAATTTCTTCACTGGTGCTATCACCGAAACTAAGCACTAAGAACACGTTGGCAGCATGTTTCTGCATGTCGGTCTTGGTATCTACGATACGAATGTCCTTGATGCCTCGATGCTCTTCGTTTTGCTGGTTCATATACATCTTAGTATTGGTGATGAGTTGTTCCCGATAGGTGTCAGGAATGCTATCGGGACGATAGTGCCCGTCCACGAACGAGGCAATATTGCCTTGAATCAAATAGTCGTAATATTCCTTGGCTGCGCGTGCGGCTACCTCGCCTTCATCAAGAGAAGATGTACAGGCGACAATCACCATGGCGACAAACAGATAGAGAAGTTTTTTCATTTTACAGCTATTTTTTACAAGTAGTTAGTGGGAGATAATCATCTAACAGGGAGTTAACGGGAGGTAACAGGAGTTATGGGGGAGTTAGCGGACATTAGATATTTTATTCAGAGGAGTTAGCAGGAGGTAACTGGAGTTACGGGGGAGTTAGCAGTCATTTGTCCATTAAATCCAATTAACATCCTCATTAACCCCCACTAAAAAAACATTCGTCCATTAACTCCATTTAACTCCCTATTTACTCCCAATAACTCCCTATAACAAAATTACTTCTGCCGGATAAACACGTTGATGGGACAGCCCGTCAACGTCCAGTTCTCGCGAATCTTGTTCTCCAGGAACCGACGATAGTTCTCCTTGACATACTGAGGCAGATTGGCATAAAACACAAACGAAGGAATCTGCGTGTTAGGCAACTGCGTGCAATATTTTATCTTGATGTACTTTCCCTTGATGGATGGCGGCGGTGTTTCCTCGATGATGGGAAGCATCACCTCGTTAAGCTTGGATGTTCCGATGCGCAGCTTACGGTTGAGGTACACCTGCTTGGCCGTTTCCAGCACCTTAAAGATGCGCTGTTTGGTGAGGGCAGAAGCGAAGATGATGGGGAAGTCGGTGAATGGCGCCATACGCTCACGGATGGCGTTCTCGAAGGTCTTGATAACCTTGTGATCCTTATCTTCCACCAAGTCCCACTTATTGACCACCACCACCAACGACTTGTTATTTTTCTGAATGAGCTGGAAGATGTTCATGTCCTGGGACTCAATGCCTCGTGTGGCATCAATCATGAGGATGCACACGTCACTATTCTCAATGCTGCGGATACTGCGCATCACCGAATAGAACTCAAGATCTTCCGAAACCTTGTTCTTTCTACGGATGCCGGCTGTGTCAACCAGGTAGAAATCAAATCCAAACTTGTCAAACCGCGTGTAGATGCTGTCCCGCGTGGTGCCGGCTATTTCGGTCACGATGTGACGATCCTCACCAATGAAGGCATTGATAAGACTGCTCTTGCCAGCATTGGGTCGACCCACGACAGCAAAGCGGGGGATGTCTTCTTCCAGCGCTTCCTTCTCATCAGCCGGGAGCTTTTCCAGCACCAAATCCAGCAAATCACCCGTACCGCCACCTGTGGCTGCACTGATGCACTGTGGCTCGCCCAGGCCCAACCGATAAAACTCGGCCGCCGTATAATATTCGGCACTGTTGTCTACCTTATTACCCACCAGGATGACGGGCAGCTTTGTTCGACGTAAAATCTGCGCCACGTCGGCATCCCAGTCGGTCAATCCGTTTTGCACATCCACCATGAAGAGCACCAGGTCGGCCTCTTCGGTAGCCACGATAACCTGCCTGCGAATGGCGTCTTCAAAAACATCATCCGAGTTGACCACCCAGCCTCCGGTATCCACCACGGAGAACTCACGTCCGTTCCAACTACATTTTCCATACTGACGGTCGCGGGTGGTACCGGCAGTATCACTTACAATCGCCTTGCGCGACTGTGTTAAACGGTTAAATAATGTGGACTTACCTACATTGGGACGTCCAACGATTGCTACTAATTTTGCCATATTGAAAAAAAAGCCTCTCCTAACCCCTCCGAAGGAGGGGAGTGTGTCATAGTGAGTTATATTAAAGCCTCCCCCGACCCCTCCGAAGGAGGGGAGTGTGCCAAAGAGAGTTATATTAAAGCCTCCCCCAACCCCTCCGAAGGAGGGGAGCATGTCACATCGTTCTCCTCAATAGTCCGCTCCCCTCCTTCGGAGGGGCTGGGGGAGGCTCCCCTCACTCCGGATTATACCCGAAACTACTAAGTTCTTTCTGCGAGCTGCGCCAGTCTTTATCTACTTTGACAAAGGTTTCGAGGTACACCTTCTTGTCAAAAAACTTCTCCAAGGTCTTGCGAGCCTCGGTGCTAACCTTCTTTAGCGCCACGCCCTGATGCCCGATGATGATGCCTTTCTGCGATTCGCGCTCCACATAGATCACTGCGTTGATGTGAATTTGCTTGGCCGACTCCTTGAATTGCTCTACCCTCACCTCCACCGAATAAGGTATCTCCTTGTCGTAATACAGCAAAATCTTTTCGCGGATAATCTCACTGACAAAGAATTTGGCAGGCTTATCAGTCAGTTGGTCCTTGTCGAAATAAGGAGGACTGTCGGGTAGGAGTTCCTGAATGCGTTTGAGCAGCATGTCCACACCAAACTTATTAGCAGCTGAAATGGGAAGAATCTCGGCATTGGGCAGCAGCGCATGCCACTTCTCCACCAGTTGGCCAACGGTCTTTTGGTTGCTCGCGTCAATCTTGTTGATGACCAAGATAACCGGAATGGTCATCGTCCTCACCTTTTCAAGAAAGTCGGCATTCTTCTCCGGATCCTCCACCACATCGGTTACATACAACAGGATATCAGCGTCGGCCAGAGCCGATTCAGAGAAAGCCAACATGTATTCCTGCATCTTGTAATTGGGTTTCAACACGCCCGGAGTGTCTGAGAACACAATCTGCATGTCGTCGGTATTCACGATTCCCATGATGCGATGCCGGGTGGTCTGGGCCTTGAACGTCGCAATGGAGATACGCTCGCCCACCAACTGGTTCATCAGCGTCGACTTGCCCACGTTTGGGTTGCCCACAATGTTTACAAAACCTGCCTTGTGCATAAGCTGCTACTTGTTTGAGAAGAAAAAAGCGCATTCTTTACGTGGAAAGGATGCGCTTTCTTATTCTGGAATTTCACAATTCGTTATTTCCTCGTCACGGCGTCAGCGCCATCGTAAGCCCACTTGCAGAAAGAAGCTCCGTGTACGAATCCGGCCCCGAAAGCTGTGAAGATGACGTTGTCACCCTTCTTCAATTTGCTTTCATAGTCCCAAAGAGCCAACGGAATGGTTGCGGCACTGGTATTGCCATAGTGCTGAATGTTGATAGCCACCTTGTCCATCGGAAGCTCAGCGCGCTTGGTCACGGCCTCGATGATGCGCAAGTTAGCCTCGTGAGGTATCACCCAATCCACATCAGCTGCCGAAAGGTTATTACGCTTCATAATCTCCACCACGTCATTACTCATGTCGGTCACCGCATAGCGGAACACCGAACGCCCCTCCTGATAGAGGTAGTGCAGATGATGATCCACCGTGAAGTGTGAGGCTGGACAAACGCTGCCACCGGCCTTCATGTGTAAGAACGGCAGTCCTATGCCGTCGGTACGGAAGAACATATCCTGCATACCCAGCTCTCCGTCCTCGGATGCTTCCACCAAAACGGCACCTGCACCGTCGCCGAAGAGCACGCATGTCTGTCGGTCTTGATAATCAACGAGCGATGACATCTTGTCCGCTCCGATGACAATCACCTTCTTGCAACGCCCACTCTCCACGAAGCTGCATGCCGTGCTCAATGCATACATGAAACCGCAGCAGGCTGCTTCCAAATCATAGGCGAAAGCGTTTTTCAACCCCAACTTACCTAACACGATGGATGCCGTGGAGGGGAATTTGTAGTCGGGCGTTGTCGTTGCAACGATGAGCGCGTCTATCGTATCGAGATCTACCCCGGTTTTCTGAATCAACTGCTTGGCAGCCTTACGTGCCAAGTAACTGGTTCCGAGGCCTTCTTCCTTCAGGATGCGGCGTTCTTTGATACCAACACGAGTAGTAATCCATTCGTCGCTGGTGTCAACCATTCGTGAGAGTTCCTCATTATCGAGAACATAGTCAGGAACGTATCCCCCAACGCCGGTTATAATCGCGTTGATTCTTTCCATTATTCAGCTACTTCCTTTTCAATCGCAACCTTACCTCTGTAATATCCACAAGTAGGACAAACAGTGTGGTAAACATAGTATGCGCCACAGTTAGGGCAAAGTGCCAGCGTGGGAGCTACGGCCTTATCATGGGTTCTTCTTTTCAGTGTACGAGTCTTCGACTGTCTTCTTTTAGGATGTGCCATTTTCTTTTAATCTTTAATTATTGTTTTTAATTTTTCTAATCCAGCCCAGCACGAATTCACAGGTTCTTCACCGTCCTCCAAACTACTTCGGGTAGCCGAAAGCTCTTGCAGCTTTTTCGTCATCACAGCATTGCATTTTCCAGGTGCATGCACATGCTTGATGGGGACGCTTAGGTCTATAAATTCATAGATGAACCACGAGATGTCGAGCACGCCTTCGCGCTCTGGCACTACGATTAGGTCATCATCGTCTGAGTATTCTTCGCCAAATTTCGCCATGAGCGTGTTTACCGTATCGATGGGTTGTTGCATTTCATCAAGGCACAAGTCACAGGTCACGATGACGAACCCTTGGATATGGAAAGACAGCTCAAAACTGCCGGCCATCCTGCGTATGGACAGTGCGACAGAAAGATTGCCTTTTTGAATATCAGGAGCCTCAATGGCTTCAAAATACGCATCGTCAAGCTCAAACGCATAGGTCACAACCTGATCGGTCAAAGCTTTCAAGTCAATCTTAAATGGCTCTAAATCACGCATAATTATACTTTGGAGTGCAAAGTTACGAATATTTTCCGACATGCTCATCACTTAGGAGTAAAAAAGTTGTTTTTAACACTAAATGGTTGTTTCGTAGAGTCAACCAGCAAGTACAAAATTAGTCAATCATTTTATAAAACTCTTGTTTAGTGTTGAAAACTTGAGTTTTTTACTTCCAATCTGGACGTAATGTGCCGAAGCGTTCTCGTATATTCATTTGTCTTTGTTTTGGACTACAAATATAGCAAAAGACAGAGAATCTTTCCCTGCCTTTACGTCTAATCTTTTAAAAATCACATTGATAATCAGATGATTATTTTAATAACTCCCGATTTGAAGTGTTACCAGTTTTTATAGGATTTATTATCATTCCACTCTTGTAAAAAGCATAAACGATTTTGTTTATACTATCACAATTAACATCCCACGATTGCTTTGTTTCCTCTTCAATATCCTTTATATCTATTTTATTTTGTTTATTACTATTATAAAACATAATAAATGGAATCTTGTAATAAAAGAAATCTTTTTGATTAGAATAAAATATAAAAGAAATACGATTTATAAGTTGTTTAGATGAAATCGTCTGCTGTATTCCCATTCTTTTAAGGTCAGTATCATATAATAATATTTTTATGGTTGTATGGTTTCCTGGAGCCAATATAGCATCATTCTTTCCATACATGAGTCGTTGATCAATGCTTTCTTTATATTTTTTATTACCTTCCTTTAGAACTATTTTTGAATGAAACGAATTATAACCATTTACTATACTAATAGGAAGAAATAAAGTATCTTTTGTATTATTTTTTACACCAAATTCCATTTGTATCCATCGAGTATAATTAGGAAGTTGACAATTACCCCCACTTTCTTTTTGGGGGTAATTGTCTATTACTCTATATAAATATGCTTCTAATATAGGATGAGAGGAATGAAGATTACAAGAAATTACGACCAAACTAAAGAAGTAACAAAATATTACATTATAACTAAGGTTTTTTATATTCATCGTTATTCTTTTCTAAGTTATCATACAAACTCTTAAACTGAGGAGAAGTTGTTTGCCATGAAGGACTCTGACGTTGTGCTTTAAGAATCCTATAATGCTGACTGCTACCCAAACCTTTTACTCCATGCCATGTAAATTCATGTATTCCTAATAAATTTACTATGTTAGATTCTGTAGAGACATAGTTTTTCTCTTCATAACCAACTGGATATACATTTACACATACTTCTATTTTTCCTCCTATTTTCTTTGTAACAGCAGGAGCAACTCCTCTCTCACGTCTTGGGTCATATGACAAAAAATTGCCACTAACATTATAATCTTCTGCATATGTTTCTATTCTTCTACTATCATTATCATATTTATCATACAATTTGTTTACAGAAACCTGACCATTATACAATTTTCTTGTATCAAAACCTTTTCGTTTTAGAACATTAGTAAATATTTTAGAATATGCTTTTGCAGAAAGATCTGACTTTTCTAACGTTCTTCTATTTTTCAGGCTAAAAACCTTTGTACCATCCTTTAATTTCTTAATAAAACTATAGCCTGATACAACATAAATAATATCAGTTTTTCTTTTATTTTTGAAAAGGAATTCGCCTGCTTCGTTATAATAAGAATCTTTACCATTTGGATCAATAAACTTAATTGGATTATTAAAAGTATAACAATATGTACTAATATGAGGATACTTTGCCTGCATTGGATCCGTACTCATCCACAAACTCAACTTCGGCTCATAGTATCTTGCACCATAGTAGTACATACCTGTCTCCTCATCAAACTCCTTTGCATTGAAGAGGTAAGGAGTATTCCACATATTGTTGCGTTCTTCTATGAACACCTCACCGAACGGCACATACTCGATGTGCTGTGCCACTTCACCGTCAAGATTGGTGATGTAGCTGGAGCTTCCTAAGTGGTCGGGGTGGTAGTAGAACTGCAACTTTTCGTTAGCACCACTGCCTTCACCTGCCCTTGTTCTGACCATCGCCCTTGTCTGTGCAGCCTCGGGGGTGTTGTCGTCACAGCAGAAACCCTTGCCGTTCACATAGTCGGTATTGTCCTGACCGTTGTAGGGGATCTCAAAGGTACGATAATTATCTTTAATTGCCTGCAACTGCTCGCCATATTTTGTCTTATAGTCCACTTTCACACCATCTGCCTCATTACCTGCGTAAGGAATCTTTCTTGGGTCTGCACCATAGCTTGCCAAGTCGCCCAATTTAGAAACGATTCTTTGACTACCGATGTAGATATGCTTGGTGTACTTGCCGCCCTGTCCTGCAACGAGGTATGGGCTGACATACAGCGAGAAGCGTGCCGTACCCGTGTTACCACCCGAGAACTCGGAGTTGACAAAGATAGCTTCGTTCTCACCTGAGGTCTTCACCGTGCGCTCACCGTCGGCATCATACCAATAGTTGCTCACAAAACCATTCTCATCGGCTGCAAGGAGTCTGTTTTCCTCGTCCCACTTGTATTTCTGCTCACTTGCCCTGTCGTCTTCCTTGCCGTCATGCTTTACACGGGAGGTGTTGATGTAGACAAGGTTTCCGTTGGCATCATAGGTGTACTTGTGTCCGTTGTTGATGTTCGTGCTGTCTGTCGGGGTCTCTTCCGTGCGGTAATTGATGTCACGGACACTGGCCAGTTGGAACTTCTTGCCCTCATCACTATTGTATGTGTAGGTGAGGTCATAGCCTGCGTTGAGCGTGCCGTTGAACTGTACGTTACTTTGCGTGAGGTGCTGCTTCTTGCTCGTAATGCGGTGCATGTTGTCATAGCCCATGGCAAGGGTGTAAGATGCCGTCTTATTGTCCGTTCCCCTATAAGTACCCGTTGCACTTGACAAACGGTACAGTGGGTCATAAGTATAACTGTGGCTCATCTGTCCACCTGCCTTACCACTCTGCGGGAGTGGAGCATTGCTCTTTACGCTGAGTACGTTGCTCACAGCATCATAGCTGTAGGCATTGTCCATGATGGTGCCTGCCTTGGCATTGAGATAATAATCTATTAGATAGACCATATAACTATCTGTTAAACAACAACTTAATGACCCATTGAGTTTGCTCGCTTATTTGCATGGGTTGTTGACCATGTTTGTATGGGTTGTTGAATACGTTTGCATGGGTTATCAATCACCAAACAAGAGGGGGCAAGCATGATGCGATATGCCACCATTTTGTTTATGGTTATCAATCATTTAACGTCATTCTTCCCGATTTCTGCAATGCGGCCATAGAAACTCAACTCCCAATCTGGAGCATAAAGTTCCGAAGTGTTCTCGTAATAATCAGATTACCCCGTTAAATTCGTAAGTGTGTGCGCTAAATGTGGCTTTTTTCATCTTTAACAAAAATTAGGTTTCGTATCCCATTATTTAATAATAAAGTATCTTTTGAAATTTTCTTTATATCATATTTGAGGTATAAAGAGTGATTTTCATTTGGGATTACATAATAAATAGAAATTGTCATATTATGCAACTCGAACTTTTTAGAGAACATTGCATCCTGCTGAGATGATATCATCAACTTTCCTTCTTTATCATATGTCCTAAATTGATTCTCTCTTTTATTAAACTCTATGGAAAATGGATATTCCGTAGATTTCCAATATTTAATACTATCATCTGTCAGCAATCCTATAATTCTTGCATGAAAGGATTGCTTGTCTTGTAGATTCCTAATTGCTATTCCAGAACTACAAGATGTAAAATAAAAGAATATTATTCCAAATATTGAATTAAATAACTTCCCCTTCATATCATTATTGAGGTTTAATAATAACTTCTTGTATTGATAAATTGAAATTTATTTCATGAGTCTTTTTTTCATAGGAGAAAGAGGCTGATCCCATGAAAGCATTATTTAATCTATTTATATAACCATTAATTTGATTCTCAGATAGATTATGAAGTGCCAGTTGCAAACTATTTTTAGCATAAGTTGCCTGAGAATTTAAATAACTATCGGAAACTTTATTCCAGGCCTCATGCTTTGTTTGTTGTAAAATAGCTTCAACTTCTCCTACTGTTCCACCATGTGTACGAGAATCAGACCTGTGTAGGCTTTCGTGATACGTTATACTCCAAAAGTCATATTTATTATCTAATGTTGGGTTAATTTTTCCATTATCCAACTGAACATAATATTTAGATGTACCAGCAACATTAGCTAAAACAGCTCCTTTAGGCTCTTCTGGTTTTGTTTCTGCTATTCTAATATCAAACTGTTTCTTATCACTTTTTGATAAATAATACGCGGTAACATTCTTAAGCATTTTTCTATTTGAATCATTTCCTTTGCTATAATCAAATGATGATAACATAGCTTGTTGTTGCTGTCTATTTTCAATAATAACATTGGAACCTTTGCCTGTATCCTTAATAAAATGTCCCTCTTCATCAAAAATATCATCCATTCCTGTAGGATCTATATATTTTAAAGGATTACCATGACAATACAAATAAGTACTAATATTTGGATATTTTTCCTGCATCGGATCCGTACTCATCCACAGACTCAACCTTGGCTCATAATACCTTGCACCATAGTAGTACAATCCCGTCTCCTCATCAAACTCCTTGGCATTGAAAAGATAAGGTGTGTTCCATGTGTTGTTGCGCTCTTCGATGAACACCTCACCAAATGGTACATACTCAATGTGCTGCGATACCTCACCGTCGAGATTGGTGATGTAACTACTGCTACCCAAATGGTCAGGATGGTAGTAGAACTGCATCTTTTCATAATTGTCCTTGTCATGGAAATTATTATCTACAGCAGCACGTGTGCTGGCATTCATAGTCCTTGCCTGTGCTGCCTCCGGCGTGTCGTCATCACTACTAAAGCCTTTGCCATTGACATAATCGGTATTGTCTACACCGTTGTATGGCAAATCGAACGTCTTGTAATTGTCTTTGATGGATTGCAACTGCTGATAGTACTTGTCCTTGTAGTTGATGGTCAAGCCATCAGCCTCATTGCCTGCGTATGGTATTCGTCTTGGGTCTGCACCATAAGAAGCCAAGTCACCTAACTTGCTGACGATTCTTTGTGAGCCGATGTAGATATGCTTGGTGTACTTACCACCTTGCCCTGCCACCAAGTATGGGCTGACATAGAGCGAGAAACGTGCCGTACCCGTGTTACCACCCGAGAACTCGGAGTTGACAAAGATAGCTTCGTTTTCGCCACTCGTCTTTGCTGTACGCTCACCATCGGCATCGTACCAATAGTTGCTTACAAAGCCGTTCTCATCGGCTGCAAGGAGTCGGTTTTCCTCATCCCACTTGTACTTCTGCTCGGTTGCCTTGTCGTCTTCCTTGCCATCATGCTTTACACGAGAGGTGTTGATATAGACAAGATTTCCGTTGGCATCATAGGTGTACTTGTGTCCGTTGTTGATGTTCGTGCTGTCCGTCGGGGTCTCTTCCGTGCGGTAATTGATGTCACGAACACTGGCCAGTTGGAATTTCTTGCCCTCATCACTATTGTATGTATAGGTGAGGTCATAGCCTGCATTGAGGGTACCGTTGAACTGCACGTTACTTTGCGTGAGGTGCTGCTTCTTGCTCGTGATGCGGTGCATGTTGTCATAGCCCATAGCAAGTGTGTAAGATGCCGTCTTATTGTCCGTTCCCTTATAAGTACCCGTTGCACTTGACAAACGGTACAGTGGGTCATAAGTGTAGCTGTGGCTCATCTGTCCGCCTGCCTTGCCCTTTTCCGGAATTGCCGCCTTATTGACAACAGAAAGTACGTTGCTCACCACGTCATAACCGTAGGCATTGTCCATGATGGTCTTGCCACCTGCATTGACTGCAAGGTTCTGTAGTCTGCGGCGCTGTGGGTCGTAACTGTAGAACGTTTCCGCTCCGTTACAGTATTTGAGATAAGTGCGCTGCTCAAACTTGTCGTAGCCAATCTTGTTCACATAGTCGTAGCCGTAGGACTTGTAGCCACGCACGTGGGTGAGCTGCCCGCCGAGGTTGTAGGAATATGTAACTCGCCAAAGATTGCCGTTTCCCATACTGTTGTTCTTCTGTTAGTTGTTCATCGCAACATCAAGTGCTCATTAAATAGGTGTGGTGGCTTGCGTGTCATCAATTTGAATACCAGAAGAATCGAAAATATTATAAAGCCGTTTCAGTTCACTGATTAACATAGATGAAAGAGAGTCCCATATAAATAAACTTGTTGAATCATCGCGATTACAAAAGTGTACCTTCTCATCAGTGGTCATATATAATAGAGAACCATCCCAATCATAACTGCCGATAAACAACATTTCTTCTGTTGAATTTCTAGGCTTATCATACTTATTAAAACTAATTAAACTATATGGTTGCCATGAGAAATCAACAGTTCTCACATAGTTAGAACGATATCCAAATAGACATAAGGTATCCCCAAGTATATTGAGTCCATTTGAGAAGTTGGTCAAGAAATCAACATATGAAGTTGGAATCTTTTTGCTAATACCATCTTCCATTTTTATTATTTCGTTTTTGTCTATTGGTGAATAGAGTCGATTCAGCCACGCACTTTCCGCAATATGCGGTGCTCTGCCAATTAGCAAAGCACCAGTTGATTTACTCTCTTCTATTCCTAAGAATGAAAATTTTAGGATTAATTCTTTTATTTCTGAATAGTCTTTCATATTTGAGTAACGTTTGATTCGGTATCCTGTTCAGTTTAATCACTGAACAGGACACCGAATTGTTAATCTTTATTCGGATTTCGGTTTAGTAACTCTCCATGTGTTTCGTTGCGGAAGTTCCCGCCGTGAGCATCAAGATGCTCAGGACGTTTGACAAATTCAATATTATTGGGATTGCCGGCAAATTCAGGATGATCTTTCACATTATTAATGTGATGACCTTCTATCCCTTAACCTTACCGGTTTTCAATAATTCAGCCTTTTCCGCTTTTGTCCAATTTCTGGTGCCACTTCCTGTCTTTTTGACTAATTGCTGTTCTGCTTTCCAAGCATCTCTAACAGCTTGCTTTCTCAAGGTGGAGAGGCTCTTAGATGCCTTGGTAGAATTAATAGCGGTTTTAATTATCTTGACATCTTTGCTTATCTTGCCAACTTTCGCTATATCACCAACATAAGGCACAAGACCAGCAGCGCTTATTAAGGCTCCACCCCAATCCCCATTTTTTGCTTGTAATGAAGCATTTAGGCCATCTGCAACACCACTCGGATCTACGATTCCTACCAAATCTAAGGTGGCACTTAACAAAGCTTCTCCTTGGAGCACATAATTACCACCCCAATTTATTCCTAAAGCCGATGCATTGACTCTAATGTCAATGAGATCTGTGGTAAGAGTAACACTTGAGCTTTCTTTTCCAGCAATTACTATATCATTACCATCAGGGTCAATAAATTTTACAGGATTAGAAGCGACATAGCAATAACTTGTGATATTGGGATACTTCTCTTCAATAGGATCCGTAGATAACCAAAAACTGAAACGAGGATTATAGTATCGAGAACCATAATAGTACAGACCTGTCTCCTCATCAAACTCTTTTGCGTTGAAGAGATAAGGCGTGTTCCATACGTTGTTGCGTTCCTCTATGAAGACTTCGCCGAAAGGAACATACTCTATATGCTGCACCACCTCACCGTCAAGGTTGGTGATGTAGCTACTGCTACCCAAATGGTCAGGATGATAGTAGAACTGCATCTTCTCGTACTCTTCATTTGTTTTGAAGTTACCGTTTGCAGCCCTTGTGCGTGCCATTGCCCTTGCCTGTGCAGCCTCTGGTGTGTCGTCATTACTGCTAAAGCCTTTGCCATTGAGATAGTCGGTATTGTCCTGACCGTTGTATGGCAAGTCGAATGTCTTGTAGTTGTCCTTGATGGATTGGAGCTGCCGGTTGTACTTGGCCTTGTAGTCTACCGTCAAGCCGTCAGCCTCATTGCCTGCGTATGGTATTCGTCTTGGGTCTGCGCCATAACTTGCGAGGTCACCGAGTTTGCTGACGATTCTTTGTGAGCCGATGTAAATGTGCTTGGTGTACTTACCACCTTGCCCTGCAACGAGGTATGGACTGACATAAAGGCTGAAGCGTGCCGTACCGGTGTTGCCACCAGAGAGCTCGGAGTTCACATAGATGGCTTCGTTTTCGCCTGAGGTCTTCACTGTACGCTCGCCATCGGCATCGTACCAATAGTTGCTTACAAAGCCGTTCTCATCGGCTGCAAGGAGTCGGTTTTCCTCATCCCACTTGTACTTCTGCTCGGTTGCCTTTTCATCTTCCTTGCCATCATGCTTTACACGAGAGGTATTGATATAGACAAGGTTTCCGTTGAGGTCATACTCGTACTTGTGTCCGTTGTTGATGTTCGTGCTGTCTGTCGGCGCTTCTTCCGTGCGGTAGTTGATGTCACGGACACTGGCCAGTTGGAACTTCTTGCCCTCATCATTATTATATGTGTAGGTGAGGTCATAGCCTGCATTGAGAGTGCCGTTGAACTGTACGTTACTTTGCGTGAGGTGCTGCTTCTTGCTCGTGATGCGGTGCATGTTGTCGTAGCTCATGGCAAGGGTGTAAGAAGCCGTCTTATTGTCCGTTCCCCTATAAGTACCCGTTGCACTTGACAAACGGTACAGTGTGGCATAAGTCACACCTATTCCCTCCACACACATAGGCTTGTGCATAGAGGCAAAATTAAGTGTATTATGGTTTTGAGCGTACATCAATTAGGCAATAGATGTGCTGTTAAGGATTCAGATCTTCTTCCTCTTTAGGCTTTTCGTTATCGCCTTTCTTCTTTTTGACCACTCGGAGTCCTACAGATTTTGCAGCGTTACGCATGGCTACCTTTGGCGTAAAGACGATTTTCGGCGCCTTCAGGCTGTCGGCGGTAACTTCTGCCTCGCTATCCATCATCTTTGGCGGTACTATGATGCGAAATGAGCCAAGGTCTGCCAAATCCACGCTCTGACCTAATTAGAGGGCATCACGCACGATGGCGCCAAGGCTGATGAGCGCATTGCTCACGTCACCTGCCGAGAGGGAGGACTCACGCACGATACGGCCTACTACCATCTTGTTTGTCAGATGCTGTTGCGAAACAGGCTGGGCGAAGTACACCGTCTGCCCCTTTCGCTTGCCGATAGGCTGCGTCTTTGATTTTACTTCAAATTCTATCATACTCTTAATTGTTTATGGTTATCACTTATGTAACGTCATTCTTTTCTATTTATTGCTCACGGCTTTTAATACCCATGTAAGGGTAATGATGAACACCCTTATATGGGTATTGCCTGTTACCCTTGTATGGGTAAGTTCAAGCAATCTATATATGGACTAACGGTCTGTTTGCCATATTCTTGCTGTTTTAATGTCATACAGTTATCTATCACTATTGTGACTTGTCGTTTGCGTGCCATATTTGTTGTTCTTTTAATTTTGATAACTTCCAATCTGGAGCTTAAAGTACCCAAAAAATATCTTTGCTCATGTGCTTATGCTGTAATGTCGGAAATAATGCGAAAGCAAAGCGTTAATTCCAGCCTTCACACTTTTCATTTTGTCAGATAGCATTGATAATCAGTACCTTATTTTCACAACACCTAATTTGGGGCATTATCTATTTTCTCTTTGATACCATAATGATAAATTATCCAAGACCTCCTTGTAAATCAACAATCGCAAAAACTTTAACCTTATGTTTGGAACGATAACGGATATTATATTTTATTCTTCTTATACATCGAACTATTTCTGTGTCAATATACTTGCTATTAGTTCTTGTTAAAATCTTAATGTCTATACATCTACCTGTTTGGGTCAGAGTAAATTCTATATAGACCTTTCCTCTCCATTCAAGATCATTATTGGGTATATTTGACCAATTAAATTTATTGTTTATTTCCTTTGATATATCTTTCGATACAAATGGTTTTGCTATATATAACGTATCATTTATGTACACAGCAATACTATCAATGCTACACACAGTAGTAGACAGTTGACTGCAGGAGCAACCGCCTACTACTAGTGAGATAAATAAAAGAAGAATACTTCTCATTGATTATAATTCTTTTCTGATTCCATTTCAGATTTAATTATTTGCTTTTCCAAAGTAGGATTACCATCAGGTCGTCCAGTATTTCCTCCATGTCTTGGATCTAATCCGCTAATTCCAAACAGAGTATGACCATATAGTTCATGTCCAAGTGTTTTAACTTGCTCCAAGGTTGTAGTACCTTTACAACTTATGTATATTTCGACATCATTAGACATGGACATTTGTCCTGCGGGAAAAACATTTGTTAACCTTTTGGGACGTAAAGTTGCACCGAGATTTCCTGTTAATTCATATTCGTCTACAATTCCCTGTTGTATTAAAGTTTCACTGTATTTGGCCTTCATAGATTCATCTCCACTAAAACCCTCCATTAGTTCTCGATATAGATTCTGTCTATTCGGAGCTTCAAAAATCTTAGTCTTTTTTTCATTGTTAACCGATAAAAAATCATATTGTTCTACTAATCCATACAATCGAACAGTGTTATCTGGATCAGCGACAATTTTTTGCAATGACTTTAAATTTTCACTGTTAGAAACAGAATGTTTTACACCTTCTGTTAGTATTTTAGAATCTATAAATCCATTTTTATCTCTTACCACATACCCTCGATCTTCAGGTGCTAAGGTATGTAATAAAAGACTCATAGCTTCATTATTAGCAACCCATAATTGTAAGCCATCCAAATCAAAATATTTAATAGGGTTATTTGCTACGAAGCAATAGGAACTTGTCGCCGGATATTTTTCTTCCATCGGATCCGTACTCATCCACAGACTCAATCTCGGCTCATAGTACCTCGCACCATAGTAGTACATACCTGTATCCTCATCGAATTCCTTCGCATTGAAAAGATAAGGCGTATTCCAAATGTTATTGCGCTCCTCAACGAATACTTCTCCGAAAGGAACATACTCGATATGTTGCACCACCTCGCCATCAAGGTTGGTGATGTAACTACTGCTACCCAAATGGTCTGGGTGATAGTAGAACTGCATCTTTTCGTGGTCATCGTTTGGCTTAAAGTTTTCGTCAATGGCTGTGCGTGTCATCGCCCGTGCCAGTGCAGCCTCTGGCGTGTCGTCATCACTACTAAAGCCTTGACCGTTTACATAGTCGTTATTGTCCGTTCCAGTATAAGGGATGTCAAACGTCTTATAGTTGTCCTTGATAGATTGCAGTTGTTGTGCATACTTATCCTTGTAATTGATAGTCAAACCATCAGCCTCATTTCCTGCATACGGTATTCGTCTTGGGTCTGCACCATAGCTTGCCAAGTCGCCCAATTTAGAAACGATTCTTTGACTACCGATGTAGATATGCTTGGTGTACTTACCACCCTGTCCTGCGACCAAGTATGGGCTGACATAGAGCGAGAAGCGTGCCGTACCAGTGTTGCCACCCGAGAACTCGGAGTTTACATAAATCGCTTCGTTCTCGCCACTAGTCTTCACCGTGCGCTCACCATCGGCATCATACCAATAGTTGCTCACAAAACCATTCTCATCGACTGCCAGCAAGCGGTTCTCCTCGTCCCAGATTAGCTTGCGCTCTTCGACTGTACGGTCTTTATGTCCGTCGATCATCATTAGCGATTGTTTCTTTCAATGGAATCTTTTTTAGAAGTATTGGAGTTCTTATCTGTAATCCAAAGATACCTAATAAGAAAAATAAGTGCAATTACAGCTGAAATATTAGAAATCATCTTTTCGATAAAGAATGTTGTAAAACTCACAGATGTCGACATAGAGAGCAAGTCAAAAATTGACACGAACAGTATCATAAATACAGAATATGTTAGAGTCAGGGTTGTAACAACTTTAGTTAGTATAGAAAAATTCTTATATGTCATGCCATTTGTCTTTTAATACGGTCATATCTTGACTGATTCTAAAAGAACCCATCAAGACATAACCATTCGTAGAGTCAACCAACAAGTGCAAAATTAGTCAATCATTTTATAAAACTCTTGTTTGGTGTTGAAAACTTGAGTTTTTCACTTCCAATCTGGACGTAATGTGCCGAAGCGTTCTCGTAAGTTCATTTTTTCTTTTATAGCAAAAGGCAGAGATTTTGTCCCTGCCTCTATGCCTAATCTTTTATTGCACTTCGTTTTTTAATCTGCACACGGCTTCTTCATTTAAATAGGCTTGCTTCTTTTTTATAAATACCATCATTTTTATATTGCGACAATGAGACGGTGAAAACTGTTTCATTTAAAGATACGACCGAAGCAGTGACTTTTGCGCACAAGCTCATCGCGTTTAAGCGGCAAAGGCGTTGGTATTAGCGCGCAAGGTCAATGCTCTTACAACGAAAACATAGAGCGTTGACACAGAGAGGCTTACCGCTTCAGCTCGATACGAAACGTCGTACCCTTCCCCATTTCTGAACTCTTCACCCAAATTCGGCCTCGATGGTACTCTTCTATGATGCGTTTGGCCAGCGAAAGTCCCAGTCCCCAACCACGTTTCTTGGTGGTAAATCCGGGACGAAAAACATTTCTGATATCCTTTTTCCTGATGCCTTTCCCTGTATCAGACACCTCTACAACGACCTTCCCAAAGGCGTCTTGCACACGGATGGTGATGAGGCCTTGCTCTCCACCCATGGCATCAACGGCATTCTTACACAAATTCTCGATAACCCACTCAAAGAGTGCGGGATTCATCCGCACCATGAGCATATCTTCATCCTCTGGCAACTGAATCTGAATCCGGATGCCCTTCGATGTGCGGCGGTTCATGTAGGATGTCACATGACTCATCACCTCTCGCAGACTGTATGGCTGTAATTCTGGCATCGAACCGATTTTTGAGAACCGATCGGCGATTAATTGCAGCCGCTTCACGTCCTGTTCCATTTCGGGAATCAGTGCATCGTCAGGATAATTCTCCTTCAAGATTTCCGTCCAAGCCATCAAACTGGAGATGGGGGTGCCCAACTGGTGCGCAGTTTCTTTCGACAGTCCCACCCAAACCTTATTTTGCTCGGCACGTTTAGAGGTGAGCAAAGCAAAAATCACCACCACGGCGAAGATGAGCACCACGCCCAACTGCACGTAAGGATAAAAGGCCAATCGCTTGAGCATCAGTGAGTCGTCGTAGCAAACGTCAATGTAATCGTCTTTCACACGGTCATTCAAAGAAATACGAATAAAGTGGTTGGCCGCTTTTCGACGATAGCCCAAGGTCTTGAGGTAAGCCGTGCTGTCCTCTCCTGACCGGTTGTCAAGGCTGATGTTGCGATAGGTCTGCACTTCACCCGTTGAGTCCATGACGATGACCGGAATGGTATGGTTCTCGTTGAGCACCTTCAACACCAGGTTCAGATCTGTGTTCTCATCCGCCTGGTTGAGAGTGCGCATAGCTTCGGCCCATACTTCCATCTTGTTGCGCTCTTCGTTCTCAAGGTCCCTGATGAGGTAATGAGAAACCACAAGCGACACCACCGCTATAAGTATAGCGGCCACGACGAGAAGAAGCTTTACCTGCCTAATTCGGTCTGTCCATTGCATAGTGTTACAACGGATGAACCAAGTAAATATTGTATAGTATCATTAGGCCAATTAACCTAATTAGCCATATTAGCCTAATAAGCCCAATTAGCCTAATAAGCCTTATTGGCCTAATATCAAAAAAAAGCCTCCAAGACAATTTAGTCCTGAAGGCTTCTGTTTGAAAAAAGGCGGCTACCTACTCTCCCGCATTGCATTGCAGTACCATCGGCGCAAGCAGGCTTAACTTCTCTGTTCGGAATGGGAAGAGGTGGAACCCTGCCGCCATAACCACCTGATAAGGGGATGACGTATCGATACAAGCGAATCTAAGGTCATGAACAAATCACGACGGG
>NZ_AWXC01000047.1 GCF_000479005.1 Prevotella sp. BV3P1 | reverse complement strand
TCGTCCCCCTACATTCGACGCACATGGAATGCTCCCCTACCGATACTTTTAATGTACATTGCTATCCCGCACCTTCGGTGCCTGCCTTATACCCGATTATTATCCACGCCCGGACCCTCGACTAGTGAGCTGTTACGCACTCTTTGAATGAATGGCTGCTTCCAAGCCAACATCCTAGCTGTCACGGGGACCGGACTTCGTTAGACTAACTCAGGCAGAACTTCGGGACCTTAGATGGCGGTCTGGATTCTTCTCCTCTCGGGGACGGACCTTAGCACCCGCCCCCTTACTGCAGGGCTGCAGTGCATGAGCATTCGGAGTTCGTCAGGTCGCGATAGGCGGTGAAGCCCTCTTGACCTATCGGTCGCTCTACCTCTCATGCAGATCACCCCACGCGGCACCTAAATGCCTTTCGGGGAGTACGAGCTATCTCCAAGTTTGATTGGCCTTTCACTCCTACACACACCTCATCCAGAAGCTTTTCAACGCTTATTGGTGCGGGCCTCCATTCCGTGTTACCGGAACTTCACCCTGGACATGTGTAGATCACTTGGTTTCGCGTCTACCCCCTCCGACTCGACGGCCTGTTCAGCCTCGCTTTCACTGCGGTTGCGTGGATTATGCCACTTAACCTCGCCGGAGATGGTAACTCGTAGGTTCATTATGCAAAAGGCACGCCGTCACTGCCAAAGGCAGCTCCGACCGCTTGTAGGCGCATGGTTTCAGGATCTCTTTCACTCCTCTCGTAGAGGTGCTTTTCACCTTTCCCTCACGGTACTGGTTCGCTATCGGTCTCATGGGAGTATTTAGCCTTACCGGATGGTCCCGGCAGATTCGCGCAGAATTTCTCGTGCTCCGCGTTACTCAGGATACCGTTATGCCCGGGAATGCTTCGTGTAAGGGGCTATCACCCGCTGTGGCCGCAATTTCCATTGACGTTCCACTCACATTCCAGGTACAATGACACGGTCCTACAACCCCGGCGCCGCATTGCTACGGCGCCGGTTTGGGCTCTTCCCCGTTCGCTCGCCACTACTGGGGGAATCATTAATTTATTTTCTCTTCCTGGAGGTACTAAGATGTTTCAGTTCCCTCCGTTCGCCTCACTGATTAGCAGTGATAGCTGCCTTGTGGCAGCTGGGTTGTCCCATTCGGAAATCTCCGGATCAAAGGTTATTTGCACCTACCCGGAGCTTATCGCAGCTTATCACGTCCTTCATCGCCTCCATGAGCCAAGGCATCCGCCATGCGCCCTTGTCTACTTTCTTTCGCCACAACCGAACCTCAATCATC
>NZ_AWXC01000046.1 GCF_000479005.1 Prevotella sp. BV3P1 | reverse complement strand
GGAAAAACGCAAAGTCATTGAGTTTGAAGACCAAAGTCATTGGGTTTGACGGCTAAAGTCATTGGGTTTGACGGCCAAAGTCATAGACATTGAAGGCTAAAGCAAACGTTCATCAACCATCAGATTAAATTTCTTTGTAAGAGACTAATAATAAGACGCTTACAAATGTCAACCTCTAATCAACAGATTTTAAAATCTAATTTATCCCGTACTGACAACTCTTCACTCTCAAAATAAAACATTCCTACTTTTGAATGCGGAGATACACGCGCCCCTTCAGCCTGTCTTTTTATCAGATTCTACTAAAATTGCGCTATTCCGTTCTTGTACTTTTGCTCGAATTGAAGGCGTTTAAAGATATTTATGAGAGCATCACTTGGCGTTATTAGTCAAAATACTTACCTTTGACCTCATTATATAATTAAGGTAAACAGACCTTACCGTCTGCACCTAAGAATAATCACTTGAAAATGAAAATATTGTTTACCAAGCTCTTCATAGCCTCAATTTTCATCTTTGCTCATACTGTGGCTCTTTCAGCTCAACAACCTAGCAATGCCGATTCCGTTTCGGTTGCGCAGAACGACAGTGACATTCAGACTGCGATGAACGAAGACCTTGAAGCCGCAGCCGACAGCATGGGCATGGCTACAGAGAACAGTGGCGTGCACCAGTTTTTGAAAACCAAGTTCATTGAAGGCAACGCCGGCTTCATGTCGTTGGTGGCCTTAGTGCTCATCTTGGGCTTGGCGTTCTGCATCGAGCGCATCATTTACCTCAGCTTGTCGGAGATAGACGCCAAGCGATTCATGGCCGACGTGACTTCAAAGATTGAGAGCAAGGATTTGGAAGGAGCCAAGCAACAGTGCCAGGCGACACGCGGCCCCGTGGCCTCGCTGTGCTACGAGGGCTTGAGCCGGGTGGACGAACCGATTGAGAACATAGAACATTCGGTGGCGTCCTACGGATCTGTACAGGCCAACAACCTGGAGAAAGGCTGCTCGTGGATCACTCTGTTCATCGCCATGGCTCCCTCGTTGGGTTTCTTAGGAACGGTCATTGGCATGATCATGACGTTCGACCAGATACAGACGGCCGGCGACATCAGTCCCACCATCGTGGCCGCGGGAATGAAGGTGGCGCTCATCACCACGATTTTCGGTATCATCGTGGCCCTCATCCTGCAAGTGTTCTACAATTACATCCTGTCAAAGACAGACCATATCACGGCGCAGATGGAGGAGTCGGCCATCACTCTGCTTGACGCGCTGATGAAGCATAAACTATCGAAATGAAGCACTTCGACATACGGCATCGTTCAACGGAACAGCTCTCCAGGTGGGTGCTGTACGCTTTGTCGGCTCTGACGGCTAGCCTGTTCGCCCTCTACTATCTGGTTGGCTATAATCAGCCGTACGATGAAAATCCCGACTTCAACGAACCTTTGTTCACTACCGTCCTACTCCTCTTCATGTATGTGCTGTTGGCCGCTGCCATAGGCACCGGTATATGGTCTATCGCGCGTGAAATGAAACGCCGGCGCAGCGAGTCAAAGGTAAGCAATGGCATACCCACGTCGTTAATCAGCCGCTGCGTGGCGGGTGCAACGCTGACGGTCTTCGCGCTGACATTCGCATTAGGTTCAACACAACCGCTGACGACCAACGGAAAGAGTTTCACGGACGGCATGCTACTTCGCATGGCCGACCAGTTCATCAACACCTCCATCCTCCTGTTGGCAGCGGCTGCCGTGGCCGTGGCCTTCGGCATGACGAGATATTATCGCAAACAAAAAAGAGAACATGCTGATTAGGAAAAAAAGACATCACATCCCGGAACTGAACACCACCTCAACGGCCGACATCTCGTTCATGCTGCTGATATTCTTTCTGGTAACCACCTCCATGGACGTGGATAAAGGACTGCGCAGGCAGTTGCCACCAGCACAGCAGGAAAAGGTTGAGCAAGAGAGCCTGGTGGACAAGGGCAAACTGATGGAGCTGAAAATAACGGAAGACAATGCGTTACTGCTCAACGGACAGCCCGTCAACATGAACGAATTGCGCATCAGGACGGAGGAATTCATAACAAGAGTGGGCAAAGAGCATCTCATATCGGTAAGCGCATCGCCCGAGTCGGCATACGAAACCTACTTCAACCTGCAAAACGAGCTGATGGCTGCGTATAAAAACGTGCGCGACCGCCTGGCCCGACAACGATACGGACGAGCACTCGAAGCATGCAACGAGACCCAACGGAACGTCATCACGCAACAGTGTCCGCAACGGATTGCAGAGACATACCAGACGAGCGAGGAAGGAGCCACCCGATGATCAACTTCAGAAAACGACAACATTTCGTGCCGAACCTGAACACGGCATCCCTACCCGACTTGATTTTCACGGTGCTGTTTTTTTTCATGATCGTGACACACATGCGTAAGGTGGCACTCAAGGTGAAGTATCGCGTGCCGCAAGGAACAGAATTGACGCGGCTTACCAAGAAGTCGGCCGTGTCGTATGTCTACATCGGCGTTCCCCTCTCTAACGGCGGAACAGCCAATGAAAAAAATGTACGCATACAATTGAATGACAAGTTTGTAACACCGGATGACCTTGTGGACTACATCACCGAGGAGCGTCATAACATGTCACCCGAAGACTTGCAGCAGATGACGGTATCCATTAAAGCCGACAGACATGTGCGAATGAGCACATTAAACGAGGTGAAGCTGGCACTAAGAAAGGCTAACGCCCTGCGTATCAACTATTCGGCCACGGAGAAACCATCGCCGAAGAATTGAGAACGTGTGGCCATCCATACATGACGGGTGCCGTTGACACAGCCACGACAATCGACTTAACAAACAAGACAAGAGAAACGAAGAACTTTAAACACAGCGTGTTCATGGCTTCATTTCTCTTATCTTATAGCAAAAAAGTTGAAGCCATCCTTGACTTCAACTCATTCACAACTTATTCATCAATCTTGATAATACACCCGCTTTACCCTGTTGCTCACCCCCGTAAGCACCTCGTAAGGGATGGTTTCGAGCGTGTCTGAGAGCACGGTCACAGGCAGACGATTGCCAAAAATCTCCACTTGGTCGCCCTCCTTGCAATCGATTCCCGTCACGTCAATCATGGCCACGTCCATACAAATGTTACCCACATAGTAAGCACGTTGCCCATTGACCAAACAATAGCCATGCCGATTACCCAAACGTCGGTTCAATCCGTCGGCATAACCGATGGGAATGGCAGCAATCATGCTGTCGTGTTCTATCTTTCCCTTTCGGCTATAACCTACCGTATCGCCAGCTTTGACCATGCGCATTTGCAGGATTGTGGTTTTTAAGGTACTGACGTGATTGATTACTTGGTTGTTTCGAGGGTCGATGCCATACAGTCCTAAGCCCAGCCTGCACATGTCCAGCTGCCGCTCGGGGAAATGTTCAATACCGGCAGAGTTGTCCATGTGACGCAAAATCTTGTGTTGAAAGGCGGCTTGCAACTGTTTACTTGCCTTATCAAACAATGTAAACTGTCGTGCGGAGAAGTTGTCAAAGTCATCGCTATCCGACCCTACGAAATGTGAAAACACCGAACGAGGAATGATGGCGTCTTGATGTTTCAAACGTTCTATCAACCGCTGCATGTCATTACTGGGATCAAATCCAAGCCGATGCATGCCCGTATCAAGCTTGATATGTACAGGATAGTCGGTGATACCCTCTTTCTCGGCAGCCTTGACGAGTGCTTCCAGTAAGCGGAAAGAGTACACTTCGGGTTCCAAGTCGTAATCGAAAAGCGTTTTAAACGAGCTCATTTCGGGGTTCATCACCATGATATTGGCCGTGATGCCATTCTTTCTGAGTGTCACACCCTCATCGGCAACCGCCACAGCCAGATAATCCACACAATGGTCTTGCAGCGTCTTGGCAATCTCTACGGCACCCGCACCGTAAGCATCTGCTTTGATCATGCAGACCAACTTCGTAGACTGCTTCAAGAACGAGCGATAATGATTCAGGTTGTCGACCACCGCATTGAGGTTAACCTCAAGGATTGTCTCGTGCACTTTACGCACAAGCAACTCGCTAAGCCTGTCAAATCCAAACCTGCGGGCACCCTTCAGCAGGATTACCTCATCGCGCAGCGCGTGGAACACGACACTCTTGATGAAGGCTTCTACCGTTGGAAAGAAATACTTCTGTTTCACCTTGATGGCATCTTGCTGCTCGGTCAGCTGCTGTCCGATGCCAATCAACTTGGTCACGCCACGCTTAACGGCTAAGTTGGAAACCTCTCTGTACAGTTCAGAAGCCTCTCGTCCGCTCTGATCGATGTCGCTAAGAACCAACGTTCGGCTACGTCCTTGATGGTCAGGACGACGGTTCATGAAATCAAGCGCGATGTCCAATGAATTGATGTCCGAGTTGTACGAGTCGTTGATGAGCGTACACCCATGCTGTCCCTCTTTCACCTCAAGGCGCATGGCAACAGGTTCCAGTTGCTGCATGCGTTGATCCAGCACGTCTGGTGTTACCCCCAAGTGTAATGACACGATGGCACAGACAATAGAATTGACCACAGAAGCCTCATCGATGAACGGTAGCGAATACCAGTCTTCCTTACCTTTATATACATAGGTGACGGTCGTCATGGTTTCTTTCTTCTCGACAAATTTCACAAAGAACGGTGCCTCTTTGTCCTTCATCGACCAATAAAGTCGTTCACCAGGATAGTCGTATTCAGTGATGACCTTGCTGATAATTTCATCGTCAGCAGGATAAATTAGGGTTTCAGCATCGTGGAAGAGGATTAGTTTTTCACGACATTTATCCTCGATGAGTCCGAAATTCTCTTGATGCGCGTCGCCAAGGTTGGTCAACACGGCAATGGTGGGTTGTATGATGTCACGCAAAGCACTCATCTCCCCTGGCTTACTGATTCCCGCTTCAAACACGCCAACCTGTGTTTGTTCGTTCATCAACCAAACCGACAGAGGTACACCAATCTGTGAATTGTAGCTGCGAGGCGAACGAGTGACATAAAATTGCGGTGAAAGAAGCTGATACAACCACTCTTTCACCATTGTTTTTCCATTAGAACCCGTGATGCCGACGATGGGAATGTCAAACTCATCACGATGCCGTTCCGCAAGCCTTTGCAGAGCCTTGCGCGTGTCAACCACTTTGAGAAAGTTGGCTTCGGGATAAAGTTTGTCGTAACCAACTGGCACAGCCGAAACCACAAAGTTGCGAACACCACGCTGATAGAGTTCCGGAATATAATGATGACCATTGTTACGATCGGTCACCAAAGCAAAAAATAAAGTTTCTTCGGGAAAACAAAGCGATCGGCTGTCTGTCAAGATGAAGCCTATCTGTGCATTTTTCGTTCCATAACGCCGCGCACCTATGAGTGTGGTAACCTTTTCGATACTATAAGTCATAAAAGTCAATGTTTATCAATACAAAGGTAATCTTTTTCTGATGGATGCCAAAAGAAAATAAAGAAATTGCACAATTGGTTCATTCGTATAAATAGGCCTACCTGCACACTCTCTTCCTTGACAATATAGAACTATCTCTTTTCTTCCTGGTTTTGAAATTCAAAAATGGACAAATCTTGAAAAGTTTCTCTATATTCGATGTCAAAGAGAAGTCATCTGCTTCTTGATAGTTACAGACAACACACATGATAGTCAAAACAAAAATCCCGATTGGTCAGCTATGCGACCAATCGGGAATACATATAGATTTGCTTTACAGTGTAATTATATATCTAAAAAATTTTCTGAACCTTGACGCGAAATGCGCAAAAGCGCACCTCACACCATGCTATTCAGCAGCCTCTTCAGCGTTTTCAGCTGCTGGGGCTTCTGACTCTTCTGTTACTTCAGTTTCTGCAACAAGAGTTTCTCCATTTGTTGCCTCTTCAGCAGGTTTTGCAACCTTCTTCGTTTCAGCGGCTGGCTCTTCCTTTGGCGCGTTTTCAGCTACCACTTTCACAGGAACCTTCACTTCTACTTCCTTGTGGAAGTGAATGATAGCCTCATAGTCACCTACCTTCTTGATATCACGCATGGTGACTATCTTGCGGTCGATGTCGAAGCCTTTCTTTGCCAACTCTTCAGCCACGGTAGCAGCGGTAACCGAACCGTAGGTAACGCCAGAAGCAGAAACCTTAGCCATTATTTCCAAAGCTACATTTTCCAATGCGGCAGCCTTCTTCTCAGCCTCAGCCTTCAAAGCAGCCAGCTTGTGAGCCTGCTGTCTCATATCCTCTGCAAGAACCTTCTTTGCCGATTCTGATGCGATGACGGCCTTGCCGGTCGGAATCAAATAGTTACGTCCGTAACCTTTCTTCACGTTCACGATATCGTTCTTGTATCCAAGACCGATGATATCTTCTTTCAGTATAATCTCCATTCTGTTTCCTCCTCCTTATTTATTTCATCAAATCGGTTACGTAAGGAAGCAGTGCAATCTGGCGGGCGCGCTTTACAGCCTGTGCCACACGACGCTGATACTTCAAAGATGTTCCGGTAATACGACGTGGAAGAATCTTACCTTGCTCATTCAAGAATTTCTTGAGGAACTCAGGATCCTTGTAGTCAATGTATTTGATACCGCTCTTCTTGAAACGGCAATACTTCTTCTTCTTGATGTCCACTGAAGGTGGAGTCAAATAACGAATTTCTGATTTATTCTGCTCTGCCATGATTATGCCTCCTTCTTGTTTGCATACTTCTGCTTTCTCTTCAAAGCATACTCTGCAGCATACTTGTCGAGCTTAACAGTCATATAACGAATTACTTTCTCGTCGCGGCGGAAGCCGGTTTCGAGCGTTTCTACCAATGTGGGCTCACCCTTGAACTCAAACAGGCAATAGAAGCCGGAGTTCTTCTTCTGAATTTGGTAAGCCAGTTTCTTCATGCCCCAGGCCTCTTCATTCAGAATCTCAGCACCATTGTCGGTGAGCAGCTTCTTGAATTTAGCGACCGTTTCCTTCATCTGTTCATCAGACAAAACGGGAGTCAAAATGAAAACGGTTTCGTATTGATTCATACTACTTTAAAAATTGATGATTAATTATAATTTTGCAAATTGCGATGCAAAGGTACTGATTTTCTGCAAGTCTGCCAAATAATTTTCGTACTTTTGTCGTCAAATACAGATCACTGATGAGAAAGAAGTTATCTACCTCGATGGCACTCTACTGCGTATACATAGGCGTATTCCTCCTCGTACTTAGTCACATTACTGGCTGGAACAGGATGAACGGTATATTGCTAACGGCTTTATTGTTCATCGTTTTGGGTGTCATTGGTTTCGTTCTCATACAGCGGCATCAAGACAAATACTAAACCCAAGGCCGCTTGTTTTTCTTGCCCAAATCTATTGTTGCCCCACCTTGATTTACAGGTACCTTTCAAGTAGTTGAGCAGAATTACGGTTAGTAGTTATAATTGAGGCATAGGTTCAAATCAATCTTCACATGATGAATAATGATTTGAAAGAATTAAACCAGGTTTAATGAAGAGCAAATGAGAGCACCAGGCATCTAAACGCTCAATTCATGTTTTCCCTCGTACGTGATATTCACTTTGATTACATAACTTGTTGTAGAGTCGGGTATTGGCAGATATGCCTTGAAAGTAACCCTTTCTGAGGAGAGATGATCAAACACAATGTCAGAAAGAATACATTGTGCATAAAATTGTTGTGGGATGAATTTTTGAAAGTCTGATTTTTTGAAATCCCGTGAGAATAATTTGCTGGCACCATTGTAAACGCTGATGTGTACAATGTTATCGTAATAAACGTTGCCCACCTCAACACCTTCGTCGGTATAAGTATTCTTGATGATTTTATACGTCGTAGGATTTACCTGAACATAAAGGTGGTAACGCTGTTTATCGACATTGATGACGGTATCGCGTTTGATTAAACTATTTTGGTTTAACGCCACAGGTTGTTTGCGCATAAAGGCAAATTCATTCTCCGGATTGTCACTCTTGACCAAACGAACCACGTCACCATACTGGTTTTTGAATTCAAAAAGATGCTCCGTCTGGCGTACGATAGAATATTTGACGGCCGACGAGCTTTGTAAAATCAGTGAGTCTTGAACTATCTTGAAGTAGACAGGGATGCTGGTTGAGTCAGGATAATAAATCGTATCATTTTGAACTTTGAAAACAACATCTTCTTCGTCTTCATTCAACCAGATGCCTTGCAGGAGTTGTTTGGCCTTCACATCCTCTTGCGCTAATGCTCTCTCGTCCTGCTTACTCTTATTTGCACAACCGGCAGCAAAGAACATGAGGACAAGTAGAATAACAGTTGTGGAGATAGATGTTTTCATCGTTAAATCAAGATGTTTTTGTATCAAATCCTAATGCTGAATCAATCAAAAAGTTCGGCATCAGCCAATGAGCAGGCTCTTAAATCTTTTTCACTGGTCACTATCTTATTTTTGTCTATGGGCCAGTTAATATTTATCGTTTCATCATCCCAGCGTATTCCAGCCTCTTGTGCTGGCGCATAGGGATTATCCACTTTATAAGTAAAGATGGCCTCGTCACTCAAAACCAAAAAACCATGAGCAAAACCGCGGGGAATAAACAATTGACGCTTGTTATCCTCGCTCAACTCTACGCTGACGTACTGGCTGAAAGTTGGTGACGACTTACGAAGATCAACAGCCACATCAAGCACACGGCCTTTGATAACCCTTACCAATTTAGCTTGAGAGTACTCACCTTTCTGATAATGCAAGCCACGCAAGACACCAAAGCAGGATTTAGATTCATTGTCTTGAATAAAATCAACCCGTCCAATCTGTTTCTGAAAATCAGCCTGCTTCCATGCTTCAAAAAAATAGCCTCGCTCATCCTCAAACACTTTTGGTTCGATGATCCATACTCCTTTTATTTTTGATTCTGTGTACTTCATTATTGACTCTTCTGAACGTATTCTATAAAGCAAAGGTACCACAATTCAACAGAACTGCAAAGTTTTTGTTGCTTTTATTTGTTACCGTTGCAATTTTCACGTTTTTAGTTGCTCTATTCGTAAAAAAACAATAAATTTGCAAACGTGATTGAATTGGAAAAACATATCGAAACGCTGCTTTTGGACAATGACTGTGTCATCATTCCAAATTTTGGTGGGTTTATGGCTCATCCCGTTCATGCTCACTATGAAGAGCAGGATCAGCTGTACTATCCCCCACTCCGCACCATTGGGTTCAATCCACAACTTACTATCAACGATTCATTATTGGCACAGTCGTATGTAGACGTATACGACATCAGTTATCCCGAGGCTCTTCGGAGAATAGAGCGTGAGGTCATTGAGATTAAAGAACACCTCTCAAACGAGGGACAATTCAACTTGTCAGACATTGGCACACTACATTATAATAATAGTGAAGGGATATTTACATTTGTACCATGTGAGGCTGGTATCTTAACACCCACCCTATATGGACTGAGTTCATTGGATATAGCCCCTATTTCAAGCGTCACTTCTACTCAACAAGCTACTCAAACAAGCTTTATTGAACAAGCTGAATCACAGCTCAATAAGGCTGATCATGCAGACACTTCAAAGCCATCAGAAGAGCAGCTCATGCCCGCAGAAGTGAAGCTACCTGACACTGATGATGATTCGGGCAAAACTATCCGAGTTAAAGTCAGCTTCATCAGAAACCTGGTTGCAGCTTGTTTGGTGGCTGTGGCGTTCTTCTTGTTTCCGGCAACACTAAACCATCAGGGAAATAATGCCAAATTGTTTGGCAACATTGATACCAGTTTGTTGTATCATATCATGCCCAAAGACATCATCACGGGCTCTGTAGACGTACCAAACGATGCGCCCGAGAGAACAGAAGCAAAGCCCATTTTAAAAGAAACGAAAGCGGCTGAACCTATTAAGAAAGAGGTAGAAGAGAAAACAACCGCCTACGTTATTGTTTTGGCCAGTAGGGTTACGGTCAGAAATGCAAACGCATTTGTAGCAAAGTTACATCAAGCAGGCTATGCTCAGGCAAAAGTTTACACGAAGAATAAAAGCACAAGAGTAATCTACGGACAGTACGAAACCGAACGGGCTGCATACAATGCCTTGAACAACCTTCAAAACCAAAAGGAATTTGCAGATGGTTGGGTTTTGAAACTATCCTCCATTTCCTCTCATTAATAAGCTGTTACATTGAAAAGAGTTCGCTGTCCCAAATGTGATAATTACATCACGTTTGACGAAACAAAATATTCTAACGGTCAATCTTTAGTTTTCCAATGTCCTGAATGCAACAAGCAATTCAGGATAAAGATAGGTTTATCCAAACTGAAAGAAAGACAAAAGGACATGAAAATCGATGAAAACGCTCATCAACAAGCCTATGGAGCTATTGTTGTCATTGAGAACGTTTTCCACTACAAACAAGTTCTTCCCCTTCAGCTCGGTGTCAATCACATTGGACGCTACGTCAAAGGCAACGACATAGAGTGCCCTATTGAAACGACCGACCCAAGCGTTGACTTAACGCATTGCAACATCACGGTGTCCAAAGACAAGCATGGTAAGCTGAAATACGAGCTCAGCGACGGCCCAAGTTATACCGGTACGTTTGTAGACAACCAACTACTTGGCAACCGCGAACGCAGAATCATCCATGAAGGATCGCTGTTTACCATCGGGGCAACCAGCATTATTTTGCGAACATCTGACCAGGATGACGAATAAAAAAGCGAGATCCATGCCATATCTCTCAACCTAGTTAGGCGATTTTAGCTAGGAGTATGTGCCGATAGAGTAAGATTTACATGGTTAATTTCACGGAACAAACACACTCTCTTCCTCTCAATTGATAGTTATAGGTAAATGTATTGACAGAGTTGTAGATGGTATATCCATATTGTTGTTGGTTCAGAATGTTTCTGATGTCAAGGGAAACCTTGACAGCTTTCTTTCGATAGGATAATCCCATATCCAACAAGCTCATTACCTTTGTTACATCTTTCGTCAATTCATTCTTGACAATGTCAGCAGAGGTGTCGAATGTGAAGCCATCGAGAGGCATGATTTTCAAAGACACCTTGTGCTGTTGGCTCAGATAGCTGTTGCTCTGATACTCTGTAGAAAGATAAGTCTTGGCAAACATGCCATGATAATTTAACTCTACATACTTAAATGGTTGTGAAGTTAGTTTTGGAGCTAAAATCCAACTCTTCCAGGTGTATTTCTGCTGAACATCATTCTGCAAAGTCGTTTGTCGCTTCCATTGATAAACACCATTTAATGAAATTTTGCTCTTGATAGGCTCTATAAATTTGGTGATACCGATTTGCTCCATCAAACTTCTTCCTGTATTTGAGGCATATATTTTCGACATGGTGACGAGCGTTGAGCTTGCATTTTGGCTCAAAAGCAAGTTGTTCTTTTCCTGATTATAAAGAAGGTCTACATTGAGGAACCACATTTTCAGTGGTATCTTATAGTCGTAATGTAACGAGGCATTCAAACTTTTGTTGTCTGCCAATATACCAGAACCAATTTTCAGCGAGGTGTCATTGATTCTGACAGGTGCTATTAAGAAGTCCAAAATGTCGCCAAAGTTACGGGCATAGAACAGATTGGTACGCAGCACAGAAAGGGAGCTTACCTTATAGTTGCCATACACGCTTGGGCAAATGGAATAATACCAAGAGCCAGACGATGATGCCGACTTGTGGTCTCTATGCGCTATATAGTCTAAGCGCATCGGCATTTCCAATCGAAAGACATATCTGTATTGCGGATGCGAATATTCATATTGTGGTGCCAATGCCATTCTAAAGTGTTGCATACTCACGTCGTTGCCTTCATCTGTCGGCTGCAAGTTCGTCTGCACCTTATTAATATAGTAGTTCAACAACAATGGTAAATAGATGCGAGAATTGAGATGCTTCTTCGATACAGAGATGGTGTTCTCTGTTCTGAACGTTTGTCCATTGGCAGTTTGCACCACACCACCAGCAGTTTCCTTGTCAAGCGTTATCTTTCCCATAGGCGAACCTTGATATGACAATACAGATGTAACCGACCAACGCAAGTCCTTGTGATTCCACAAGGTAGAGAACTTGTTGTTCAAATCAAACGTTCGCATCTTCTGTTTCTGGTTAAAGAAAGATTCATTCTCTTTAGTTGGCAACTCAGATGTTAGAAAAGAACCGGTGCCAGACAACGTGTTGCTGCGATAAGTCTTATCCGAATTGTCTTTATATTCCAACAGAATGCTCGGACGATGTACGGTTAATAGAGGTGAATACGCTTGGGCGATCATGATATGATGATCTGCATCCGCATAATTTCTCGTCAAACTATAGTCATACTTGCTTTTGGCATAACTATATCCTATATTCCCTTTTAAGGTAACATCCTTATGAATCTTTTTCAATAGGTTGAACGACACCAACCTGTCTGTTGGCGAAGCATATCTGTCAACGTCAATAGGAGGTGTGGAAGCAGAAAGATTCCCCAATAAATTAGATACGGTAGATGATGTCTCTTGCTTGGCAAAGTGATTCGTTCCGTCTGTCAAAGCAAACTGATTGATGTTGCCAGCCTTTAGTGAAGCCAACATTTGGAAGTTTGACATGAAGAGCATTCCTGCACCATTCACTTCATACAAAGTATGCTTACCTACACCAAGCGACGCACCATAAGAGCCAACTGGTTTGAACTTTGCCTTGTTGCTCATTTTTACATTAATCGCCACGTTGTCGGAAAAGACATCCTTTTTGGCTTTCACAGCTTGATGGTTGCTCAACACTTGCACGGAGTTTACAAACGAAGCAGGAATATTAGTGGTTGCTATGTTATATCGTCCACCCAACAAATCCATGTTATCAATGTAAAAATTAGAAATCTCCTTGCCCAGATATTTGATGGAACCTTTGTCCTCTACTTCAATGCCTGGGAGCTTCTTCAAGGCATCTTTCAAAGTGTAGTCATTCTTTCCTATATACGAGGCTAAGTTGTAAGACAGGGTGTCACCTCGTTGGTAGATGGCAGGAGCTTTTACCACGACTTCTTTCAATGCAGTTGTTTTCTCTTTCAGGATGAAGTCGCACTTCTGTGAGATATTCTTGATTTCTCTCTTGGCCTTCTCATATCCAATGGTTTCGGCTGTAATGATGAGCTGTTTGGCATCTGTCTTCAGCGTTAACTGATAAGTTCCCTTTTCTGATGTTCGTGCAAAGGCTAAAGTTGCTTTGTCAGCAGTAGCCTTTACGATGACTCCTTCCAAAGCCAAACCAGTGGTATCACGCACTATTCCTGTAACTACACTTTGGGAAAAAGAGGAGCTACAGAGGCAAGTTAACAGCATTAAAATCGAGAAAATTCTCCTATTCATCAATGTGCACTGTTTACTTCAATTCGAGCGGAACATATCCATTTGGTCGAACTCTCAGCAACATACCATTGATCAAGGTACGATGTCCGCCTTCCTCAGATTTCAGAACAATCATCTCGCTGATGGCTTCCGCAGGGATGTTGCCCATCGGATTTATCTCAAACTTGTTCTTCGCTTTAATAAATTGCTCTCTTGAAATAATGATGGGATTGGCGTATGGCTTCAAACTCATCGGAGTGTTGGATTTACGGAACGTGATTGCCTTGAACTGATGTATGTTGTCTGCATCGTTAGCCGCCAATACCAATCCAGGCAGACCGCAAAGTTTCCAAGGTCCAAAGGACAGAGGTATCTCAGAAGAATACCAAACCGTCCATGTTCTGCCACCATATTCTCCCACTGCCTTTTGACAAGTGTATCCACAGACAGTGTTAGTTTCCTCTGAAAGGTTCCAATTGATGGGTGTGGCGCTCTCGGTATAACTGTAGTAATTTGGTGTGATGACGCTATAAACAGTCAACTTACCTTTAGGTTCATTTTGGGAAACAGACTGGTCGAAGAGCATGTCGTTTCTCATTTCTTGTGCCTTGAACTTCTGGATGTCCGCTTCGGGAGCTTTGCAAGCTATGGCTGAGTCTGCTTGAAAGGTAGTATAATCAGAAAACTTTGCTGTGTTTCTGCCGATTTGAAGCATGGTAGAGGTCGCATCAATAGAACCTTTGGTGTTTTTTACTTGATACTCGTAGATGCACTCGTATTCATCTATGGGAAAAGAACTTGCATTCTGCCCGAATGCTACAGATGTTAAACAGACAGCAGCTGTCAATAAAACAATTTTTTTCATATTCTATGTTTTTTATAGTTGTTACTCATGTAATTTTGGTTGACTCATGGGACAATTTAAAGATGTCGAAGGCTCAATTTTTGAATGAGACGATACTTTATACCCCTGTTGGTCGAATTTATTCAACCAACACATATTTGAATATATGTCATCATTGCTGCTAAATTACAATAAATCTCGGAAAATCAGTAATACTCTACAGATTGTTTTATGAAATATCCAACACCTTAACAGGTTTTAAACTCCGTAAGATGATACGTCAACTCACGGCTCTTTCATTTAAACAAGGTTGTTCGGTGTAAAAAAAACAGCATGCTCTTTTGAATGAACACGAATGGAACTGCCATTTTCGACACGATTTGAAAATAATGCTGGAGGACAATCAACGACACCCACTTTGTTCGTTAACAAACCTTTCATTTGTTAAACCGATTCGTTTTCTTTGACAAAATAAAATTGAAAAATAGACAAAATTGGGAGTTATTTTAGGTATTCAAACCCTTAAACGCATCATGTTGTACCCTATTCACATGGAATTAATCAGCAATTAGCATGCTTTTACCGTCCAATTTGCATGCTTTAGCCGCCCAATCTCAATCCTATAAAAGGTCTTTTTTACACAAAATAGAGCGTTTTATGCCCCAAACACATTGCTTTTTGATTTCACTTTGGGACTAAAAATCGCATAAGATACTAACAGTCAAACAGATAACAAAACTCTACCATAATGCGCTTATTTACAACACTCGAACAAGTTGGTTGAAAAAACGTCCAGCATTTGTGTTAAAAAGACGTTGCGACAGAAGACATTTCACAGGTGAACCACCCGTTCGATTAAATAACAAAAAACGAAAAGCAACATGGTTAAATAATAGAGCCATGTACGCCAACCAACTCTTTTCCACCCCGAGAGGTGCATAATTCGGAAAAATTGCCTAAATTTGCATCATACTTCAAGCGTATAAAATGTTTCGTTTAAAAGTAAGAAGACCAACAACGACCTCAATTGTAGGACAACCATTCTTGGCTGTGGCATACCCCAACAGGCATTAAACAAAATCATCAAAAGGAAAAATCAGATATGTTAGTAGATTATCAAAAAGTTCAAATATTTCAAGCAGACAATCACATCTTACAGGACGTTGACTTCAAAGTAGACGAAGGAGAGTTTATCTATATCATCGGGAAGGTAGGTTCTGGCAAGAGTTCGCTGCTTAAAACCATGTATTGCGAATTGGATATCGAAGGCGATTCAGATACAAAAGCCGAAATCCTTGATAGAGATATCACAAAGGTAAAACGCAACGAAGTGCCTGCGTTGAGAAAAGAAATGGGGATTATCTTTCAAGATTTCCAGCTTCTTCATGACCGGGATGTTTACAAAAACTTGTATTTCGTCTTGAAAGCCACTGGATGGAAAGACAAGAACGAGATCAACCAGCGAATTGATGAAGTACTCAATGATGTGGGTATGATTGAGAAGAAGCACAAGATGCCTTACGAACTCTCTGGCGGTGAGCAGCAACGTATAGCCATTGCGAGAGCTTTGTTGAACAAGCCGAAGATTATCATCGCCGACGAGCCTACCGGTAATTTGGATCCCGAAACGGCAAGTCACATCGTGAAGCTACTGAAAGACATTACCCAAACGGGAACTGCTGTGGTGATGTCCACACACAACATCCCCATGTTAGACAAATTCCCTGGTATTGTGTATCGTTGCAAAGATGGGCGCATCAAAGACATTACGAACGAATACAACAAAATAGACTTGCAAGAAGAAGCCGAGAGCGACTCGCAATCATGTCCATCGGTTGAGTGATAGACAATTCTTATACGAAGCAAAGTAAATATAATCATGATGAAGGTGATGAAATTTGGGGGAACCTCTGTAGGTTCTCCAGAACGAATGAAGAATGTAGCTTCACTCGTAACACGGTCAGGCGAGCAGACATTTGTTGTCCTGTCGGCCATGGCCGGCACTACCAATACGCTGATAGAGATAGCCGATTATCTCTACAAGAAGAATCCGGAAGGTGCCAATGAGGTAATCAACACATTGGAAGAGAAATACATGCAGCACGTAGAAGAGTTGTATGCGACGGATGAATACAAGGCAAAAACCCGCCAGTTCCTGGCAAGCGAATTCGAATATCTTCGCTCGTTTACCAAAGATCTTTTTACATCGTTCGAAGAGAAGTGCATTGTAGCACAAGGCGAAATCATGAGCACCAACATGGTGGTAAACTATTTGCAGGAACAGGGTGTTCATGCAGTTCTTCTCTCGGCTTTGGATTTTATGAGAACAGACAAGAATGCAGAACCAGACCCACCCTACATCAAGGAAAAACTCTCCGCCATCATGGCTGACAATGAGGGCTATCAGATTTATATCACCCAAGGTTTTATCTGCCGAAATGCTTATGGAGAGGTAGACAACCTACTGCGTGGCGGTTCCGACTACACGGCTTCTTTGATTGGAGCTGCACTCAACGCTGAAGAAATTGTCATCTGGACCGATATCGACGGCATGCACAACAACGACCCACGCATTGTTGACAAGACCGATGCCGTGCATCAACTCAACTTTGAAGAAGCTGCCGAGCTGGCCTACTTTGGAGCCAAAATCCTCCACCCTACTTGTATCCAGCCTGCCAAATACGCAGGCATTCCCGTCCGGTTGAAGAATACGATGGAGCCCGATGCATACGGCACCCTCATTGACAACGTGATAGTTCGTGGAAAAATCAAAGCAGTTGCGGCCAAAGACAACATCGTTGCCATCAAAATCAAATCGTCCAGGATGTTGCTTGCGACTGGATTCCTGAGAAAAGTGTTTGAGATTTTTGAAAGCTATCAAACACCCATTGATATGATTGCTACCAGCGAGGTGGGCTTGTCCATGAGCATTGACAACGCGACGCATCTGGATGAAATCGTTGATGAATTGAAAAAATACGGTACTGTGACCGTTGATACCGACATGTGCATCATCTGCGTCGTTGGTGATTTAGACTGGAGCAATGTTGGATTCGAAACACTTGCCTTGGATGCCATGAAGGATATTCCGGTTCGCATGATTTCCTATGGTGGCAGCAATTATAACATTTCTTTCTTGGTAAGGGATGCTGACAAGAAGCGAGCATTGCAAAGTTTGAGTGACCTGCTGTTTGAAACAACCTGTACGAACGGTAATTAACGGGAAGGTATGCATCAGTTGGTTTCATTAGACAAACTTAGCACCAAGCAAACGCCGTTCTATTACTATGACACGGCTTTGCTGAAAGAAACGATTCAGGCCATCAAGACTGAAATTGAGCAGTATGAACGTTTCCAAGTTCACTATGCCATCAAGGCAAATGCCAACGCAAAGCTACTCAACATCATCAGTCAGGCTGGATTAGAGGCCGACTGCGTGAGTGGTGGAGAGATTCAGGCTGCCATTGATGCAGGCTTCTCACCCAACAAGATAGTTTATGCTGGTGTTGGCAAAAGTGACTGGGAAATCGCTTTGGGCATTGACCAAGAGATTCTTTGCTTCAACGTTGAGAGCATTGCCGAGCTTGAAGTTATCAACGAGATTGCTGAGAAGAAAGGTAAAATTGCACGCATTGCCTTGCGAATCAACCCTGACGTGGAAGCTCATACCCATGCGAACATCACGACAGGACTGGCCGAAAACAAGTTTGGTATTGCCCTGTGTGAGATGGAAACGGCCCTTGAGGCGTGTTTGCGGATGAAGAATGTGATGTTTACCGGCCTACATTTTCATATCGGTTCACAAATTCTTGACATGCGTGACTTCGTTTCTTTGTGCGATCGAATCAATGAATTGCAGGAAAAACTGCATCAACATCATGTTCATGTTGAAAGCATTAACGTTGGCGGAGGATTGGGTGTGAACTACGAACATCCTGACCAGCAACCCGTTCCTGATTTCAAAGCATATTTTCAGACATACGCCCAGCACTTGAAGTTGTACCCACATCAAACTTTACACTTCGAACTTGGACGCTCTGTCGTCGCACAATGTGGAAGTTTAATCACCAAAGTGCTGTATGTCAAACAAGGCGTACGCAAGAAGTTTTGTATCGTTGACGCTGGTATGACTGACCTCATCAGACCCGCTCTGTATCAATCGCGGCACCAGATAGAGAATCTTTCCAGCAATGACGCTTATGAAATCTATGACGTGGTGGGGCCAATATGCGAGTCGAGTGACGTGTTTGCCAAAGCCATTGAATTGAACCAATGTCATCGCGGCGACCTGTTGGCCATCCGGTCTGCCGGCGCTTACGGCGAAGTGATGGCCAGCCAATACAATTGTAGGAAACTACCCGAAGGTTATTTAACAGAGGATTTATAATATTGTAGAATCATTCGTGTCTATGTTTTTTGACCAGTTGACCATCATACTCAGCTCTATCACCCTGCTGCTTGCAGTGATTGCTCCTTTTTGTTCTCCCTTCTACCGGTTCAGGAAAATCGTGAAGAGGCTTCAATCCTCTGACTTCGAGGAGAAAGAATCTGCTGCTTTGAACAGCTTTCAAGAAGAGAACTCTGCCAGAGAACCATCAAAAGCTTGCTCAATCCCTGCGAAAACATCAGTTCCCATCACCATACTGCTTACCGTACACGACCAAGCCAAGGAGCTGGAGATGCACCTATCTTCATTTCTTTCACAAGAGTTTGACAACGATTTTCAGGTCGTTGTCGTAGCCGAGCAAGGTGACAGCGAGACGGAAGACGTATTGAAGCGGTATGAAAACGATTCGCATCTTTACGCAACGTTCATCCCTTCATCCTCACGCTACATGAGTAAAAAGAAGTTGGCTGTCACCCTTGGAGTAAAGGCGGCAAAGTATGAATGGATCATCATGACCGATGCCGGTTGTACACCCGCATCTCCTTACTGGTTGCAATGCATGTCGAAGGCTTGCAATGAGAACAACAAACTGGTGCTGGGGTATAGCAACTATACGGCTGAAACGGCTGACTTCCGCCGACTTGAGCAGCTGTATACAGAACTATACCTTATGAGGAACGCGGAGAACGCTACTGCCTATCGCACCAACTCTGCCAATTTGGCGTTTCGAAAAAGTATGTTTCTACAAGGAGAAGGCTATCGGGGCAACCTTCACCTGCTACGCGGTGAATACGATTTCATCATCAACAAATATGCGGAAAAAGGCTCATCCGCACTCATGATGGAGCGAGATGCCTGGATCATAGAAGACGAACCACTGCAAAAGAAATGGCTCAACAAGCATCTTTTCTATCAAGAAACACGCAAATACCTCAACCGGTCAACGCCCATGCGCATGCTGTTCAATCTGGATACGATACTCTTGCATACTTCCTACCTATTCATCTTGGCCATGATGGTATATGGTGGTGTACTCATGAATTATACGCTACTCGTGACAGCCGGGGTTTCTTTGCTCCTTACAGTCATCCTGCGTGTACGATTCGCCAAGAGAACGCTTACATATTTCTTGGGCGACATCGCACTTTGGAAAGTCATACCTTTTGAAATCAGCATGATGTGGAGAAATCTATCTTATCATTTGAGATACGTCAGAGCAGACAAAAACGATTTCACCAGCCATAAACTATAGTGATGAGAGTAGAACTATACATGGCCAGGAAGACAGCGGGCAGTCCCGACTATCAAGCTCATCTGTCGATGCTTCAACAGTATCTTCAAAGATACGACGAGATAGAGCTGTCCCATGAGTTCCCCGATATCGTGCATGTTTTTGGGGCTTGGGATGCTACGGCTCATAAGAAATTGGAACAATGCCACAGATTATTAATTCCAACAGTCTTGTCGCCCTTAGGGCAACTGGCTCCGTGGCATTTCCCCAAGCACCCGACTCCCACCCAAACATTGCAGACATCTGCTCAGAAACAAGCAACCCAACGGGCTTCTGCTCTCATCGTTTGGGGAGGAATTGAAAAGCAGGAAATGGAAAAGAGGAAATGGAATGAGCAAATTCACGTCATACCCAATGCCGTGACTACTTCCATGATTTCGCCAGAAGCGATGGCTCATGAAACGATGAAGCTGTATCAAGAAACCCTCGATGCACACGACCGGCTGACACACCAACGCATCCAAGAGAAATTAAACATCTTTCCCAATGACGACAGTCCTGAAAAAAAGGTTTGCCATGCCCTTCTTTATCTGCGTTATCAATATCACCGTCGCAACATCAAGAAGCAGACGTTGAAGGAACTGAACGATACGCTGAACAATTTGGAATACGATGAAGACGTACTCAACGACATGCTGGAGCAACTGAACGAAGAACAATTTGCGGCTCGTATCATGCAGGTTTTGAGTGAAGATTACCAGCTTACAGAAGGCTTCATGCCGTTAGACCTACTGAATGACAAACAAACTCAAAGAATAAGAGAGGCCATCAACACAACAAGCAATATATAATGAACGAAAGATAAAAACAGATGATGAATATGAAACATGAGGAAATTGAACAAGATTTGCGATACTTAGATTTGTTATCATTATCGTTTCCAACCATAGCTGATGCAAGTACAGAGATTATCAACCTGCAAGCCATTCTCCATCTGCCAAAGGGAACTGAGCATTTCATGGCAGACATTCATGGAGAAGACGAAGCTTTTCAACATGTATTGAAGAACGCGTCAGGCAACATCAAGCGCAAGGTGAACGAGCTTTTCGGCAACTCACTTCGTGAAAGCGAGAAATGCGAGCTGTGCACACTTATCTATTATCCCGAGCAAAAACTCGAACTGGTGAAAGCTACAGAAAAGGATATCCACGACTGGTACCACATTACGCTCTATCAATTGGTGAAGGTATGCAGGGATGTTTCGAGCAAATATACGCGCTCCAAGGTTCGTAAGGCGCTGCCAAAGGAGTTTAGTTACATCATACAAGAGCTGCTGCACGAAGATTCACAGGAGGATGACAAGATTGCTTATTATAAAGTCATTATCGAAACCATCATCTCTACTGGCAGGGCTGACGATTTCATTATCGCCTTGGCCAATGTCATCCAGCGACTGGTCATCGACCAACTGCACATCCTTGGCGACATCTACGACCGAGGACCTGGTGCACACATCATCCTGGACTTCATGGAAAAGTATCACAATTGGGACATTCAATGGGGAAACCACGACATTATCTGGATGGGAGCCAGCGCCGGAAACAATGCTTGTATCTGCAGCGTCATCCGTCTTTCACTACGGTATGCCAACCTCGTTACACTGGAAGAAGGCTACGGTATCAACCTGGTGCCCTTGGCAACCTTTGCCCTTGAGACGTATGGGGACGATCCTTGTGAGGAGTTTTACCCGCGCGTCATGAGCGGATCGAAAGAGATGGACGAGAAGACGCTCCGCCTCACAGCGCTGATGCACAAGGCCATTGCCATCATTCAATTCAAGGAAGAGGGCAAACTGTTTGAGAAACATCCGGAATGGAAGATGCAAAACCGTGCACTGTTCAACAATATTGATTATGAAAAAGGAACCATTCTGCTGGATGGAAAAGAATATCCGCTGCATGGAAACAACTTTCCTACCGTCGATCCGAAGCATCCTAATGAGTTGACTCCCGAGGAACAAGACTTAATGAACCGACTGAACCATTCTTTCATGGTGAGTGAAAAGCTGCACAAGCACATCAAACTCTTGCTGCAACATGGCTGTATGTATGGTGTCTACAATGGCAACCTGCTCTTCCATGCTTCCATTCCATTGAACGAAGATGGTTCTTTGAAGGAGGTAGAAATATATCCAGGTAAGAAATACGCTGGTAAAGAACTGATGCACAACACGGGTATGATGATTCGTGCGGCATTCCAGAATGACACATGTAAAGAAGAACGGGAATACGCCATCGACTACTTTACTTACCTGTGGTGCGGACCGGACAGTCCTTTGTTTAACAAATCAAAGATGTCTACCTTCGAACGATACTTCATCGCCGACAAAGAGACGCACCATGAAGAGAAGGGCAACTACTTTAAATTGCGTGACCAAGAAACAACAGCCGACCGCATTTTAGATGCTTTTGGCGTGACGGGCGAGAACAGACACATCATCAACGGGCATGTCCCAGTGCATGTTACGAAGGGAGAAAACCCCATCAAGGCGAATGGTAAGTTGATTGTCATCGACGGAGGATTCTCACAAGCCTATCACAAGGAAACGGGTATCGCTGGCTATACGCTGGTTTATCACAGCCGTGGCCTGCAGCTTGTTCAGCACGAACCTTTCACCAGCACCAACGATGCTATCTTACAGGGTACCGACATCGTAAGCACCACACAGATTGTGGAAATGAGCAGCCACCGTATGCTGGTTTCTGACACGGACAAAGGAAAAGAGATTAAGCAGCAAGTCAAAGATCTTGAAGCGCTATTGTATGCCTACCGACATGGGTTCTTAAAAGAGAGAGATCCTCAGATGCGAAAATAACACGACCCTACACAAAAACGCTCAACAACAATAAGGTTGAGCGTTTTTTCGGTATGACGGGCATGTCATGCCGAAAGTTGGTTAGAAAACTTTCGTTTCCCAACCTACTCGATTAAAGAAAGGGGAACGGAGAAGAAAACAAACGAACTGGTTTGAATCCAGAACATCTGCCTGTTTTCTACAACTCTGTTTGTGGAATATACTCCTCGCCCCGCAAAAATATTCTGTCCACAATTGGCGTGGTGTAAGCATAAGGAATAAAGTCAACCGACGGGATGGGCTTCGTGATGTAAAAATTCGCAACCTTTCCCTTCGTGATAGAACCGTAATCCTTGCTCAATCCCATGGCATACGCACTGTTCATGGTACCTGCATTGATGGCTTCTGCTGGTAAGAGACGCATCTTGATGCACGCCAAGGAAATGACAAACTTCATGTCTCCAGATGGTGTTGACCCCGGATTGTAGTCGCTTGCCACCGCCAGAGGCAACCCCTCATCAATGACTTTGCGCCCCAACGCAAACGGCATATTCAGGAAGAACGATGTACCGGGAAGGGCGGTTGGCATGGTTTCGCTGCCACGTAGTGTCTCTATCGTTTCTGCGGTCATACTCTCGAGATGGTCTACCGATAGGGCATTGTGTCTAACTCCTACCTCTACCCCACCAGAGGACGCCAACTCGTCGGCATGTATCTTGCCTCGCATGCCATATTTTGCTCCTGCTTCAAGAATACGTGCGGTCTCTTCGGGCGTAAAGAACCCCGTATCGCAGAACACATCAATATATTCTGCCAAGTTTTCTTTGGCTACAGCAGGAATCATCTCACGGATCACCAAGTTGACATATTCACTTTGTCTGCCTGCATATTCGCGCGAAACGGCATGTGCACCCAAGAAAGTGGCAACGACTTTAAGCGATGTCGTCTCTTTGATGCGCTTGATGACGCGTAACATCTTTAGTTCGTCAGCGGTGTTCAAACCGTATCCACTCTTGATTTCTATGCACCCCGTTCCTTTTCGGATGACTTCGTCTACACGACGCATCGCATGTTGGTACAGTTCGTCTTCGGACATATCGTGCAACTTGTCGGCAGAATTGAGGATGCCACCGCCCCTTTTGGCGATTTCGGCATAGCTCAAGCCACGTATCTTGTCCACAAACTCCTGCTCACGACTCCCTGCAAAGACAATGTGGGTGTGCGAATCGCACCACGAGGGCAGCACACTTCCGCCTTTGGCATCTATCTGCTGTACATCAGAAGGAAGGCTGCATTTCGCTAAATCGCTCATGGCACCATACGAATGGATGCGCCCGTCCACGACATAGAGAAAGGCATTTGCTATCGTTTCGAGCCGCGCCATCTCCTTACCCTCCAGTCGTAGCTTGTCTGTGGGTTGGATGCCTGCCAGAAAAGCAATGTTGGTTACTAAAAGTTTCATATCATGTAACAAAATGAAAATCCCACTCCTCCTGTCCGAAGAGAGTGGGATTGATGATTTATTTCCTTAAAAATTCTACCGATTGCGCAATGTGTGGCGACATAAACTCATCGTTTGCGATGAATGGTACCACCTTGCGATAAGCCGCATAGATAGCCTCAATGGCTGGCGACGACTTCAATGGGCGACGGAACTCGAGGGCTTGGGCGGCATTGAACAGCTCGATAGCTAACACTCGCTCAGTGTTGAGCACTACCTGATACAACTTTGTGGCTGCATTGGCACCCATACTTACATGGTCTTCCTGCCCCTGCGACGACGGAATGCTGTCGACCGAGGCTGGCGTGCAGTACATCTTGCTTTGACTGACAATAGAAGCAGCGGCATATTGGGGTATCATGAACCCACTGTTAAGACCGGGCTTTGCCACCAAGAAGCTGGGCAGATTGCGCGTACCCGAAATCAACTTATAGATTCGTCGCTCGGAGATGTTGCTCAATTCACACAGTGCAATTGCCAAAAAGTCCATAGGTTGGGCGATAGGTTCGCCATGGAAGTTGCCTGCAGAGATCACCAAATCGTCGTCAGGACAAACAGTTGGGTTGTCGGTTGCCGCATTCAACTCTATTTCAATGACCGATCGCACATAAGCCAACGTGTCTTTCGATGCGCCATGCACCTGTGGCATGCAACGGAACGAATAGGGATCTTGCACGTTCACCTTAGGTTGCTTGATGAGTTCGCTGCCCTCTAACAGCTCCCGAATATGTGTAGCGGTGTCTATCTGTCCCTTGTGTGGACGTACAGCATGCACGGCATGCGTGAACGGTTCGATACGTCCGTCGTAGGCTTCCAATGACATTACGCCAATCTTGTCTGCCCAATCACAGAGACGCTCGCTCTGCAACACTGCCCAAACGGCATAAGCATTCATGTTCTGCGTACCGTTGAGCATGGCAAGTCCTTCTTTGGAAGCCAACTGTATGGGTTCCCAGTTCATCTTTTGCAATAGCGCCTTGCCGCTCATTCGTTCACCTTTATACTCTACCTCGCCCATTCCTAACAGTGGCAAGCAAAGGTGAGCCAACGGAACAAGATCGCCCGATGCGCCCAGTGAACCTTGCGTATAGACCACGGGATAAATATCATTGTTGAAGAAGTCGATCAATCGCTCAACCGTCTCTACCTGACAGCCAGAATAGCCATAACTCAAAGACTGCGCTTTGAGGAAGAGCATAATCTTTACAATGTCATTTGGCACCCTGCTGCCCACGCCGCAAGCGTGCGACATGATGAGGTTTACTTGCAACTGAGCCAGCCTGTCTTTGTCTACCGACACGTTGCACAATGAACCGAAGCCTGTGGTAACGCCATAGATAGGAACGTCCGACTCGGCAATTTTCTTGTCTAAATATTTGCGACAGCGCACAATTCGTTGACGTGCGTCATCAGATAATTCTAAAGTAGCATGGTTTTCTAAAATCGCTCCCACCTCCTCAATCGTGAGGTGTGCTGCGCTAATTTTGTGTATCATAGTGTGATTGTTAATGTGCCAAGTCGCAACGCCTCTCGCTCAAAGAAGTGTTTAGCGTGAAGCATTGCGACTTGACGTTGATTTAGAAGTTAAGTTTCTCTATTTCGCTATCATCCACGAAGTTGGGTAAGGTTACCTTCAAGCCGGGAGTGCGTTCCATTTCACGCTTAATGGCATCGATAGAACCCTTGTTGCGAGCCCAGCTACGGCGTGCGATACCGTTGTTGACATCCCACAGAAGCATCTCACGGATGTGGCGATTTGCATCATCGCTGCCATCGACCACCATACCAAAGCCTCCATTGATGACTTCGCCCCAGCCTACGCCGCCACCGTTGTGAATAGACACCCATGTGGCACCACGGAAAGCATCGCCGATGACATTTTGTATTGCCATGTCGGCACAGAATTGCGAACCGTCGTAGATATTACTGGTTTCACGGAAAGGAGAGTCCGTACCAGAGACATCGTGATGATCACGACCAAGGACAACGGGCTGACTGATTTCGCCTTTGCGCACTGCTTCGTTGAATGCCAACGCTATCTTGGTTCTGCCCACACTGTCAGCATAGAGGATGCGCGCCTGAGAGCCTACAACCAAATGATTCTTGCCAGCTTCCTTAATCCAGTGGATGTTGTCATCCAACTGACCGATAATATCTTTGGTGGCAGTTTTCCTCATTTCTTCCAGCACCTCAGTTGCCAAGCGGTCGGTTACCTCCAAATCCTTCGGGTCGCACGATGAGCATACCCAACGGAATGGACCGAAACCATAATCGAAGAACATCGGTCCCATGATATCCTGCACATACGAAGGGTAGCGGAACTTACCGTCCTCACGAAGGATGTCAGCACCTGCACGACTTGCCTCCAAGAGGAAGGCATTGCCGTAATCGAAGAAGTACATTCCCTTTGCGGTGAGCTTGTTGATAGCGTCTACCTGTCGGCGCAATGACGCCCGAACCTTTTCCTTGAACTGCTCAGGAGCTTCCGCCATCATGCGATTAGACTCCTCCAAGCTCATGCCTACTGGATAATAACCACCTGCCCAAGGGTTGTGCAAAGATGTTTGGTCGCTACCCAAGTCTACACGGATGTTCTCTTCGGCAAGGCGTTCCCACAGGTCAACGATGTTACCCACATAAGCCATGGACACCACACGCTTCTCTTCGACAGCTTTTCGGATAGCAGGTATCAGTTCGTCAAGATTGTCGTGTAGCTCATCTACCCATCCTTGTTCGTAACGTTTGTTAGCAGCCAAGGGGTTGATTTCAGCAGTCACACTCACCACGCCAGCGATGTTACCAGCCTTTGGCTGTGCGCCCGACATGCCACCAAGACCTGCCGTGACAAACAGTTTCATGTTGTCGCCACCTACCTTGCGTGCTGCATTGAGCACAGTAATGGTAGTGCCATGCACAATTCCCTGTGGACCAATATACATATACGAGCCTGCGGTCATCTGTCCGTACTGACTCACACCGAGTGCATTGTCTCTCTCCCAATCGTCCTGCTTAGAGTAATTGGGAATCACCATACCGTTCGTCACCACCACCCGTGGTGCATCCTTATGCGAAGGGAACAAACCAAGCGGATGACCAGAGTACATCACCAATGTCTGCTCGTCTGTCATCTCGCTGAGATACTTCATCACAAGTCGATACTGCGCCCAGTTTTGGAACACGGCACCGTTGCCTCCGTAGGTAATCAGTTCGTGTGGATGTTGCGCTACTGCCCTATCCAAGTTGTTTTGTATCATCATCATGATAGCGGCAGCCTGCTTGCATTTGTGTGGATATTCGTCAATGTGACGAGCGTGCATATCATACGTAGGACGGAAGCGATACATATAGATACGTCCATAAGTCTTCAACTCGTCCAAAAACTCAGGTGCCAATGTGGCATGAAACTTCTTTGGGAAGTAACGCAGTGCGTTGCGCAATGCCAACTTCTTTTCTTCTGGTGTAAGAATGTCTTTTCTCTTAGGTGCATGGTGCACCGTATGGTCATACGGTTGTGGATCGGGTAAGGTGTTAGGAATACCTGCCCGAATGTCCGCCATGAATTCTTCGTGCGTCATTTTCTTTATCTTTAAGGTCTTATAATTTACTTTCTACTATTTTCATAATCTCTACTTCGGCTTGGTTTGCCTTGTCAATGAGTTGGTTAGCCTCGCCCACCAACTGGTCGGCTACCTCGCGATTTTTCAGTCCAGAGGCGTTAATCTTGACATTGAGTCCTGCTCCTAAAACGGCAGCACGGGCAGCCAACACGCCCACACCAGCATCCGAAACGCTGTTGGGGTTGCCTTCTTGTGCCATCGCCTTACAGAGTTCAAACACTTTATAGGCAGCCTTCATAGTGTGCAGAGGTACCTGTGTGGCATAAAGAGTAGCTTCCTGAATTGCTGCAGAACGGGCTGCTTTGTCTTCGTCCGTCTTCTTGGGCAAGCCAAAGGCAGCCATGATGCGGTTGAAAGCCTCAGTATCCTCGTCGACAAGGTGCATCAGCTCTACCTTGATTTCCTGTCCTTTGTCTGCCCAGTTGCTGAACTCTTCCCAGCGATCATCCCATCCTGCCTTGTGACTTGACAGGTTGGCAACCATCGTTCCTAAGGTAGCACCTAATGCACCCATATAAGCGGAGATGGTTCCACCACCGGGAGCGGGAGACTCGCGCGAAGTCTCGTCGGCAAACTCCTTCACGGTAAGGTCTATCAGTTTGGCTTTCTTGTTATCGTCCTCCAACAGGTATTCAATGACCTTCTCACGAGGATTGAATGGTTTGAGGTCGTCTAATCCCAACGACTTAATAGCGATGGTCAAGATATCCTCTTCTGGAATACCAGTAGAGCGGTTCTGTTTCCGCAAGAAGTACTTGCCTGCATCTATCAATGTTCGCTTTGGAACCAGTCCTACTATCTCTGTTCCCGTGACACGGATGCCTCGGTTCTGCGCACAACGGCAAACCTCATCAAAGGCAACGTGCAATGGAGTGGCGTTGATATCCGTGATATTCATAGACACTTGCGCAATGGCGTATTCGTCAATATACCACCCTATCGCCTTTGTTCCTTTCAAGGTACCCGGTATCATGATGGTTTTGCCCTGCTCATCCTTCATGGGCTTACCCACAGGAGAGTTGCCCTCACGGCGTGGACGTCCCTTCTCACGCACGTCAAAGGCAATGGCATTGGCGCGACGTGTAGAGGTTGTATTGAGGTTGAAGTTGGTAGCAATCAGAAAGTCACGTGCGCCTACGGCAGTACATCCTGTGCGTGCCACACCTTCGTCAAAGGGGCGAGCCCCAAAGTCGGGTGCCTTGGCAGGGTCATTCATCTTCTCTGGCAGTGCCTCGTATTCTCCTGCACGACAAACAGCCAAGTTCTTACGCTCTGGCGTCCGTGCTGCAGCCTCGTAACAATAACAAGGTACGTTGAGTTCGTTGGCGATTCGCTCTGCCAACTGCTGTGCGAGTTTTGCACATTCTTCCAATGTAATGCCAGCCACTGGGATGAGTGGACAAACATCTGTGGCACCCATTCGTGGATGCGCTCCATGGTGATTGCGCATATCAATGAGCTGGGCTGCCTTTTTCACGGCTTGGAATGCAGCTTCTAATACATTATCGGGCGAACCGACAAACGTCACCACCGTTCTATTGGTAGCCTCACCCGGGTCTACATCTAAAAGTTTAACACCCTTCACGCGCTCAATCTCATCTGTAATTTGCTTGATTACATGCATGTTGCGACCCTCGCTAAAATTAGGGACGCACTCTACGATTTGTTGTTTTTCTGTCATTTTTAATATGATTAGGTTTAAGTTGTTTTTCGTTTAATGTGGTAAAGGTATAAAAAAAGGCATAAACCTACAAGAAAAATACATCTAAAGGATGATAAACATGACCTTCTTTTTTTTGAACGATGGGAAGTACACATGATAAGCGTCTTGCCCGCTCCCACCTCGTGATCGCAGATGCCGCCACCGTTGGTTTAGAGCATCCACACGGCATCCTTCTGACTCTTGTAAAGGTCGGCAATGCCCAATCGTCTGAGGTCAAGGTCGGGAAACGTCTGGTGCGTACCGTCAAAGTTGGGTCGCACAAAACAGTTGAAAAGGTGGTTGTACCTGTCGGAGAGTTGCTGTTTGAAGATATCGGGTGTGCGCCCGAGCCAATCAACAAAGCCCTGCCTGATTTCCTCAATCTTGGCATTTGCCATCTGGATAGCATGTCCGTCCCTTACTTTGATGGTCTTGGTCTCTCCCGTAACCTTGTCCGTCACCTCCTTACTCTTGTTGATGTCGGAAATGGTATTGTGCAGGGCGTGCCTCAAGAGGTTATACTATCACAGCTTTGTATCAAGAATATGTATTAGTTTTGAACTATAGATAAAAACAAAAGCATTGCATTTCAATAAAAAATTGTATAATTGCAATCGATTAACAAAAAGTATTGTGCCTATGAACGAATAAAACTGATAGCAGACATATAAATAAAAAGCATTAGCTTGCATTCTTGTTCTTGGAATTCGCCAAAATTAAAAGAGCTACGAGAGTAAAAGTTAATGCTCACGTCAAACGGCGTGGGCTTTTACTCGTTTAAGTGGCAATGGTGTTTGGCGATACCTCAAGAACATAGGCGAAGTTATCAGTCCACGCTTTTTATTTGTCTTTCTCCAACATCTTTCTGCGGACTGAGCCTATCATATTTCATATAAATCTAAAATTAAAAATAATGGAAAAGAATTTAATAACGATGTTCTTTGCTACAATAGCCTTGAGTGCAGCGATGACGTTTTCATCATGTAGTAAAGATGGTAATGAATCACAAGGAGGAGTCCCAGCATCAAGTATCAATCCTTTAAGCGTGTTTACAGGTGGACTACCTAAAGGACTTGATGGTATACAAATTCTGACAGATGCAAAAGGACGTGTTTATGCTATGAAATCTTCAGACGAAAATGTTACTTTTGAATAGAGAAGAATCTACGCGTTCAATAGAAAAAGGTCCTGATGTAATTATGACTATAATAAGAAGTGATGAAAAACTGGTCTGCAATTTGTTCCTCAATAAGAAAGGCTTTGTGCAGTATTGTACAGAAACACAACACCATAGAGGTGATCAACCAGATGAAGACACATGGAGTTTTACGTATAACAATGACGGGCAATTAATTAAGATGGTACGATCCGAAGGATTTGAGACGACTACCATGAAATATCACGAAGGCAATATCGTTGAAACATTAGTAGTTTCGAATGAAGATAATAGTCATAAAAACCTAAGTACCATATTCTATACATCTAACAAAGTAACCACTCCTATTGTGAACAAAGGTTGTATTATGCTTTTTGATACAACGTTGGGTATTGATATGGATGAAATGAAGTATGCGTACTATGCAGGTCTGCTTGGTAAAGCTATTAAAAATCTACCTGTCAAGTGTGTGGATGACGAAGGAAATGTAGAAAACTACTCGTGGAAATTAAACTCTACTGGTTATCCTACACAGATGAAAAGTGAACATGGAAGTTATTCTTTTATTTGGTAAGGTGTAGAGGACTTTCATCCTCTTAATAAATTAAATTTCTACAATCAGTAATCGCAACTTATCAAAATTATATAAAGAAAGAAACGTCTTTGTAGAAAACACCCCACCCATGGACCTCACAGAGTTGAATGTTAAGGACGTAATGATGATTTCCCCACAAGCTGTTTATCTTATTCTCGACAGGTAGGATGAAAATATTGAAAAAGATTGACTACCCTCTCAAATACTCGCGTATTTGCAATCAGACGCATGATGGCACGCATATACGCGAATTTTGCAGTATACTATGTATCAGCGACTTAGGCATTCCTATGCCTGATGAAGGTTGTGAACATCAATGCTTTTACACTCGAAAAGCAATGACTTTCAATAGAAAAGAGATTGCTTTAACATGCCAAACTGTACCTTCTAGAAGACCAAAAGCAATGCTTTTAGGTTGACAGGCGCTAAAAACGACTCAAAAACAGCCGCGTGATGGCGAATATTTTTCTAGAATGAGAATTTAAAATACTGAAATAACTCAACAAAATGCAATCTGCATACGCTATCCTTCCCTTGCTATGACAGCACCTTGAATCGGGCGAACTTCAATAACAACTGCTTGGTTCCCGCATTTCTGAAGGCCACGGTGGCCTTTCGATTCTCGCCCTTGCCCTCCAATCGGAGTACGGTGCCAATTCCGAAACGCTGGTGCTCAATGGTGCAGCCCTCTTGCAAGCCTGAGGCATCAGGACTGGAGGAAGAGGCTGCCGCTGCCCGTCCTCCGCTGGTCATGGCATCAGTTACCCGCTTAAAGTTTCCACCTGCCTGCTGGAGTTGGCGCTTAAAGGAGGATGAGAACGGGTCAACCGTTTGCTCGGGACGCTGCGGAGCGGTGATTTTCGGCTTAGGGTCGGCCTGGAATTGGCTGGCCACAGGCCGGGAGTTCTGCATGCGCTCGCTATATCGACGATAAACATCGCCCGAGAAGGAGTTCGCACTGTAAGGTGTTTGGAATGAATCATCGGACGCTTCCACTTCGGATTCGGACTCGATGTGTATAAAACGTGAGTCAATATCTTTGATAAATCTACTTGGCGTATCAAACTCCATCTTTCCAAATCGCCACCTGTTTTTGGCACTCGTCATGATACAATGCTTCTCTGCTCGGGTGATGGCCACATAGAGCAAACGGCGTTCTTCCTCCATCTCACGCATCGAGCCCATCGACAGTGGACTTGGAAAAATGTTTTCCTCCAGTCCAACAATAAAGACGGTGGGAAACTCCAGTCCCTTGGCGGCATGCACAGTCATCAGTGACACCCGACTTCCCTCGCCATCATCGCTGTCTAAATCAGTGAGCAATGCAACCTCTTGAAGATAGTCGGTGAGATAAATTTCGTTTTCTCTACCCTCTTCTTTCTTGCTTTCACAGAAATCTTGCATACCCGCCAACAACTCTTCTACATTCTCTTGTCGGGCCAGTCCTTCTGGATCGCTGTTGGAATAGATGTCGGCAATGAATCCACTTGTCTTCATAATCTCATTGCCCAACTGATATACGTCTGTGTTAGAGGCTTTTAAGATATATCCCTCTATGAGTTCTTTAAATCGATTGATCTTGCCAAGTGTTCCTTGATTCACCCCCTGGAGATATTGTGCAGGATTGGATATGACCTGCCAGAAACTCACTGCATGGCTGCGAGCCGAGTCGGCTATCTTTTGGATTGTCACATTCCCGATGCCCCTGGTTGGGTAATTGATGATGCGCTTGAAAGCCTCTTCATCATCAGGATTGACGACCAAACGAAAATAAGCGATGATGTCTTTAATCTCCTTGCGCTGATAAAAGCTCAAACCGCCATAGATTCGGTATGGAATGTTTTGTTTTCGCATCTCCTCCTCGAAACTTCGGCTTTGTGCGTTGGTTCGGTACAAGATGGCAAAGTCGCTGTAGGGTGCATTCTCTTGCCTGACAATTCGTTTGATATCCTTGCAAACCACAAATGCCTCTTCCTTATCTGAATAAACGGGTTTAAAGATAATCTTCTCACCTTCATCGTTCTCACTGAACACGTCTTTGGGTATTTGCCGTTCGTTGTGCTTAATCAAACTGTTGGCTGCCTGCACGATTCTCTGTGTAGATCGGTAGTTTTGCTGAAGCTTGAAGAGGCGTGAACCTTCGTATATCTGTTGGAAATCCAAGATGTTATCGATGTTGGCTCCACGAAATCCGTAGATACTTTGCGCATCATCGCCCACCACGCAGATGTGACGATGTTCTTTAGTCAGCAGCCACACGATGCATTGCTGTGCGTAATTGGTGTCCTGATATTCATCAACCAGCACATACTGAAAGCGCTCGCAATATTTTTGTCGAATGTCTTCATGCTCTTTCAGCAACTGGTGGGTCAGAACAAGCAAGTCGTCAAAGTCCATGGCATTAGCCTTACGGCATCGCTGCACATAAGCCTCGTAAACAGAATGAAGCTCGGGCATGCGACTGTTTCGGTCGCGATTCATGAATTCTGACCTACTGGAATAATCACGAGGCATGATGAGTTGGTTTTTGGCTTTGCTGATAATGGCATGTACGCCGGCTGGCCTGTACACCTTGTCGTCGAGCCCCATTTCCTTGATGATGGTCTTGAGCAGCGACCGGGAATCACTTTCGTCATAGATGGTAAAGCCCGAAGTGTAGCCAATAGCATCGGCCTCGATGCGTAAAATGCGAGAAAAAATGGAGTGAAAAGTCCCCATTTGGATGTATCTGGCTGTCTCTTGCCCAATCAACTGTGCGATGCGCTGCTTCATCTCGTTAGCCGCTTTGTTGGTAAACGTCAAAGCCAAGATAGACCAGGGCTGCATACCTTGTTGAACCAAATAAGCTATTTTGTAAGTCAACACACGCGTTTTGCCCGATCCAGCACCTGCGATGACCAGTTGTGGACCGTCGTTATAAGTAACAGCCGAGCGCTGTTCTTGGTTTAATTGCGACAATAAATCTTTCATCTTTTCTTGTGGTAGATGCCTCCTTTAGTGGTGTTTGGATCAATATCCTCTCCTTCTTTTGGGAATGATGGAATGAATTTCATCTCATGCTCTATCTTTCTTTGTCTTAACCGGACATACCCACTGGGGGCTTTGCTGCTAAATCGAATGGGATTTGGCAGTGTCGCGGCGATGAGTGCACATTCTGATCGCGACAGATCACTGGCTGTTTTATCGAAATGATAGCGTGCTACGGCATCCACTCCATAAATCATGTCCCCCATTTCGATGGAATTTAAGTACACCTCCATGATGCGTTGTTTGCTCCATATCAACTCGATGAGTGCGGTGAAGTAAACTTCAAAGCCTTTTCTGACCCACGAACGACCAGGCCAAAGAAAAACGTTTTTCGCCGTTTGTTGTGTAATCGTGCTTGCTCCGCGCTTCTTTCCCGTTTTGTTTTTGATATTATGAACCGCAGCTTTTTCAATGGCACTGTAATCAAAACCATGGTGCAACAAGAACCGTTGGTCCTCACTGGCCATCACGGCAACAGGCATGTGTCGTGAAATATTGTCCATTGGCACCCAATGGTGATGCATCTTGAGCTCTCCTTTCTCGAAGCATCGAATCACCATCAAAGGGGTTATGTAGACGGGTATGAACCGGTAGGCGACAACAGTGAGGATTGATGTTGCCAAAAAGAGGACAATAGCCCAACGGAAAAATGATACGATTTTCTTCATGTTTCAACGAAAAAGGGGTACCTTGTAGCACCCCTTATGATATTTACCTAATGTTCTATTAGTTTAGAGTTCCAGCGTTTGCAGCTTCAACCATAGCCGGACTGGCATAGAGGAACACCTCAACGCGGCGGTTTTGCTGACGTCCTGCCTTGGTACGATTGTCAGCCACGGGCTGTGTACTGCCCTGTCCAACCACATTCTGGAACTGGCTGGACGGAACGCCACAACTCTTGAGGTAGTTCACTACGCTCTGTGCACGGTCGTTGCTCAATGGAATGTTGATGCCGTCGTTGCCTGTCGAGTCGGTATGTCCATAGACATCAATATGACAATCTTTGTTTTTCTTCAAAACGGTAGAGAACTTTGCCAACTCATTCTTGCTGGTTTGACTCAAATTAGCCTTACTGCTGGCGAACAAGATACCACTATCAAAGGTTACCTTTACGGCATCAAGGCCGTTTTTGTCTTTCACTTCTTCTACCTTAGCATTCTCTACTTGTGCTGCTGTTTCTTGCGCTACTTTATCCATGTGACGGCCAATCATGGCGCCTGCACCTGCACCTACTGCGCCACCGATGGCAGCTCCAACACCAGCGTTACCTGCTATCTTGCCAATAATGGCTCCCAAAACAGCACCACCGCCTGCACCTGCCAAGGCTCCAGTTCCCTGTTTTGTGGAACAACTAAAGACGGTTAGAAGGCAAAGAGCCAATGTCATAAATTTCATTTTCTTCATAATCACTCAGTTTTGTGTTTATATTTATAATTGCAAAGATAATTCTTTTTATTGCATTATCATGCCCAAGTCAACAATTTTTTGTAATTTTGCGACAAATTTAAGCAATACAAACTTATGGTCAAAAGGGATATCACTAAAATGTAATATGAATTTCCCTATTGTAGAAGTAAATAACTATTCATCAAGATAACATGGCAAAAGAATTAAAAGATTTGACCAAAAGGTCTGAAAACTATAGTCAGTGGTATAATGATTTGGTTGTTAAGGCCGATTTGGCTGAACAATCGGCAGTGCGTGGTTGTATGGTCATCAAGCCATACGGTTACGCCATCTGGGAAAAAATGCAGCAACAGTTGGACAAGATGTTTAAGGAAACAGGTGCACAAAATGCGTATTTCCCTCTTTTAATACCCAAATCATTCCTGAGTCGCGAGGCTGAACACGTGAAAGGGTTTGCGAAAGAATGCGCGGTTGTTACACACTATCGACTTAAATCATCAGAAACAGGCGACAGTGTGGAAGTAGATCCCGCTGCAAAACTGGAAGAAGAGCTGATCATCCGCCCCACTTCAGAAACCATTATATGGAATACGTACAAGAACTGGATACAGTCTTGGCGCGACCTGCCATTGATGTGCAACCAATGGTGCAACGTCATGCGCTGGGAAATGCGTACACGTCCATTCCTAAGAACATCAGAATTTTTATGGCAGGAGGGCCACACTGCCCACGCAACGCGTGAGGAAGCTGAAGAAGAAGCACAGAAAATGCTCAAGGTATATGCCGAATTTGCAGAACAATGGATGGCCGTTCCTGTGGTGCAAGGCGTAAAAAGCGAGACCGAACGCTTTGCAGGTGCTCTGGATACATATACCATTGAGGCCATGATGCAAGACGGAAAGGCATTACAGAGCGGAACCAGTCATTTCCTGGGGCAGAACTTTGCCAAATCATTTGATGTCACCTATTTGAATAAGGAGAACAAACCAGAGTATGTATGGGCGACAAGTTGGGGCGTATCTACACGACTGATTGGCGCCTTGATCATGACCCACTCAGATGACAATGGCTTGGTGTTGCCTCCAAAGCTCGCACCTATTCAGGTTGTCATCATTCCTATTGCTAAAAATGAGGAGCAGCTCAAGGCCATTGCAGATAAGCTGAATCCGTTTATGGATGACTTGAAAAAGCTCGGCATCACCGTGAAATACGATGACAGCAACAACAAACGTCCTGGATTCAAGTTTGCAGATTACGAGTTAAAAGGTGTTCCTGTGCGCCTGGTTATGGGTGGCAGAGATCTTGAAAACAACACGATTGAAGTGATGCGTCGCGACACTTTGGAGAAAGAAACCATTCCTGTTGAAGGGTTGACCGATTACATCCACAAGCTGCTTGACGACATTCAAGCAAACATTCTTAAGAAAGCCAAAGACTATCGTGACGCTCATATTTATGAATGCGATAACTATGAAGAGTTTAAAGAGAAGATAAAAGATGGCGGATTCTTCCTTTGTCACTGGGATGGCACCGAAGAAACAGAAGCCAAGATTAAAGAAGAAACACAAGCAACCATTCGCTGTGTCCCATTTGACTTTGAACAGACACCCGGTGTAGACATGGTTTCAGGTAAACCCGCTAAACATCGTGTCATTATCGCTCGCAGTTATTAATTATTAAACAACAAAAATGGACTGGATAATTGCATTGTTTACCAATAACGAGTCAGTTGCGCACATTGTTTTACTATACGCAAGTGTCATTGCTGTTGGCGTATTATTGGGAAAAGTTAAGATAGGTGGCATCTCTTTGGGCGTTACCTTCGTGCTCTTTGCTGGTATTGTTGCGGGTCACATTGGATTCACCGCACCTGTCAGTCTGCTGACATTCATTCAGGATTTTGGTCTGATTCTATTCGTTTTCTGTATCGGATTACAAGTTGGGCCTGGCTTTTTTGAAAGTTTCAAGCGGGGTGGTATCACCCTCAATATGCTTACTACAACGGCTGTCTTGCTCAACATCGCCGTGATGTTTGCCTGTTATTTCATCTTTTTCGACACCTCGGAAGTAACCAATCTGCCCATGATGGTAGGAACACTTTATGGTGCTGTAACCAATACTCCAGGCTTGGGAGCTGCTAACGAGGCACTCACCTCCGTTTTTACAAATGGTGACGTGCCACAAATAGCCAGTGGGTATGCCTGCGCTTACCCCCTTGGCGTGTTGGGTATCATCGCTGCTACCATCGCCATACGCTTCATTTGCAAAATAAACTTGAATGAAGAAGAGGACAAACTGATACAAGCAGAAGATGACAATCCACATGCCAAGCCATGCCAAATTCGTCTTAGCGTAGACAACTCATACATTGAAGGACGATCATTACAAGAGATATCTGAATTTCTGAATCGAGAATTCGTCTGTTCAAGGCTGAAACGCAATGACATCATACAGATACCTAATGGTGAAACCGTGGTACAAAAAGGCGATGAGATGCTCATCGTTTGTGCTGAGTCAGACGCTGAAGTCATCAAGAGCTTTGGACATGCTGCAGAGTTGCCTTGGGTTGAAGAAGAAAAGAGACAACCTATGATTTCTAAACGAGTAGTCATCACAAGTCCGTCGATGAACGGAAAGGTACTTGGCAAGATGCATTTCTCCAGCATTTACGGTGTTAACATCACAAGAATCACACGTCAGGGCATCGACTTATTCGCTACTCACGACCTACACTTACACATAGGCGACCGCATCATGATGGTAGGTCATGAAGAAAACGTCAATCGCGTAGAACGCATGATGGGCAACTCCATGCGGCGTCTCAATGCACCTAACATCGCAACCATCTTCATTGGTATTTTCATAGGAATCCTCTTTGGTAGTTTCCCAATTGCCATTCCTGGCATGCCTGTCCCCTTGAAATTGGGACTTGCCGGCGGTCCATTGATCATTGCCATCCTGATTGGACGCTATGGCTATAGAATGAAGTTGGTGACCTACACCACAACATCCGCCAATATGATGCTGCGTGAGATTGGTTTGGTTCTTTTTTTAGCCAGCGTGGGTATTAAAGCCGGAGATGGATTTGTTAACACAGTTATTCAAGGTGACGGATTGAAGTACGTTTATACAGGCATTCTGATCACCGTCATACCCATTCTCATTGTCGGTACCATTGCCCGTTTGAAGTATAAATTCAACTATTTCACCATTATGGGCATGATAGCAGGTACTTATACTGATCCACCTGCGCTGGCATACGCCAATCAAGTTTGTTCGCATGACGCACCATCAACGGGTTATTCCACTGTTTATCCGTTAAGCATGTTCCTCCGAATCTTCACAGCTCAGCTCATTGTTCTATTCTGCTGCGGATGATGTAAATTAGGATATTACCGTTTATCAAATTAATTTAGCATATAAGTCAGTCTGTAAGATGTAAACTTCATCACCAACAAATCTTTGTACAGAATGATTTATATGCTAAATTAATTTCACTCGTTTTGCTTAAGTTATCATGATGGGAACTATCAAGCTATCATATAGCTCGCATGTATCAACTAAGATTAGCCTAACCGTCAGGTAACTTTCAATACATTTTAAACTAGCCTTCACTCAATCAAAGCCAACATTGTTGAGGAGAATATGCGCAAAAGTTTGTTCACTTTTTTTATCAGAATATTTCCAAAAGACGACAATTAAAAGCTTTCAGTATAGAAATAAGTACAAAAGAATAACGTTGCACTTTAACTTTTTCAATTTTTTATATATAACTTAACCACAGAGAGTTATTAACACCAAGCAGCAAGATGCATGACATCTTGCCGTTTTTATATTTTTCATGCCTGCCAATAGCATTGAGTTTGACTTCCAAAGTCAATGCTTTTCAAGGTCAAACTCATTGACTTTACACGCCAATCTACATGCTATTGAAAAGATGTGGATGACAGGCTTGATAAGAACATGTATTATGAGATGGTTAGACAGTTCAATTGTTCTTGAAGAAAATATTGTCGAATTGTTTGGACAATTACAGATTTTAGCTTAATTTTACCAACCAAAACAAGCAAGATGTCAAGAAAAAAGAAGCCTTTACCCTTATTAGAAAACATCCTGATAACGGACGTTGCCGCCGAAGGAAAGTCGTTGGCACGCATAGACGACATGGTCGTATTTGTGCCTTTTACTGTTCCTGGAGACGTGGTTGACTTGCAGGTGCGCAAAAAGAAGCACCACTATTGTGAAGCAGAGGTGGTACGTTTCATCAAATACAGTGGTGTGCGACAAACACCAAAGTGCCAGCATTTTGGAATTTGTGGTGGATGTAAGTGGCAAATGCTGCCCTATGAAGAACAACTTAAGGCTAAACAAAAGCAAGTACACGACCAACTGGAGCGAATCGGTAAGATAGAATTACCTGAATTCAGACCTATCATGGGGTCGGAAAAGACGTATGAATACCGCAACAAACTGGAGTTTGGTTGCTCTAACAAACGATGGCTAACCTGGGAAGAGGTGACCAGTGGGGTGAAATATGCCCACATGAATGCCATTGGTTTTCACATCACAGGAGCCTTTGATAAAATCTATCCCATTGAGAAATGCTGGCTCATGGATGACCTCTGCAATCAAATCAGAAACTGCATTCGCGACTATGCCATCGACCACGACATCAGCTTCTTTGACCTGAGAGCACAAACGGGACTCCTGCGCGACATCATGATACGCAGTGCGAACACGGGTGAGTGGATGGTACTGGTTCAGTTTAAGTTCCAGGAAGAAGGTGACGAGCAGCGCGCCCATGGACTTTTGCAGCATGTGGCCGACTCGTTTCCACAGATAACTTCCCTACTATACGTGGATAACCAAAAGTGTAACGATACCTTTGGTGACCAAACTGTTGTGGTGTTCAAGGGAAAAGATCATATCACGGAGACCATGGGCGACCTAAAGTTCAAAGTGGCAGCCAAGAGTTTCTACCAAACTAATACCAACCAAGCTTACCATCTATACAGCGTGGCGCGCGAGTTTGCCCAGCTTACCGGTAAAGAGTTGGTTTACGACCTATACACGGGAACGGGCACCATTGCCAACTTCGTGGCAAGAGATGCCCGGGAAGTCATCGGTATCGAATACGTAGAAGATGCCATCAAGGATGCGAAAGTCAATTCGGTAGCCAACAACATACACAACACCCTGTTCTACGCAGGCGATATGAAGGACATTCTTACCGAGGAATTCATTGTCGAACATGGCCGTCCTGATGTCATCATCACCGACCCTCCACGCGCCGGCATGCACCCAGATGTGGTTCGAACCATTCTCGGAGCAGCTCCTCAACGTATTGTATACGTTAGCTGTAATCCTGCGACCCAGGCGCGCGACCTGCAAATGTTGGACGTGCAGTACAGGGTAGTGGCCGTTCAGCCAGTCGATATGTTCCCTCACACGCCGCATGTTGAGAACGTGGTACTGCTTGAGCAACGCTAAGACAGAGTCTAAAACAAATCTACTATGAAAAGAACAAACAAGGTTTTACTAATCTACACCGGTGGCACCATCGGCATGGGGCAGAACATCAAGACTGGCGCTTTGGAGCCTCTCGACTTTCATCATTTGGTTGAGAATGTGCCGGAGTTTGAATTGATTCAGACAGATATTGACGTCTATCAGTTCACTCCCCCCATTGATTCGAGTGACATGACACCCACCATGTGGGCAAAGTTGGTGACCATCATCAGCGAACGCTATGAACAGTATGATGGATTCGTCATCCTGCACGGAACCGATACCATGGCCTATACCGCCTCTGCCCTATCGTTCATGTTGGAAAACCTCACAAAGCCCGTTGTGCTGACAGGTAGTCAGTTGCCGATTGGGGTGTTGCGAACAGACGGAAAGGAAAATCTCATATCAAGTATCGAACTGGCTTCGGCTCATCACGAAGACGGAACGGCCATTGTTCCAGAGGTGTGTATTTATTTCAATGGCCGTCTGTTGCGGGGCAATCGCAGTACGAAACAGAATGCAGATGGATTCAATGCCTTCGATTCTTTCAACTTTCCACACCTCTGTGATGCGGGCGTGAACTTCACCTATCATGAACATCTTATTTTGAAGCCCAACTTCAACAAACCTATGGTTCCCCATACACATTTGGATCCTCATGTAATGGCTTTGTCACTGTTTCCCGGTTTACAGGAAGATATTGTGCAACAAATTCTTGAAGTACCCAACTTGAGGGGTATTGTAATGCGTAGTTACGGAAGCGGAAATGCGCCTCAGTCGCCATGGCTCACGCAACTGCTTAGTCAAGCTGCGGAAAGGGGCGTCGTTGTCGTCAATGTTAGCCAGTGCGTATTTGGCAATGTGGAGATGTCGCGTTATGACAATGGGTATCAATTACAAAATGCTGGTGTCGTCAGCGGTTACGACAGTACTGTTGAAGCAGCCATTGCCAAGCTGATGTTTTTGCAAGCTCAATATGATGACTATGCCACTATCTGCCAAATGATGAAACAATCGATAGCAGGTGAGATTACCCTTCCTCCAAACGACACCATGATCTGACCATTCGTTCTGCCAGTATAAGCATGCGTTACCCCAGTTAAAGGGATGGCAACAAACGAGTTGAAACAGCTCAATTGTTTTTAAAGCCTACCTCTAACTGGGGTAAATCATTCATTCTGAACACCTGTCTTTCATGCTTCGCAAATACCTTTTCTACCGGAAAAGATATTTGCTTGCATCCAAACAGACGAAAAATCATACCTATACTTTGTACTCTACGAATGCCTCCATGGCTTCGTAGCATGCCAATCCGAGACTGTCGTAAAGCGCTGCGGTGGCATGATTGCGGTCTTCAGAGCGCTGCCAGAACAAACGTTCGTCGTTGCCAAGGAATGGTGCACTCTCCATCTGACTCTGGTGTTTCAAGATACTGTTGCGCTTAGCACGCAGCTCTTCTGGACTCATGGGTACACACATCTCAATGTTTTCAATTTCCCATTCAGCCCAAGCACCACGATACATCCACACTCTACAATCTTTCAACCATTCTGCTCCATCTTCTTTTTCAAGTTCAAGAGCAGCCAACACTGCATCAGTACATTTCTTATGAGTACCATGTGGGTCAGCCAAGTCGCCAGCTACATATATTTGATGCGGCTTAACCTCTTGCAAGAGTTGGCGTACAATCTTGACATCCTTTTCTGTCATCGGCAGTTTTTCAATCTTACCCGACTCGTAGAAAGGCAAGTCAAGGAAGTGAACATGGTCTAATGGCACGCCATTGTATGTACAAGCCGTGCGTGCTTCGCCTCGCCGAATCAACCCTTTAATAGTTCGTACATCTAATGTGTCGATGTCGCCATCCTTCTTATTTGCCAAGAATTTCTTGATTTCACTATACTTTTGTTTAATCACCTTATCCTTTTCGCCATCGAATATCTGATTAAATCCATTGATGAAGTGCATGAAGCGCGTTACCTCTTCATCGCCTACAGCAATGTTTCCACTGGTTTCGTAAGCCACATGAAGGTCGTGTCCCTGCTGGACAAGTCGGCGTAAGGTACCACCCATGGAGATTACATCATCGTCGGGATGTGGGGAAAAAACAATTACTCGCTTAGGAAATGGTTTCGCACGCTCCGGACGGTATGTGTCATCAGCATTCGGTTTGCCACCTGGCCAGCCCGTAATGGTATGCTGTAAGTCGTTAAAAATCTTAATGTTGGCATTGTATGCCGAACCATAAAGTGCCAACAACTCGCTCAAACCGTGGTCGTTGTAATCTTTATTCGTCAACTTTAAGATAGGTTTTCCGGTGAGCTGGCATAACCATACCAATGCTGAGCGCACCAATTTATCGGTCCACTGGCACGATTTTACAAGCCAAGGGTGCACGATACGTGTCAGACGAGATGCGGCAGGCAGGTCGATAACCACCTCTACGTTGTTGTGAGTTTGCAAGAATGAGGCAGGAAGAGCATCGGTAATTACGCCCTCAACGGTCTTTTGAATAACCTCAGCCTTCTCTTCACTCCAAGCTGCAAGAAATATTTTCTTTGCTTTCAACAGGGTTGCTACACCCATGGTGATAGAGCAAGGAGGTACTTGTTCGTTCGTTCCAAAGCTCAAAGTCATTTCTTGTCGTAGTACATTGTCTACTAAGATAATGCGCGAATTGCTGGTAACAGTAGAGCCTGGCACGTTGCAAGCGATGTTTCCACTACGGCCAATACCAATCAGCATCACGTCAATACCTCCAAATGTGTTGATACGCTCCTCATATAAACGACAATGATTCTGCACATCGTCTTGCGAAATGCTACCATCTAAGGTGAATATGTTTTTCTTGTCAATGTCTACGTGGTCTAAGAAGCGTGTACACAACTGACTGATACTACTATTTTGCGATTTGGATGTGAGCGGGAAATATTCGTATGCATTGAAGACAACGACATTGTGAAAGCTCAACTGTTTAGCTTCGTACATCCTAATCAGCTCTTTGAAAATAGGCGTGAGCGACAAACCTGTACCCAAACCAAGTACACAGAACTTGCCTTCTTTTTGCTTATTCTTAATAATAGCAGCTATGTTTTCTGCCACATGCTTCACACCTTCCTCTTCTTTTGCAAAGATGTTCGTGGGTATCTTTTCGTAACGTGTTAACTCCGAACGGTCTATAGCCGTTTTAGGTCGGTATATTTCAACCGGAATTTTAGTTAATACAATTTCTGAACTTAGATTTAGATTCATATTTTTACATATATTAAAAAGGGCTAATAGTTTTTAAACACTACTCGCCCCTTGGGTTATTAAATATTATCTTTTTCAATATCTTTAAAATAACGATACGTTCCAACTTTCAGATCGTCGGTCGCAGGTTCATCACAAACGATGATTCCATGCGGATGTTGCTGAAGCACACTGATTGTCCAATAGTGGGTAACCGGTCCTTCTACCACAGCTTGTAAAGCTCGAGCCTTGTGATGCCCATTGCAGAGTATCATTACCTCTTTAGCATCCATCACGGTTCCTACACCAACCGTCAATGCATGTTTCGGAACTTTGTTAACATCATTTTCGAAGAATCGACTGTTGGCGATAATAGTGTCGCTGGTCAGTGTTTTGATTCGCGTGCGGGAAGTCAAAGACGAGCATGGCTCATTGAAAGCAATATGACCATCTGGGCCAATGCCACCAATAAACAAGTCAATGCCCCCCACAGCTTTAATCTTCTCTTCGTATGCCTTGCATTCAGCCTCCAAATCCTCTGCGTTGCCGTTAAGAATATGGATGTTTTCTTTGGGACAGTCGATATGGTCAAACAAATTGCGCGCCATGAACGAATGATAGCTTTGGGGATGCGATTCAGGCAAACCCACATACTCATCCATATTGAAGGTCAACACGTTTTTAAATGACACCCTACCCTCTTGACAAGCCTTAACCAAGCGAGCATACATGCCCTCCGGAGACGAACCTGTAGGCAAACCTAACACGAAAGGATGATCAGGTGTTGGGTTAAACTTGTTAATACGCTCAATGACATGTTCGGCTGCCCAACGTGACAGCGACTCGTAATTTTCTTCTATTATGACTCTCATCTTCAATTAATTTATTAATGATTATTTCTTCCAAAGGTGCTTTGCATATACATAGTCATAGAGGTCATAGAATCTAACGAACCTTGTAAGACGCTCTTTAAACTCCGGAAAATCTTTCTTCTTATCTGACCATTGAATCTCCGAAATGGCAGCAAGGCGTGGAAGCAACTGATATTCTGCTAAATTAGGATAGGCGATGTACTCTGTCCACAGGTTGGCTTGAACGCCAATAATGTGGTTACGCACGTCAACCGACAGGGTGTCTGGCAAGGGGTCAAAGCTGTAAGTCTTTTCGATGGGGAGATTCCCTCCAATCAATAGCGGTTCCGAAGCCCGTTTATCTGTCTGATAATAGTCAAAATAAGCATAGGTGGTTGGTGACATCACAACATCATGACCTCTCTTGGCAGCCTTGATACCAGGAGCTACTCCACGCCAACTCATGACGGTAGCGCTCTGATTGATGTCACCGTCCAGGATTTCATCCCATCCGATGATGCTTCTACCTTTGCTGTTGACAAACTTTTCTATGCGGTTGGTGAAATATCCTTGCAGCTTATTCACCGGCAAATTGTGGTCTTTCATAACCTTCTGACACTTGGGACATTTCTCCCAACGCACACGTGGAGATTCGTCACCACCAATATTAATCAACTTAGAGGGAAAGATATCGATAAGCTCACCCAGCACATCCTGACAGAACTGATAGGTCTTTTCGTTACCCAAGCACAGCACATCATTGAAGATGCCCCATGACGTTGACACCTTATAAGGACCACCTGTACATCCCAGTTCAGGATAAGATGCCAGCGCAGCAAGCATGTGGCCAGGCATATCGATTTCGGGAATCACCGTAATATATCTGTCCGCAGCATATTTAACGATTTCACGAGCTTGGTCTTGTGTATAGAAACCACCATAAGGCACGCCATCATAGACAGCAGAATTATGCCCAATGACAGTCTCAGAACGCACTGATCCAACTTCTGTCAGCTTAGGGTATTTTTTAATTTCAATACGCCAACCCTGGTCTTCGCTCAGATGCCAGTGGAAGACATTCATGTTATGAAGCGCCAACAGATCTATGTATTTTTTTACGAAATCCAGTGTAAAGAAATGACGGCCACAATCTAACATGCCTCCCCGATAACCAAAGCGAGGCGCATCTTTAATCACAACGCCCGGAAAAGTGATTTGGCTGTCGGTTTTCTCCGTGGGCAACGACTTGCGCAGGGTCTGTATGCCATAGAAAATACCATTGGGTGTCTTACCTGCGACCGAAATTCCTTTGTTTGTCACAGTGATGACATACCCTTCGTCCTCCTTCATTTTCTTGTTTAATGACAGGGTGATGGCATTTTTAGATTTACTCGTGGTAGTTAACACCTGAATGCCGGTGACCTCTCGAATATACTGAGCCAGGAATTCGGCATTACGCTTCAGGTCTGCATTTCCCTCTGGATAAACGATGGGAGTGGCAGCGGTCAACGTAAAATCCTTTTTAGCCGTTGCGGTAATCTCCCTCGGCATGGGAACTACCTTGTAATCGGCTACTGAACTTGCTGTCGCAGATTGAAAGGACAGCGCACTTAAAAATAAAGCTAATACTATTTTTTTTGCTTTCATGATGAAAATGGTTATTTATGACACAAAGTTATCATAATTTATTGAAATGACTGCCATCATTTCTTTAAAAAAAGGTTTTCAATTCATTTTTATAGTTTTGTTAACAAATGGCCTCCTATTTAAAAACGCAAAATCCGCACTTTTTTGAGTTTTCATAATTTTGTTCAAATAAAAAAAAAGCATCTCGCATCTCGTCAAATTTGTAAGATTTTTTATTAAAAAAGTGGGCAAAAAACGACCCTTATAAACTTTCAATCTAGAAAAAATCGATAGGCATGCTGGATGCAAACATACGGTTATAGATGAAAAATAATCGACCCTTTATACGCAATAGCATTGAGTTGACTCGACAAGAAGCATCACTTTATCGGTCAATAAGCATGTTATTGAACAGCAAAAGCATACATATAATGGCCTAAAAGCAATGCTTTTGATGAAAAATAGTCTGAAAAATATTCGCATAGCACAACGAAATATCACTAACACCTTGTACTATTGGTACTTGCAGACATTGCAATTTCCTTGGCGTATTTACAAACATCAGAGACGGAGTTTGTAAATACGCCAAGGATAAGAGAGGTCGTTGTCAAGAAAATTCTCAATCAGCCACCCTCCTTGTTATTCGTACTATCATCGAAAAATAGGAGAAACCAGGACACGATTGAAGCGCTGACATACCAGTGGTTGTCCTCTGCAACAAAAAAGATGTTTTTATTTTGTCGTTTTATCGCTTTATTGTAACTTTGCAATCACCATATTTATATACCGAATGAAAGAATTTGTCATATCAGAAGCAAAAGCAGAAACAGCCATACTTGTAGGTCTCATCACGCAGGAACAAAACGAGGAGAAGACCAATGAATACCTTGACGAGTTGGAATTTCTGGCAGACACCGCAGGCGCGGTTACTGTCAAAAGATTCACGCAGAAGCTGGGAGGCCCCAACATGGTGAGTTATGTAGGTAAGGGCAAATTGGAAGAAATCAAGCAGTATATAGAAAACGAGAAAGAAAATGACCGCCCTGTGGGGATGGTGATTTTCGATGACGAGCTTTCTGCCAAACAAATCAGAAACATAGAGAAAGAGCTTCAGGTCAAAATCTTAGACCGAACCTCCCTGATTCTCGACATTTTTGCCATGCGGGCTCAGACAGCCAATGCAAAGACACAGGTTGAATTGGCGCAATACAGATACATGCTACCTCGCCTGCAACGCTTGTGGACCCACTTGGAACGGCAAGGTGGCGGCTCTGGTTCTGGTGGTGGAAAGGGTTCTGTTGGCCTGCGTGGTCCTGGAGAAACGCAGCTTGAGATGGACCGACGTATCATTTTACAGCGCATCACGCTACTTAAGCAGCGGCTCATTGAGATTGACAAGCAGAAAACCACACAACGCAAGAACCGCGGAAGGCTGATTCGGGTGGCCCTGGTGGGTTATACCAACGTGGGTAAGTCTACCTTGATGAACCTTTTGTCCAAGAGTGAGGTGTTCGCTGAGAACAAACTTTTTGCCACGTTAGACACCACGGTACGCAAGGTAGTGATTGAAAATCTTCCCTTTTTGCTGGCCGATACGGTGGGATTCATTCGGAAATTGCCCACCGACCTTGTCGATTCGTTCAAATCAACCCTTGACGAAGTGCGCGAGGCCGATTTGCTGTTGCATGTCGTAGACATTTCGCATCCCGATTTTGAAGAACAAATCAGGGTGGTTGACAACACACTGAAGGAATTGGATGCGGCAGATAAGCCGACCATGATTGTTTTCAACAAGATAGACCAATACAAATGGGTTGAGAAAGCACCTGATGACCTGACTCCTTCTACACAGGAAAACATTTCTCTGGACGAACTGAAACGAACCTGGATGGCTAAGTTGAATGAAAACTGTGTCTTCATTTCGGCAAAACAAAAGCAAAACATTGACGAATTCAGGGAAACGTTGTACAAGGCCGTGCGGCAGTTGCATGTGCAGAAATATCCGTATAACGACTTTTTGTACGCAACTGATTAATTGAAGAGATGAAAGAGTTCAGGCAATTAACAAGCGAAGAGATACGAACTTTAGAAAGTCGTGGTTGCTGGGCAGAAGACTGGTCTTCCATCTTGGTTTCCGAGGAATTCATGCCTAACTACTTGAGTCGAGTTCTTTTCTATGGCGAGAATCGTTTAGGTGCATTTGAAGAAACGTTGGAAGTGAGTAAGGGATTTTTCAAGCATTCTGGCATTTTCAACGCCACATTGAGAAACGTAACCGTTGGCGACAACAGTTTGATAGAGAATGTCGGCAACTACATTAATAATTATACGATTGGCGACAGTTGTTTTATTTCAAACATTTGCACGCTCGAAACAACTGAAGGAGCCACTTATGGTGAGGGCAACACCATTTCAGTATTAAATGAAGTGGGCGATGGCAACATCGTGTTGTTCAGGGAATTAAACAGTCAATTCGCCGCCTTCATGGTTCAACACTTTCAAGACAAGGCTCTGAAAGATGCCGTTCTCCGTCTCATCAAGGAATGCATTGCGCTAAACGAGTCAGACCAAGGATGGATAGGCAATCGGGTAAAAATCGTCAACACGAAAGAAATCACCAACACCATCGTCTTTGATGAATGCGAAATAAACGGTGCGTCACGCCTGAGCGACTGCACGATTTTTAGTTCAGAGGCCGCCAGCGTATACATAGGAACGGGAGTGATTTGCGAAAACTCCATCATCTCGCACGGCTCTTCCATCATCAATAGCGTAAAGATGCAAGATTGCTTTGTGGGTGAGACCTGCCAGATAACAAATGGATTCACGGCATCTTCCAGTATATTCTTCGCCAACAGCTATATGGCCAACGGTGAGGCTTGTGCCGCTTTCTGCGGTCCTTTCTCATCTAGTCATCACAAGAGCAGCCTGTTAATTGGCGGAATGTTCTCATTCTACAATGCAGGTTCTGCCACCAACTTCAGCAACCATGCGTATAAGATGGGACCAATGCACTATGGCGTGTTGCAACGTGGATGCAAAACAGCCAGTGGCGCCTATCTGCTGATGCCGGCACACATTGGTACATTCTCTGTATGTTTTGGCAAATTGATGTATCACCCCGACACGCGCAGCCTTCCGTTCTCTTACTTGGTAGCCTACGGTGACATCATGTACTTGTCACCAGGCAGGAACATTACGACCGTAGGTCTGTACAGAGACATCAACAAGTGGCCGAAAAGAGATATGCGTCCGCAACATTCACAAAAGAGTATCGTAAACTTCGATTGGCTTTCTCCCTTCTCTGTTGGCGAAATTGTGGAAGGAAAAAAGATTCTTGAAAAGCTGCGCGAGGCCTCTGGTGATGACGTTTCAACCTACAATTATCATGAATATGTCATCAATGCCAGTTCTTTGAAAAAAGGTATCAAATATTATGACATCGCACTGCACATTTATATGGGTGCGGTTTTGAAACGTGTTCTAAAGCAAGACCCTGAACTCACACCGCCCAATACTACGATTGGAACGGGCAAATGGACTGACTTGGCTGGACTGCTTCTACCTGTTTCGGAAGAAGAACGATTGATAGACGACATCAAAAATGGCGAACTGGAAACAGTAGACGATGTGCTACAAAGATTCACCGACATCAACGAACACTATCGAGAATATCAATGGGCTTGGACATACGAACTCATTAAGAATTATTATCAACTCGACACCATCACCTTGGCGGATGCCGATCGCATTCGTGCGGATTACGTCAAGGCACGTCGGGCATGGATAGCAGAAATCAGAAAAGATGCTGAGAAAGAGTTTGCCATGGGTGATGTAGAACAAAATTTATTTGATAACTTCATTGAAAAACTGGATAGAGAGGTTGAATACGAGAACTAAAATCAGGTTCAACCGTTTGAACCAAAGCCTAACAAAATTGGATATTACTAACAGGTCATTAACTATCATAAAAATGAGAACAAGATTAATATTGTCAAGCTTACTGCTCATACTGTTTCAAAGTAGTCTTTATGCGAAAGTATACGATTACCAAACAGTGACGGGCGACCCCATGAAAGCCCGTATCTACACATTGGATAACGGATTGAAAGTTTACCTGAGTGTGAACAAAGAGAAGCCGCGTATTCAAACTTACATTGCGGTTAAGACCGGAAGTAGGAATGATCCTGCTGAAACCACGGGGTTGGCGCACTATTTGGAGCATTTGATGTTTAAGGGAACCAAACGGTTTGGCACCACCAATGCGGAGAAAGAAGCTGCTTATCTGCAAGAAATCACGCAGCGATATGAGAAATATCGCTTGCTGACCGATGCTGCCGAACGCAAACAGGCATACCATGAAATTGACAGTATATCACAGTTGGCTGCCAAATACAACATTCCCAATGAATATGACAAGCTGATGGCAGCCATCGGTTCTGAAGGATCTAACGCCTTTACAAGCAACGACATCACCTGTTATGTAGAGAATATTCCGGCCAACGAAGTAGAGAATTGGGCCAAAATACAAGCCGACAGGTTTCAAAACATGGTGGTAAGAGGCTTTCATACCGAATTGGAAGCTGTGTACGAAGAATTCAATATCGGGCTTTCGAACGACGGAAGAAAGCAGTGGGACGCACTCAATGCCAAATTGTTTCCTACACATCCCTATGGCACACAGACCACCATCGGCACACAGGCTCACCTCAAAAATCCATCGATTGTAAACATCCAAAACTATTTCAAACGCTACTATGTGCCCAACAATGTGGCTATCTGCATGGCAGGCGACATGAATCCAGATGAAGTGATTGCTACTTTAGACAAGTATTTCGGCTCATGGAAGAAGAACCCAACACTATCCTACCCTACCTTTGCACCACAACCCGACCTCAAAGCGAGTGTAGACACCACGGTAGTAGGCCAGGAAGCCGAGAATGTATTGTTGGCCTGGAAGTTCGACGGTGCTGCATCACTGCAAAATGACACACTTACCTTGGTGGATAAAATATTGAGCAACGGGCATGCGGGATTGTTAGACCTGGACCTCAATCAAAGCATGAAGCTCTTAGGGAGCGGTTCGTTCGTCAATGCCTTGGCCGATTATTCATCATTCTGCATGGAAGGATTGCCCAAGGAGGGACAGTCTTTGCAAGACGTCAAACAACTATTGTTGGCTGAGGTTGACAAACTAAAGCGGGGAGCGTTCGCCGATGACCTGCTCTCGTCAATCATCAATAACGCCAAACGCGATTATTACAAGTCGCTACAGTCTAACCGGTCAAGGGTTTCCATGCTGACCGACGCCTTCATTAACAATCAGAAATGGGAAGATGTGGTCAACCGTTTGGACAGACTGGCAAAGATTTCGAAACAAGACATCATGGCATTTGCCAACAAACACTTCAAAGACAACTTTGTTTGTGTGTACAAGAAGCAAGGCGAAGACACGACGCAAAAAAAGATAGATAAACCACAAATCACCCCCATCCCCAGCAACCGTAACGAGAGCAGTGCATTTTTGCGTGACATACAAAATGCACACACTACGCCCATACAACCGCAATTCCTTGATTTCAAGCGCGACTTAACCTTCACTAAGACTAAAATGAAGCTACCTATTGTGTACAAACACAACAGCGATGACGGACTTTTTAACTTGGTGTTCAATTGGGATTTCGGCACAACTGCTAACAAAGAGTATGCGGTGGCGTGTGATTACATCAACTATCTGGGTACCTCTAAGAAGTCGGCAGAGGACATCAAACGAGAGTTTTACAAGCTGGCGTGCAGCTTCAACATAACAGCCGATTCGCGCAACATCACCATTTTGTTGACAGGATTGGATGAGAACATGCCCAAAGCGGTGAAACTGCTCAACGAACTGATGACCGATGCGAAGCCAGATGCAAAGTCGTACGAACAATATGTCGCATTGACGTTGAAAGCAAGGCAAGACGACAAAAACAATCAACGAAGCAATTTCAACGCCTTAAGAAGGTATGCGATGTTCGGACCCTATAACCAAGTGCGCAATATCGTAAGCGAACAAGAACTGAAAGCCTTACAGCCACAACATTTGGTTGATTTGTTTCAGTCGCTCAAACAATACGAGCAAACCGTGCTATACTACGGACCAACGAGCACACAACAGCTGTCTGCCTACCTTGACAAGTTGTATGAGCCTGCCAAAAGCAGAAAACCTGCATTGAAAAACAAAGAGTATCAAGAACAAACCACACCGCAAAACGAAGTGTACATCGCTCCCTACAATGCTAAAAACATTTACATGGTGATGTATCACAACGAGAACAAACCTTTTGACGCCAAGCAGGCAGCGGTAGGAACTCTATTCAACGAATACTTTGGCGGTGGCATGAACACCGTTGTCTTCCAAGAGTTGCGTGAAGCAAGAGGATTGGCTTACAGCGCATCAGCATATTACAACAACAGTCCGCTGAAGGGACATCCTGAGTACGCGCAAACCTACATCATCACTCAAAATGACAAAATGATGGATTGCATCAAGGTGTTCAACAACATCTTAGACACCATTCCACAAAGTAAAGCAGCCTTCGACATTGCCAAACAGGGTTTGACGAAGCAGCTGGCCAGCCTTCGCGTCACACGCAGTGGTGTTCTTCAAGCTTATTTAAATGCCAAAGAAAGAGGCCTTGATTATGATGAAAACGAAAGAATCTACCAAGCCTTGCCCAACATCACCATGCAAGATATTGTTAACTTCGAGCAAAAAAACATGGCACGCAAGCCCTATCGTTACGTCATTCTGGGCGATGAGAAGAATTTGAACATGGAGGCTCTACAGAAAATCGGCAACATCAAACGTCTTTCCACCGAAGAGATATTTGGATATTGATGGCGCAAATAACAATAAAATACGTTTAGAATAACAAGACTATAACAACAATAAAAACATTATGGCACAAACTCCTGAATTTAAGTATGCGCCCATGTTTCAAATGGGCAATGACGAAACTGAGTATTATTTATTAACAAAAGACGGCGTATCGGTTAGTCAATTCGAGGGAAAACCTGTCCTGAAAGTGACTCCGGAAGCACTCACCATGCTCACCCAACACGCCTTTCACAACGTGAGTTTCATGTTGCGTCGCGCACACAACGAACAAGTAGCGAAGATTTTAACCGACCCTGAGGCGTCAGACAATGACAAGTATGTGGCTCTCTCCTTCTTGCGCAATGCCGAAGTTGCATCAAAAGGCAAACTACCACTTTGCCAAGACACGGGTACCGCTATTGTACACGGTGAAAAGGGACAACAGGTATGGACGGGCTTTTGCGATGAAGAAGCCATCTCTCGTGGCGTTTACAACACCTACACACAAGACAACCTGCGCTACTCACAGAATGCACCCCTCAATATGTACGACGAGGTGAACACCAGATGCAACCTTCCTGCACAGATAGACTTAGAGGCAACTGAGGGAATGGAATACAAATTCTTGTTTGTTACTAAGGGAGGCGGCTCTGCCAACAAGACCTATCTGTACCAAATGACCAAAGCCATTATTCAAAACCCTGGCACCTTGGTTCCTTTCTTGGTAGAGAAAATGAAATCATTGGGTACAGCTGCTTGTCCTCCTTACCACATTGCATTCGTCATTGGAGGCACCTCGGCAGAGAAAAACCTGCTCACCGTGAAGTTAGCGTCTACTCATTATTATGACAACCTGCCCACCTCGGGAGACGAAACAGGACGTGCTTTCCGCGATGTAGCACTGGAGAAGGAACTTTTAGACGAAGCACACAAGATTGGACTGGGTGCTCAGTTTGGTGGTAAATACATGGCTCACGATATTCGGGTGGTACGCTTACCACGCCATGGAGCATCGTGTCCCATCGGAATGGGCGTCAGTTGTTCGGCAGACCGCAACATCAAAGCCAAGATTAACAAAGAGGGTTTGTGGATAGAGAAGTTAGATGAAAATCCCGGTTCGCTCATTCCAGAGGAATTACGTCAAGCTGGTGAAGGCGATGTGGTGAAAATCAACCTCGATCAACCCATGGCAGACATCTGCAAAGAGCTGTCGCAATATCCCGTATCTACACGTGTGAGTCTCAACGGTACTATCATCGTGGCACGCGACATCGCACATGCCAAGCTCAAAGCACGTCTTGATGCAGGCGAAGAGTTGCCCGAATACTTCAAGAACCACCCTATTCTCTACGCTGGTCCGGCGAAGACTCCGGAGGGAATGCCTTGTGGCAGTATGGGTCCTACTACCGCAAACCGCATGGATCCTTATGTAGACGAGTTCCAAGATCATGGCGGTTCGATGGTGATGATTGCCAAAGGCAACCGCACACAAGTGGTGACCGATGCGTGTCAAAAGCACGGAGGTTTCTATTTGGGTAGCATTGGCGGCCCTGCTGCTGTGCTGTCGATGAATTCTATTAAGAGCATTGAGTGCGTGGAATATCCCGAACTCGGCATGGAAGCCATTTGGAAAATTGACGTTGTCGACTTCCCTGCTTTCATCTTAGTAGACGACAAGGGAAATGATTTCTTCAAACAACTGAAACCTTGGACGCCTTCTTGCACAAAATAACAGACTGCAATAGCCTCTCATGGTTATGAGTTAACCGCCAGTTTTGAAGATGCAAAGCTGGCGGTTGTTCAATTAAAGTACGCAAGGATTTATTCTGAGTGTTACTACTCGTAAATAGTAAGACTTACTACCAGGAGGCTGTAATATACAGCAACGTAAAAATAAATCAATTATTTGGGAGTATAAGATTCTTAATTTACCTTTGCAATTGATTATGATACTATTAAGAAGCCTCAAAATATTACTCTTATCCATATTCGTCTCAACGATTTTGTCTGCTCAAACGCCCATCGCTAACCGTGTTAACGAGGCAGCCAGACATGTATCGAAAGATGCCTCTGTGGTGGCGAAGTATACGGATAACAAGCGTCATAGTCTGTATTACGTTCGCAAAAACAAGCTTTTTTGTCTGGATGTGGTGCTCAACATCAATGAAGAACTCAACTTTACGCCACACAAATATGATAAAATTTTATCTTCCTACCTCAGTCCTGACGGTGAATACATGTTCATCTGCCTGGACAAGGGGAATAAATCCGGATGGGTACTGGAAGATAGATTCGAACTATGGCGAATCAACTCATATAACAGAAAGTCCACACGAATAGCCTCTGGGTTTACCATTGATAGAACAAAAGAAGGTTTTCTTCTTCGCAAAACCTCCAGGTGCTTAAATCCAAGAGCACCAAAATCACAACAAAGATGGATGGTCAGGGATCATCATTTCGACTTGATGGGCCAAGCTACCGTTACCTTACCTGAATACGAGTACCGCTTCTGACCTATCGTGTCGTAACGTGAAAGCATCCTTGGTGTATTTCGTATTTTACATAGCAGCGGTTAAGATTGCGCAAATCGTTCAGCACTTCACTTAATACCCACTTCAAACTATCGTTACGAACCTGTCGGCGGGCAGGTCCATCTGGGTCTTGTACGGTAATATAACGATTATAACCAATGTCGAAAGTTGTTCCATAAAGATGGCAACTGTTTGGCTTGGCATTACCATTATGGCCTCTCAATCTCTCAATATCCTCTCGGCTACGCATCACACTGGTGACAATAATTTTGTGAAGGGGAATTCCTTTCACTTGCAAACTGTCGAAGAAGTTGCGCCCAATATCTTGAAGTAAGACGGCAGCCTGTGGCACCAAATAAGGAATACTGCTTTTTAAGCGATCAACATAGAAATAAGGATTCGCACCAATGTATACCAACTCCGCCTTCCTACTTTCAGCTTCGGCACGATCAAGCACCGGCTTTACCCCCAACTTGTTGGCGGCGACGAGCTGAACGTCATTCTGATCAGGAAACGATTTGGAAAAATTCTGAACGCTATAAATTCGGTTTTTAACGAGTGACCCATCTGCATTGAAAAATTTTGAGCGCATACTCGGACGAGCTTCAGGGTTGTTCGCAGCAACGGATTTAACAGCATGATTCTTATTTGTCTTGTCTGTCAGCGTCAGCGAATCTAAATGATTATTCGGAGAAGAGATATCTTTTGCAGTCCTATTGCCCGCAACATCAGGAAAGACGCAACGCACCATGCCCAAAAACACAACGCAGAGGGCAAAACCTTGTAAGTATCTCTTCTTTGAAATCTTCATCAATACAGCTTCTGAGCGACAAAGTTAATAAAAAGAAAACAGTTAATCCCTGTACCAATCTTTTTTTTCACTTTTATGAAAAAACTCCAATACCACATCTTCAATGTCTAATCTTTTTCGTACATTTGCAACAATTATTTAAACTTATACATCACATTGATTGAGAAGCATATCGTTCTGGAAGACATAGACCCTGTTACATTCTATGGGGTCAACAATGATCATTTGCAGATGCTCAAGTCGCTGTTTCCCAAATTGCGAATAGTTGCCCGTGGAAACGTCATCCGCATCTTGGGCGACGAGGAAGAGATGGCCAAGATTGAAGAGGATATCGAACTGATGCAGAAGCACGTCTTAAAGTACAACTCCATTACGGAAGAAGACATATTGGACATCGTTCATGACCACAAGACAAAGGCCGACGCCATCAAGGATGTTGTGGTGTATAGTATATCAGGACGCCCTATCAAGAGCCGAAGCGAGAATCAGCAAAAACTCATCGAAGCATATAATACTTCGGACATGGTGTTTGCCGTTGGTCCGGCAGGCACTGGAAAAACCTATCTCAGCATTGCTTTAGCCGTAAAAGCCCTGAAAGAAAAGGCTGCCAAGAAGATTATCCTCTCCCGCCCAGCCGTGGAAGCCGGAGAGAAACTTGGATTTTTGCCTGGAGATATGAAGGACAAGATAGATCCATACCTACAACCTTTATACGATTCTCTTGAAGACATGATTCCAGCCGTGAAACTGCAAGACATGATGGAGAAACACATCATTCAGATTGCTCCCCTGGCTTTCATGCGCGGCAGAACCTTAAGTGACGCTGTCGTCATCCTTGATGAAGCGCAAAACACCACCCCAGCCCAAATCAGAATGTTCCTTACCCGCATGGGATGGAACACCAAAATGATTATCACAGGCGATATGACCCAGATAGATTTACCGCACGAACAAAAGAGTGGTTTAAAAGAAGCACTGAGAATATTAGGCGATGTTGAAGGCATCTCTGTGGTTGAATTGGGAAAGAAGGACATCGTTCGCCACAAATTGGTCACGAGAATCGTGAACGCCTATGAAGCTTACGACAATGTCAGGAACCAAGAAAAGAAACTCGAGTTTAAAGATTAAACATACAACAATGAAAGCATTAACAAAAACTGATTTCCATTTCGATGGACAAAAGAGTGTTTACCATGGCAAAGTACGTGATGTTTACAACATCAATGATGACTTAATCGTGATGGTTGCAACTGACAGAATCTCTGCATTCGACGTGATTCTACCCAAGGGAATTCCTTTCAAAGGACAGGTTCTCAATCAGATAGCTGCCAAATTTCTTGACTCTACCAAAGACATCTGCCCCAACTGGAAGATTGCCACACCAGACCCAATGGTGACGGTAGGTGTAAAATGTGAAGGCTTTCGTGTTGAAATGATCATCCGAAGCATTCTGACAGGCAGCGCTTGGCGCGAATATAAGGCCGGAGCCAGAGAGCTTTGCGGCGTTAAATTGCCCGATGGCATGAAGGAAAACGAACGTTTCCCAGAGCCAATCGTCACACCAACAACCAAGGCTGACGAAGGACATGACCTCAACATCTCAAAAGAAGAAATCATCAGTCAGGGGATTGTTCCGGCAGAAGATTACGCCATCATCGAGGATTACACGCGCAAATTGTTCGCTCGCGGACAGGAAATTGCAGCCAAACAAGGGCTGATTCTTGTGGACACCAAGTATGAGTTTGGTAAAAAAGACGGCAAGATTTATCTCATTGACGAAATTCATACCCCAGACTCCAGTCGTTACTTCTACGCCGACGGCTATGAGGAGAAACTGGCGAAAGGTGAGCCGCAGAGACAACTGTCAAAAGAGTTCGTACGTCAATGGCTCATCGAGCACAACTTCATGAATGAGCCTGGGCAGACCATGCCAGAGATTACGGACGAATATGCTGAAAGTGTAAGCGAGCGATACATTGAATTGTACGAACACATCACTGGCGAAAAGTTCAAGAAAGCGGCCGACCATAATGATTTGGCTGCCCGCATTGAAAAGAATGTCAGTGAATATCTCGCATCGCTTAAATAAAAAAAGTCAATTCATACAACAGCGTGTACGGACAAGAAAAGATAAAACCGTATAGTCAGGAGGGCGAGAAGAAACAGCAAGTAGAGCGAATGTTTGATCACATTGCGCCCACGTACGATGAGTTGAACCATCGCTTGTCATGGAACATAGACAAGGGATGGCGCAAAAAAGCCATCAAGCAGCTGGAACCTTTCGCCCCCCAAAACATACTGGACATAGCCACCGGTACCGGTGATTTCGCCATTCTGTCGGCCAAGATGCTGCAACCCAAACAACTGATTGGTGCTGATATCTCGGTTGGCATGATGGAAATAGGCAAACGAAAAGTTGCTGCAGCGCATTTGGACCATATCGTTTCCTTTCAAAAAGAAGACTGTCTGGCCCTATCTTTTGCAGACCATTCGTTTGATGCCGTAACAGCTGCTTTTGGCATTCGTAATTTTCAAGATTTGGACAGCGGAATGAAAGAAATCTATAGGGTACTAAAAACAGGTGGACACCTGAGCATTGTTGAGCTGACACAACCTGTGTCGTTCCCGATGAAACAATTGTTCAAGGTATATTCGCACACGCTTCTACCCTTTTATGGCAAACTCCTTTCTAAGGATAAAAGCGCCTACAAATACCTTACGTCAACCATCGAAGCCTTTCCACAAGGTGAACAGATGGTTGAGATTTTACAGAAAGCGGGCTTTTCCAACGCAACGTTCAAGAGATTGACATTAGGTGTCTGCACTATGTATTTTGCAGAAAAAGAATGATTTAGAAGAACTACGCCAATGGATTTGCGTGCAATAACAACATGAATATGGACAAATACGGACTGATAGGCTACCCTCTTGGGCATTCATTCTCGATAGGTTATTTTAATGAGAAATTCCAAAACGAAGGAATCAATGCCAGCTATGTGAATTTTGAGATTCCCAATATAGAGAATCTTCAAGAAGTGTTGGCATCCAACCCCGATCTTAAAGGATTAAATGTCACGAGGCCTTACAAAGAAAAGGTCATCCCCTATCTCGACGAACTCAGTCCGGAAGCCAAATCTATTGGTGCCGTTAACGTTATCAAGGTCACGCACAAGGGTAAGAAAACCATATTGAAGGGCTTCAACAGTGATGTCATTGGGTTTACACGAAGCATCGAACCGCTGCTCGAGACGTTTCACAAAAAAGCACTAATCTTAGGTACCGGAGGTGCCGCCAAGGCTATAGACGTGGGGCTAAGGTCATTGGGAATTGAAACAAAATATGTTTCTCGGCAGAACCTTCCAAATGTATTGCGATATGATGACATCACTCCCGAAATCATCCAAGAATACAATGTCATCGTCAATTGTACCCCCGTTGGGATGTATCCACATGCTGACGTATGTCCGCAGTTGCCATACGAAGCGATGGGCAGCCATCATTTGCTGTACGACTTGATATACAATCCAGATGAAACGCTTTTCATGAAACAGGGAGCCAAGCAGGGAGCAACGGTCAAAAATGGATTGGAAATGCTGCTGTTGCAGGCTTTTGTCTCATGGGAGTTTTGGCACGAAGCTTAGATGCTCTTTTCTAAACTCTCTCAAGCAATGATTGGCTTAGATAATTAGCCAAAGGAAGAACAAAGTGGTTCATGCAACTGTTCGTCATCACATCAACGGTTTACTCACCAAACTTAAAAAACATTGATACACATGGATAGATATATGATGCGCGGTGTTTCTGCCGCAAAGGAAGATGTTCACAACGCCATCAAGAACATCGACAAGGGCATTTACCCCCAAGCCTTCTGCAAAATCATTCCCGACATACTGGGAGGCGACCCTGATTATTGCAACATCATGCACGCCGACGGTGCCGGAACCAAATCGTCTTTGGCCTATATGTACTGGAAAGAGACGGGCGATCACAGTGTATGGAAGGGCATTGCACAGGATGCCATTGTGATGAATACCGACGACTTGCTGTGTGTGGGTGCGGTAGATAACATCTTAGTATCGAGTACCATTGGGCGTAATAAACTCTTGATACCCGGTGAAGTCATCTCCGCCATCATCAATGGCACTGATGAATTGCTGCAAGAGATGCGCGACATGGGTATTGGCATCTACCCCACTGGAGGCGAAACGGCTGATGTAGGTGACCTGGTGCGCACCATCATCGTCGACTCAACCGTGACCTGCCGCATGAAACGCAGCGATGTCATCAACAATGCGAACATCCGCCCGGGCGATGTCATCGTCGGATTGAGTAGTACAGGACAGGCTACATACGAGAAAACATACAATGGTGGCATGGGAAGCAACGGTCTGACCAGTGCCCGCCACGATGTTTTTACCAAATATTTGGCAGAAAAATTCCCAGAAAGTTACGATAATGCCGTACCCAACGAGTTGGTGTATAGCGGTAAATATCAACTTACCGACAACATAGAAGGCGTGGAAATTGATGCCGGTCATTTGGTTCTCTCTCCTACTCGCACCTATGCACCTATTATTAAAAAGGTGTTGGATGCACACCGAAGTCACATTCATGGCATGGTTCATTGCACGGGAGGCGCACAAACCAAGGTGCTTCACTTTGTTGGCGACAATTGCAAAGTGGTAAAAGACAACTTGTTCCCCGTTCCTCCTTTGTTCAAAGTGATACAAAAGTGCAGTGGCACCGACTGGAAAGAAATGTACAAAGTGTTCAACATGGGGCATCGCATGGAAATCTATGTGGCTCCCGAGCATGCAGAAGAAATTATCGGTATCAGCAAAAACTTCAATGTTGACGCACAAATCATTGGCCATATTGAAGAGGGAACACGCGCATTGACCATTCAATCAGAATTTGGAAAGTTCGAATATTAAAAATCATATATGACAGAGAATAACAATATCCTCCACAAACTTGATGGATTAGAAGCAAGGTTTGAGGAAGTGGCAACACTGATTACCGACCCCAGCGTCATTGCTGATCAGCCTCGGTACGTCAAGCTGACGAAAGAATATAAAGACTTGGGTGACATCATGGATGTGCGCAAGCGCTACATTGCTTGTCTCAACGTCATCAAAGAGTCCAAGGACATTCTTGCCAATGAAACGGATGCCGACATGAAAGAGATGGCTCGTGAAGAATTGCAGGAAAACGAAGCGTTGCAACCCCAGTTGGAAGAAGAAATAAAATTGGCGTTGGTACCCAAAGACCCCGAAGACGAAAAGAACGTGCAGATGGAGATTCGTGCAGGGACAGGTGGCGACGAAGCCGCACTGTTTGCGGGTGATATCTTCAATATGTACAAGAAGTTTTGCGACTCAAAAGGCTGGTCGCTGAGTGTCACCGCTGTAAATGAAGGGACAGTTGGCGGTTTCAAAGAAATAGACTTTGCCGTAACCGGTGACCGTGTTTACGGAGTTTTGAAATACGAGAGCGGGGTTCATCGCGTTCAACGTGTACCTGCCACAGAGACACAGGGGCGCATGCACACTTCGGCTGCTACCGTAGCCGTGCTGCCAGAGGCCGACCAATTTGAGGTGAACATCAACGAAGGCGATATCAAATGGGACACGTTCAGAAGCTCGGGTGCCGGTGGTCAGAACGTCAACAAGGTAGAATCGGGCGTTCGTCTGCGTTATCCCTGGAAGAATCCCAACACTGGCGAAGTGGAGGAAATACTCATAGAGTGTACCGAGACGCGAGATCAGCCTAAGAACAAGGAACGCGCGCTGTCACGCTTGCGTACCTTCATCTACGACAGAGAGCATCAGAAGTATATCGATGACATTGCCAGCAAACGCAAGACATTGGTCTCTACAGGCGACCGTAGTGCCAAAATCAGGACCTACAACTATCCTCAGGGTCGCGTGACAGATCACAGAATTGGCTACACCACACACGATTTGCAAGGCTTCATGAATGGTGACATACAAGACATGATAGACGCATTGACCGTAGCAGAGAATGCTGAAAAGCTCAAAGAGTCGGAACTTTAAACAAAAAGTCATCATTTTTGTTCAAGGATAGTTCACAGATACAACAACAACTTTTAAACAGCTAATCACCCAAAAAGGTCGTTCCCATGCGCAAGATGATGTGCTTTCGTAACTAATTGACATACAGAATATTAATAAACGTTCTAAGGATGGTTTCCAAATGCATGGAGTTTGGTTACCAAAAGCATGGAGATTGGACATCAAAGTCATGGAGATTGGATGGCAAAAGCATGGTGATTGAAATTCATCCCCCATGCGCCGGGTGAAGCATGGCTGTAATCAGCAACGCTAAAAGGAAAAACGTTAAAATAAACTTACCACCTATATATTCACAGATTGTATATGAACAGACAACAACTTATAAAACAGATTTTCGACAAAAAGTCTTTTCTATGTGTAGGACTTGACCCCGACATCAAGAAGATACCGCCACACTTGCTGCATGAAGAAGACCCGATTTATGCATTCAACAAGGCCATTATCGATGCTACGGCACCCTATTGTGTGGCCTACAAGCCAAATTTAGCGTTCTATGAGTGTAGAGGTGTTGAAGGCTTGACCTCGTTCGAGAAAACCGTCAGCTACCTGAAAGCGCATTATCCCGACCATTTCATCATTGCTGATGCCAAACGAGGTGACATCGGGAACACATCAGCCATGTATGCCAAGACCTTCTTTGAAGAATACGATGTTGATGCATTGACCGTGGCTCCGTACATGGGAGAAGACAGCGTGACACCTTTTCTCGAATATGAAGACAAGTGGGTCGTTGTATTGGCACTGACAAGCAACAAAGGATCGCATGATTTTCAGTTGACGGAAGACAAGAACGGTGAGAAACTTTTTGAGAAAGTCATCAAGACTTCTCAATCGTGGGGGACCGATCAAAACATGATGTATGTGGTTGGTGCAACGCAAGGCAACATGTTTGAGGCAATCAGAAAGGTGGCTCCTCATCACTTTTTGCTGGTGCCTGGCGTGGGTGCGCAGGGAGGAAGCCTGCAAGATGTCTGCCAATATGGAATGACGAAGGATTGTGGGTTGCTCGTCAATAGTTCACGCGGCATTATCTATGCCGGCCAAGGAGAAGACTTTGCCACGGCCGCTGCAAAGAGTGCCATGAAACTTCAGCAAGAAATGGAAAAAGAATTAGAAAGGTTATAAACTTTCATATCATAAATAACTCCTTTTTAACCCGACTCTCGTTGAACACCGATATCGATAAACAGTGAGGTTACACCTGCCCCATTGGGGTTTCAACTGTGATAGACGAACCGTGAAAGAAATAAATGTTTCAGTGAAAAAACGCAAATATTACATTTGTCAGTCAAAAGTCTGAGTAAAAATAGGTATATTTGCAAAATAATCAATTGAGATACCTAAAGTATGGAATTTACTGCCAAGCAAATAGCACAATATATAGGAGGCAAGATTGAAGGCAATGAAGAAGCAACTGTTCACACTTTCGCAAAAATTGAAGAAGGTACCAGTGGAGCGATTTCATTCCTTTCTAATCCAAAATACACACATTATATATACGATACACAATCATCGATTGTTCTTATTGATGAGGATTTGGAATTGGACAACCCCGTCCAGACGACCTTGATACGCGTGAAGAACGCATACGATAGTGTCGCCAAACTACTTCAATTATATGAGTCGACTAAGCCCCGAAAGACTGGCATCCACCCCATGGCCACCATCTCCGAAACGGCCAAGATAGGCGAGAATGTATACGTTGGCCCATTTGCTTACATCGGAGAGAATGTCGTGATAGGCAACAACACGCAGATATTCCCACATGCAGTGGTTTTGGAGAACGCCTCAGTAGGTTCAGAATGTATCATTTATCCACACGCAACAGTCTATCACAATTGCAAGATAGGAAACCGTGTCATCCTGCATGCGGGCTGCGTCATTGGAGCCGATGGTTTCGGATTCGCTCCATCTGAAGAAGGCTACGACAAGATACCGCAAATTGGTATTGTGACCATTGAAGATGATGTAGAGGTGGGTGCCAACACTTGCGTTGATCGTTCGACCATGGGCAGCACCTATGTAAGGAAAGGTGTGAAACTTGATAATTTGGTTCAAATTGCCCACAATACCGACATTGGTGAGCATACCGTAATGAGCGCACAGGTAGGAGTGGCCGGATCGACAAAGGTTGGACAATGGTGCATGTTTGGTGGACAAGTAGGAATTGCCGGACATATCACCATTGGCGACAAGGTATTTCTTGGCGCACAGTCGGGTGTACCGGGTAGTATCAAGGACAACCAGCAACTCATTGGCACGCCACCCATGAAGGAGAGGCCCTATTTTCGCTCCCATGCCATCTTCCGGAAACTTCCTGAACTATATAAAGAAATCAACAACCTGAAAGAAGAGGTGGAGCGATTGAAAAAGAACATCAAATAAGACTATTGCACTCGATAAATAAATCATAGAATGGATACAATCAAACAGAGAACACTAAAAGGTAGTTTTTCCCTGTGTGGCAAAGGATTGCACACGGGTTTGAACTTGACAGTTACCTTTAATCCTGCTCCTGAAAATACTGGATATAAAATTCAACGGATTGACTTGGAAGGTCAGCCCATCATTGAGGCCATTGCCGAAAACGTGGTTGATACGCAGCGTGGCACGGTTCTGGCACGTGGCGACGTGCGCGTGTCTACTGTTGAGCACGGACTTTCTGCCCTGTATGCAATGGGGATAGACAACTGTATGATTCAAGTAAATGGACCAGAGTTTCCTATTTTGGATGGTTCTGCCGGCATCTACGTGAATAGAATCCAGGAAATTGGTATCGTAGAGCAAAATGCACCAAAAGATTTTTACATCATTCGTAAGAAAATAGAAGTCAAAGATGACGAGACAGGTTCGTGTATCACGATACTTCCCGATGATCAGTTCAGCATCACGGCCATGTGCTCATTCGAGTCAAAATTCATCAACAGCCAATTTGCGACACTGGACAACATCGATGATTTTGCGAAAGAAATCGCACCAGCCCGTACTTTTGTCTTCGTCAGGGACATCCTTCCTCTGCTCGAAGCAAACCTCATCAAAGGTGGTGACATGGACAATGCCATCGTAATCTACGAAAGAGAAGTGTCACAAGACCAACTGGACCAACTGGCAGACATCCTGAAAGTGCCACGCATGGATGCAACGAAGATTGGGTACATTCAGCATAAGCCCTTGATGTGGGAAAACGAGTGCACACGTCACAAATTGCTGGACATTATCGGTGACATGGCCTTGATAGGCAAACCCATCAAAGGACGAATTGTTGCAACACGGCCAGGACATACCATCAACAACAAGTTTGCTCGCCTGATGCGCAGAGAGATTCGCAAACATGAAATACAGGCACCGATTTATGACCCCAATGAACCACCCATCATGGATAACATCAGAATCAGGGAACTGCTCCCCCATCGTTATCCCATGCAGCTGGTAGACAAGATTATAGCCATCGGCTCCAACACGATTGTCGGAGTAAAGAACATTACAAGCAACGAACCTTTCTTTACAGGGCATTTTCCACAAGAGCCAGTCATGCCCGGAGTATTGCAGGTAGAAGCCATGGCACAGTGTGGAGGATTGTTGGTATTAAACCAAGTAGAAGAACCTGAAAGATGGTCTACGTACTTTCTGAAAATCGACAACGTTAAATTCAGACAGAAAGTGGTTCCGGGCGACACGCTTATCTTCCGCGTGGAAATGATTCAACCTGTACGACATGGCATCAGTACCATGAAAAGTTATTCCTTTGTTGGCGACCAAGTGGTATCTGAGGCAATGTTTACTGCACAGATCATCAAAAACAAATAAACAGAAGTATCATTCGATGTTTTTCATCATCATAAAGTTATCATTACCCTATGAATCAAATAAGCCCATTAGCTTTTGTACATCCAGAAGCGCAACTCGGTGACAATAATGTCATTGGCCCTTTTTGCTATCTTGATAAAAATACAGTACTGGGCAACCATAACATCCTACAAAATAGCGTCACCATCAATTATGGAGCACGCATAGGTGATGACAACGAGTTTTTTCCCGGTGCCAGCATCAGCACGAAGCCGCAGGATTTAAAATTCGCCGGCGAAGAGACAATCTGCGAAATTGGCGACAAAAACAGCATTCGTGAGAATGTTACCATTTCAAGGGGCACGGCATCAAAAGGAACGACCAAGGTAGGAAACAACAACTTGTTGATGGAAAACATGCACGTTGCACACGATTGCATCATTGGCAGCAATGTGATCATCGGCAATTCCACCAAGTTTGCCGGTGAAGTGACGGTGGACGACTACGCCATCATCAGTGCTACGGTTTTATGTCATCAATTCTGTCACATCGGTGGATATGTGATGATTCAAGGTGGCAGTAGGTCTTCACAGGACATTCCGCCCTACGTTATGGCGGGCAAAGAGCCCATTAAGTATGCTGGCATCAACATTATCGGCCTGAGACGAAGAGGTTTTAGCAACGAATTAATCCAACTGATACACCAAGCTTACCGATTGCTTTATAGCAAAGGTGTTTTGAAAGAAGGAATAGAAGAAATCAGAAAGAATCTGACAGTTACCCCAGAAATTCAATACATCATCGACTTTGTAGAAAGTTCTCAACGAGGTATCATCAGATAAATGAACACACTTGTTGTGCTTTTAGGCCCTACTGGAGTGGGAAAAACAGAGGTAGCGTTGCAAATAGCAGAACATTTGCAATCGCCTATCATCAATGCCGACTCTCGACAGATATATGCCGAGATTCCTATTGGCACAGCCGCCCCAACCAAAGAGCAGCAAGAACGAGTAAAACATTATTTCGTTGGCACGTTGCATCTAACAGATTATTATAGTGCAGCCAAATATGAAGAAGATGTTTTGCAACTCTTAAACCAGCATTTCAAGCATCAACAAGTGGCTTTACTGTCGGGCGGCAGCATGATGTATATTGATGCTGTATGCCAAGGTATCGATGACATACCAACGGTTGACGAGGCGACAAGGAAACTGATGAAAAGAAGATTGGAAACAGAAGGATTGGACGCTCTTGTTGAAGAGTTAAAAGTTCTGGATCCAGAACATTACAAAATTGTGGATTTACACAATCCCAGACGCGTGATTCATGCGCTTGAAATATGCCACATGACTGGGAATACCTATACTTCCTATCGTAAAAACACAAAGAAGATACGATCTTTCAACATCGTAAAGATTGGACTCAACCGCCCCAGAGAAAAAATGTATGAGCGAATCAACAATCGTGTCTTGAAAATGATGGAGCAAGGAATGATTGAAGAGGCCAAAGCGGTATATCCACAGAAAGGTCTAAATTCCTTGAACACGGTTGGTTATAAAGAGCTTTTTGCCTATTTCGACGGTGACATCTCGCTGGATGATGCTATCCTAAAGATACAGTCCAACACAAGACAATACATGAGAAAACAAGTCACTTGGTTCAAACGTGACAATGAAATCAAATGGTTCTCGCCTACGAACATTGAAGAAATCATAAATTATATAGACGATCAACGATAGACATCAAGTAATTAACTATCTTTGCAAATTAATTATCTCTATTATGCTTCACAAGATAAAAAGATTTTTCAGCTGGTTGTGGATCAAACTACGTGGCTTTTGGCCATGGTATAAAAAACTGTTCCAAGGAAAACCTTGGTACGCCAAGACCGGCATAGCTTTACTCTCAGGGTTGATTGCACTCATTATCTATCTTGGAGCTGTTGATCTTAATTTCCTTTGGTTGTTTGGCAAATCACCAGGCTTCGCTCAAATTAAGAATCCTAACACCTCTTCGGCTTCGGAGATTTACAGTGCTGATGGGAAGCTCATAGGAAAATATTTTAATGAAAACAGAACACCCGTTAAGTATGAAGAAGTGAATCCACAATTCTGGAAAGCACTGATTGACACCGAAGACGAGCGATTCTATAGACACATAGGCATTGACTTTCAAGGACTCTTTGGGGCGGCCAAAGATGCCATTGTTGGCAATGAAGCCCGTGGAGCATCAACTATCACGCAACAGTTGGCTAAGAATATGTTCCGTGTACGCACGCAATATTCCACTGGATTGCTTGGTAAGATACCAGGTATCAAGATACTTATCATGAAAAGCAAGGAATGGATCATTGCCTTGAAGCTTGAAATGCTGTATGATAAAAATGAAATTCTTACCATGTACGCCAACACGGTCGACTTCGGATCTAACTCGTATGGAGTCAAAACGGCCAGTAAAACCTATTTCAACACATCACCTGCCAATCTCACAACTGAGCAAGGAGCTGTGCTGGTAGGCATGCTCAAAGCTACAACTCATTATAACCCGATTGCCAATCCCAAGAATAGTTTCAGACGTAGAAATGTCGTTTTGCAGAACATGGTGACCAAGGGCGACCTGTCTAAAAAGCAATATGACAGTCTGAGTGTCATTCCCATCAAGCTTAGCTATAGCGTAGAATCTAATTATGACGGTCAGGCTTTATACTTTAGGGAAGCTGTTGCCAACTATTTGAAGGATTGGTGCGAGGAGAATGGGTATGACCTGTACAGCAGTGGTCTGAAAATATACACCACGATTGATACCCGCATGCAGAAGTACGCTGAAGAGGCTGCACGTAAACAAATGAAGCAAATTCAACGCAACTTCAACAATCACTGGGGTAAAAATGACCCATGGATTGATGAAAACGGAAAGGTTATCCCAGGATTCATCGAACAAATTGCACAAAGACAGCCTGTATATAAATACCTTGCCGCCAAATATCAGAATAATCCAGACTCCATCACCTATTATTTGAACAAGCCCCACAAAGTAAAATTGTTCGATTATGACGAAGGAACTATAGAGAAAGAAATGTCTACCATGGACTCCATACGATACATGGTGCGCTTCATGCACTGCTCCATGGTTGCGATGGAGCCACAAACAGGAGCCGTGAAGGCTTGGGTAGGCGACATCAACTTCAACTCATGGAAATATGATAAAGTAACAGCCATGCGCCAACCGGGGTCAACCTTCAAGCTCTTTGTTTATACTGAGGCGATGAACCAAGGCCTGACACCTTGTGACAAACGCCGGGATGAATACATCTCCATGAAAGTATATGATAGGAAAAAGAAAGAAGAAGTTTTGTGGACACCAGGAAATGCCAATGGACGTTTTTCCGGAGACTCCATCCCCTTGAAGAGTGCCTTTGCGAGAAGCATCAACTCTATCGCCGTGAGACTCGGACAAGAGATGGGCATCAAACGAATCATTGATACGGCTGAGAAGATGGGAATCAAGAGTCCACTGCAAGACGAACCATCCCTAGCGTTAGGATCATGCGACGTCAACCTCTTGGAAATGGCAAATGCCTATTGCACTGTCGCCAACGATGGCAAACATCACGAGCCCGTCTTGGTTACCCGCATCGTAGACCGTGATGGGAGGCAAGTCTACATCGCGCCCAACAAGACCGAACAAGTAATTCCATACAAGAGTGCGTTCCTCGTCCAACAGCTATTGCTGGGTGGTCTAAAAGAGCCAGGCGGAACTTCACAAAGCCTATGGGGATACGTGGGAAAACACAGTGATACGGAATGGGGAGGAAAGACAGGAACTTCCAACAACCACTCAGATGCATGGTTTATGTGCATAAGTCCAAAACTGGTGGTAGGCGCATGGGTAGGTGGAGAATACCGCAGCATCCATTTCCGCACTGGTGCTTTGGGGCAAGGATCAAGGACTGCCCTACCTATATGTGGCTACTTCTTGCAAGCTGTACTGGATGATCCAAACTTCAAACAATATCATGGCAAGTTTGGTAAGCCTAAAGACAAAGATATCACCAGCGATATGTACAACTGTCCGAGTTATTATCAACAAGCGCGAGTTGACACAACTGCAACAGATAGCCTGAACTCCATCTCTGAAGAAATCATTCTTGACGAATTTGGCAACCCTGTTTCCAAACCCATCAAAGACGAGAAAGAGAAACAAAAAGACAACTCGGTAAAATCTCATGAAAACCATACGCCTACAGAAGAGGTAATCCATTTGGATAATCTATAATGGGTATGGTAAAGGAAACTGACATCGAACACATTGATCTGAATAATCTGGAGTTGCAAAACGCACTGCAGATTATTCAGTTTACTCATCGCTCATTATTTTTAACGGGGAAAGCTGGAACGGGTAAGTCAACATTTCTTCGATACATCTCACAGACAACCAAGAAAAAACATGTCATTCTTGCCCCTACAGGCATTGCTGCCATCAATGTGGGAGGAAGCACCTTGCACAGTTTTTTCAAGCTCCCATTCCATCCTCTATTACCAAATGACAACAGGTATAGCGTGCGTAACCTTCGAAAGACGCTCAAGTATAACAACGAGAAAATCAAACTTATCAAGGAAGTAGAGCTCATCATCATCGACGAAATCTCGATGGTGAGAGCCGACATCATCGACTTCATCGACAAGATATTGCGCGTTTATGCCCAGAACATGCGCGTCCCTTTCGGAGGAAAACAATTATTACTCGTTGGCGACATGTATCAATTAGAGCCGGTATTGAAGGAGGACGAACGTTCGTTGCTGCAACCTTTCTATCCTTCAAAATTCTTTTTTGATGCTCATGTCTTCAGAGAGATGCAGCTTGTTTGCATCGAACTTCAGAAAGTTTACCGACAAAGCGACCCACTCTTCATCAGTATATTAGACCATATCAGAACGTCCAATGCTACGCAAGCCGACTTGTCCGTTCTCAACCAAAGAGTAGGAAACAACACCAATGAAGCTGGTGATGCATTGGCAATTACCCTATCTACCCACAGAGACACGGTGGACTACATCAACCAGCAACACCTTCAACAATTACCAGGCGAACCCTCTGTCTTCTATGGCATCATCGAAGGCGAGTTCCCCGAAAACAATCTGCCCACACCCATGAAACTCGAAATCAAAACAGGTGCGCAAGTTTTGTTTGTCAAGAATGATAGGGAGAAACGATGGGTAAATGGTACGTTGGGAACCATCATTGGCATTGGAGATGAGAACGACGGCTTAATTTACGTGAGGACAGAACAAGGTGAAGATGTGGATGTAGAACAAGAAATATGGTCAAACGTTCGATACACCTATAACGAGAAAGAGCAAAAGATTGAAGAGGAAGAAATTGGCAATTTCCGCCAGTTCCCCATTCGGTTGGCATGGGCCATCACCATTCATAAAAGTCAAGGACTTACCTTCAATCAAGTCAACATCGACTTATCAGGAGGCGTGTTTGCAGGTGGCCAAACATACGTCGCCTTGTCACGTTGCCGTTCGTTGGAAGGCATTAACCTTGAAGCACCCATCAAGAAAGAAAACATTTTCATCAGTCCGGCAATCACAAGTTTTGCAAAAACATACAATGACCAGCAATCTCTCGATAAAGCCTTGCAACAAAGTAAGGCTGAAAAACAATATCATGATGCCGTGTCTGCATTCGATCAGGGGGACATGCAATCGGCCTTGGACAATTTCTTTCAGGCCATTCACAGCAGGTATGAAATAGAAAAGCCTTCGGCAAAACGCCTAATCAGGCGAAAGCTCAACGTCATCAACACGCTAAAGGAGGAAAACCAACGCTTACGAGACAAGCAAAAAGAAAAAGAAGATTTGCTGAAACGGCTCGCCGTTGAATATGTCATGATGGGCAAAGAATGTGAAAGAGAAGGAATGAAAGAAGCAGCTTTGCGCAACTATCAAAAGGCATTAGAGCTATGTCCAGAGCATCCAGAAGCCATCAGAAGAATTAAAAAAATAGAGAAAAAAGCAAATCAATAAACACAGGGATTGGATCTCATCATGAACCAATAGAGAAAAAACGATAGAAAGATAAAAAAAATAAATGAGCCCAAATTATTTTCGAGCCCATTTAACTTTTCCTGTTTGTCTAACAAGAAAGTATGATATTGCAGCCTCATAATCGGCAAAAGCCGATACCAAGGAGCTGCAATTAAGCCAAAGTAAACAGATTCTCTGAATCCTTAATTTTACCTTCTTTGAACAGCCATCCAATTCCCAGATAGACTTCTTCTGTTCCAATTTTTGCAGCCTTAGCTATTTCAGCAACGCTCAACGCTTTGTCTGCTGCGGCCAATGCTTGATAAACATCACCAGCACGGAAGCCAACGCTTTCAGCATTTACCACAAGAGCTGTTTTCTTTGCTGAAGCTCTCTTTGTAGTAGTGGTCTTCTTGGGAGCCGCAACCTTCTTTGAAGCTACTGCTGCCGTTACTTTCTTTTCTGTCATAATCAATAAAATTTTAATATACTTTGCACCTCAAATGAGGTAAAATATCTCATTAACGTAGCAAAGGTAGCCATTTTATTTAAAAAACACAATTATTAAACACCAAAAAGTAACATATTTATGGGTGGGTTGATTCACATAAGACGTTTTATTGATGTATGTCAAGCTTGATAGCTAGTTCATCCAGTTGCTTCTGGTCAATTGCAGATGGAGCATCAAGCATCACATCGCGTCCGTTGTTGTTCTTAGGGAAGGCAATGCAGTCGCGAATGCTATCCAAGCCAGCCATGATACTCACAAACCGATCAAGCCCGAACGCTAAACCAGCATGAGGGGGCGCTCCATATTTAAACGCATTGATTAAGAAACCAAACTGTGCCATTGCCTTTTCAGGTGTGAAGCCCAATATCTCAAACATCTTTTGCTGCAACTGGCCATCATGAATACGCAGGCTCCCCCCTCCTACTTCTATACCGTTGCACACAAAATCGTATGCCTTGGCACGAACTCGTTCAGGATACTCATCAAGCAAGGGGATATCGTCTGGATTTGGCATGGTGAACGGATGGTGCGTTGCCATGAGGCGCTGCTCCTCATCACTCCACTCGAACAGGGGGAAATCAACAATCCACAAACACTCAAACTTGTTCTTGTCACGAAGTCCCAGTCGCTCGCCCATCTCCAAACGAAGGGTACACAACTGCACGCGCGTCTTGTTGGCATTGTTTCCACTTAAAATTAAAACCAAATCGCCATCCTTGGCTCCCATTTGTTCTTTTACCTCCAACAACTGTTGATTCGAGTAGAACTTATCAACAGAACTCTTAATCGTTCCATCGGCATTATACTTAATGTATACCAATCCCTTAGCACCTATCTGCGGACGTTTAACAAAGTCGCTCAGTTCGTCCAATTGCTTACGGCTATAGCTGGCACATCCAGGCACACAAATGCCACCAATGTAGCTTGCTTCATTAAACACACTAAAATCAGCCTTGCCTTTGAATGCATCCAAAAGTTCAACAAACTCCATGCCGAAACGCAAATCAGGCTTATCACTACCGAAACGTCTCATCGCTTCATGCCAAGTCATTTGCTGCAACTTCTCTGGCAACTCCACTCCACGAATCTCTTTGAAAAGATGACGGCACAGATTTTCAAACAAGTCGATTACATCATCCTGATCTACGAAACTCATCTCGCAGTCAATTTGCGTGAACTCGGGTTGACGATCGGCACGCAAGTCTTCGTCACGGAAACATTTAGCGATTTGAAAATAGCGGTCAAACCCACTCACCATCAACAACTGCTTGAGCGTTTGTGGGCTCTGTGGCAATGCATAAAACTGTCCGGGATTCATACGCGAAGGCACCACAAAGTCGCGCGCACCTTCCGGAGTAGAACCAATCAATATAGGTGTTTCTACCTCAATGAATTGCTCGTTGTCGAGGAAATTGCGAATCAGAATCGTCATCCGATGGCGCAATTCCAAATTCTTTCTTACCGCAGGTCGGCGCAAATCGAGGTATCTATATTTCATTCGTAAATCGTCACCCCCATCGGTCTCGTCTTCTATTTTGAATGGAGGCGTCAAACTTTCACTCAGTACGTTTAGCTGACTGACCAAAATTTCGATATCTCCGGTCGGCATCTTGTCGTTTTTACTCTGTCGCTCACTCACCTTACCCGTTGCTTGAACACAGAATTCACGCCCCAGTTTATTGGCCTGCTCACACAAAGAAGCGTCGGTTGCCTCATTAAAAACAAGTTGGGTAATACCATATCGGTCGCGCACGTCAACAAATGTCATTCCACCCATCTTACGCGTACGCTGCACCCATCCAGACAGGGTTACCTCCTTGCCTTCATCGGAAAGTCTCAACTCCCCACATGTATTCGTTCTATACATAGTTTGAATTTTATATCTTATCAAACGCAAAATTATACAAAAAAGCCGAAACAAGCAAAGCCTGCATACAAAAAGTAGGTGAAGTGATGACAAATTAATCAGCATGTCATCTCAACTCGGCTCATTCATTTAAGCATGTTGCTCTACATTTGTTTCATACCAAACGTAACGTTCTTCGGTGAAATGACTTCCGCCACAACAACTTTTTAACACAAATGCTTGGCGTTTTATCCACCAACCAGCTCATGTACTGAAAATATGCGAAATATAGAAGTATTTTGTTATTTTACTGATTGTTAGGTAGTTATACGATTTACAAACCTAAAACACCATGAAAAAGCGAAGTGTTTTGAGAGAAAACACATTCTTTTTGTACAAAAATGACGATAATATGATGTAAATTGGGGTGTAAAAGCATGCAGATTGAGAATCAAGAGCATACATATTGGACGACAAAAGCATGCAGATTGCCAGTTTAATCTGTGTGGATGGAGCAAAAGATGATGATTTCAAGGCTTTGAATATCTAAAGCATTCTCCTATTTTCTCTATTTTGCGATTTTGTTTTGTCAAATAAAATGAATTGACTTAACAAATAAAAGGTTTATTAACACATTAGAATAACGATGGCGAATACTCAGCCATCATCCCACACATAGTCATCAAAAGTTGTTTCATTCGTTAAAATCGTTGTTTATGCAAATATGTGATGTTCTGTCTTTCAAAACCAACAATCTATCATAAATGAGAGAGCCGTGGACATTAAGATAAATTATTTCTAAATTTGCTTGCCGTGTTCGCAAAAAGAATTATATTTGCAAGGTATAATTGAAAGGACCTACTAATGAACGCAACCGAACAAGTGTACAAACAGACTGAGAATGCCATTCGCAAGATAGCACAAAAGTTCACGTCAGATGAAAACCCATCACTGGTTACGGATATTCACATCCGAATCTATCAAGACAGTGGTGAATTACGAGCCTTCGATGACGATGAAAACGAGATTACCCGTTGCGTCGTTGAAGAATGGATAGGCAATACGGAAGAGAAGTTCTACGAACATGCCGCTGCCATTCTTCGCAAAACCTTGAAAGATCTCCATGAAACGGTTGATCAGATGAATATTCTCAAGCCATTTAGCTTTGTTTTAGAAAATGATGACCTGGAGAATATAGCCGAACTATATGTTGCAGACGATGACACCGTGATTATAGGAGGCGACTTGATGCACGACTTAGATAAGGACCTGGATTCTTTTTTGGCAGACCTTCTTAAAGAAGAAAGCAAATAGAATGAAAAGGATGAGCGGGCAGAAATCAAATTCTCCTCATCACGATTCTACCATGTACTGCCCGATTCTTCCACGTTTTTTAACACCTATTTAAAACGAAAGGATCAATTTTCCCACAAAGATACGTTCCGTCAAGTTTTTTTTCAGACAACAGGGCGTATAAATTCTGGTTTTTATGTATATTTGCAGACATGAAAAGAATCATTTCATGTGTGATTACTCTATTCTGCATGTTGGCCATCCATGCCCAATTTTTCGATGTACAATGCGAGGATACTTGCTCGCATGTACATGGCATCGACCTGAGCCACTACCAAGGTGAAGTGTTCTGGGAAACAGTAGGTGAAAACACCAAAAACACATACGTCTACCTCAAGGCCACTGAAGGCGGTGACAGGATTGACCCTACCTATCAAACCAACATCGAGTTAGCGCATCGCTATGGCCTGAAAGTAGGTTCCTACCACTTCTTCAGACCTAAAACCAACTTGACGCTCCAATTGCAGAACTTCATGACACAGTGCCGACCCGGCGACCAAGACCTCATTCCCATGATTGACGTAGAAACTCGCAGCGGCTTGTCGACAGAAGCCTTCTGTGACTCTTTGCACAAATTCCTGGGCATGGTAGAAGATGCCTATCAACAAAAACCGCTCATCTACACGGGTGCCAACTTCTATGACCACAACCTGCAGGGACAACTGGACAGTTATCAAATCATGATAGCGCAGTATACCGACCGAGAACCGGTATTGGCAGACGGGCGCGACATTACCATGTGGCAATACACGGGTAAAGGTAGAATCAACGGAATCAACACCTTCGTTGATAAAAGCAGAATGATGGGAAGGCACGGACTCAGGGAAATCAGATTCCGACGAAATGCCATGAACACAAGAAAGTCTACATCAAAACATTAACAAACATACAATACACTTTGACGATATGGCGATAATAAGATGTCCGGAGTGCGGCCACCAAATCAGTGACCGAGCACCTGTTTGTCCCTCTTGCGGGGTAGAAATTGCTGATAGAGTGACCCGTTGCACGCAATGTGGCGAAGTTTATTTTAATGATTTGCATGAATGTCCAAACTGCCACCATGCCAATATGAACTATCGAGATGATACATCTCCGGTTCATGAACAGGCTACAGAGCCGAAAGCAGAGCCCACGGCCACGGTGGACACAACGCCTCCCGCATCCAACGGAGATATGCAACGTCCCAAGAAGAAACACACCACCATAATAGTAGCTTTCATCATAGCCATCATTGCATGCGGATTAGGCTATTATTTCTATCACAATGCACAAATGAAAGAAGAGCTGGAGGCATACGAGTTTGCCGCCAAGAGCGAAGATCCCATCGTGCTTCAAGACTATCTTGATCGCTTTAAAGACGCTCCCATGGCACACAGAGACTCTATACACGTTCGCTTGACAGCCATCCAGCAAATGGATAGCGAATGGACTGATGCCTGGGTGAGCAATTCGAAGACGGCTCTGGAGGATTATCTCGACAAACATCCCGACTCTGAACACCGTGCGGAAGCCATGCGCAAGATTGACTCGTTGGACTGGGTGGCTGCCAGATCGGCCAACAGCGTGGACGCATACCAGTTTTACTTGGAAGACCATCCCAACGGTGCGTATGTAGACGACGCCAATGATGGCATCAAAAAAATTAACGCACAGACGGTTCAACCAGAGGAAAGAGCTATGTTAAGCTCGCTGTTTAAACAGTTCTTCCAGAGTATTGATGCAAAGGACGAGAATGGTTTGACCAGCACAGTCAGTCCTATCATCAGTTCTTTCCTTGGCAAAGTGGATGCTAACAAAAATGATGTCATTACCTTCTTACATAAACTATACAACCAGGAGGTAACCAGCATGTCATGGCATCTGCTCAATGATTACAAGATTGATAAAAAAGAAATTGGTGACGAACAATACGAATACACCGTGAATTTCTCGGCAGACCAGGCAGTCAACAAAGTGAATGACACGCAGCAAACCATGCATTATCGCATTAAAGCCAAGGTAAATCCTGACGGAAAAATCGCAGAGTTCAACATGACTCGCATCATTCAGTAGTTCCCTGAACCACTGTAGCGAGGCAACCAGAAAAATAAAACCATTGAGCTAAGTTCAACCTACTTGCTCAATGGTTTTTGTTTTTCTATTGAGAGCCGTGCGAACTGGCTTGTCCTAATATACTCTCACTACGTCACCGACGTGGATGGTATGGTCGGGAGTAAAATCATTCAACTTATACAGACTGGACAGTCGCATGCCATAAATCTGCGCAATGATATACAGACTCTCCCCATCCTTGACAACATGTGGACGATTCTTGAAAGCCTTTGGTGCTCTTTTCCGCTTTTTCTTCAGGAAAATGATTTCGCCTTCGGTCAAAGTATCATCTTTATCACGCTCGTTGTACTTGGCAATTTTTTTGTATGACACGCCTATCTCCTCGCCTATCAGCTTGAAAGTGTCACCGCGACGAGCCCGGATATAATAATTCTTGTTGAAGATTGCAATGGGATGCAAAGGCTTTTCCTGGTTAACTACAGTTTGATTGCCGGAATATTTAACCATGGCGTGATCGTATGACGTGGCACTGTCGTAGACATAAAGTTTGTAAAGCTCTATCAATTCGATGAGTTTGTGGGCGTATCGAGGATTGGTTGCATAGCCACAAGCTTTCAAACCATGCGCCCAACCACGGTAATCTTCCATGGAAAGGCTAAACAACCTGCGGTAACGACTGCTGTTCACAAGGAATTTACTATGGTCTTCAAAACTTTGAAGGGGATGGTCGTATGCGCGAAAACATTCACCCAAAGCGTCATCATCCTCAGCAATAGTACGACCAGTCCAATCGTGACACTTGATTCCGAAATGGTTATTGCCCAACATAGCCAACCTACTTCGTCCCGCTCCACTTTCAAAAACAGCTTGAGCCAGGGTAATACTCGCAGGAATTCGGTATTGAAGCATCTCACGAATAGCCAAATCTTTGTATTGATTGATGTAGAGTTGATAGGTCTGGTTCCATCTCATCTGGGCCCATGATGCCATAGACGAAATAGAAAAAAGAAATATAATCGCAATCTTATGCATGAACATTGAAATTATTGACAAAGTTACATAAAATCATAAAAAAAGCAGAATAGAGAGGTAGACGTTTAATAATTATTAGTAATTTTGTACAAATGGACAGCAAACGAGTCATCTTAGCATTGGGAACGAACATCAAGCAAGAGCGCAACATGAAACAAGTTAGGCGACTGTTGGTTGACACTTGGCCTGACATGAAGTTCACTACAACGAAGAGGACTCAGGCCATTGGCATGGCATCAGACCTATTTTACAACTGTTTGGCATACACAAAGGTGGAAGAATCCCTTGAAGATCTCACCGAAAAGGTGAAAAGTATGGAACAAATATGTGGTGATACGAGGGCTGAAAGATCGCTCAATCGCATCCAAATGGACATCGACATCTTGCTGTATGGTGACAATAAGCTGCACATAAACGACTGGCAACGCGACTATATACAAGAGTTAATGAAAGAAATTGAATTTATTAAGCATTGAATGATGAACATAAAGACTTACCTAACCTATACGCTCCCATGTATTCTGTGCCTATTCATGTCAGCAAACGTGAACGCGCAGGACTTCAACAAAGTATTTTCGGACAGCACGTTGCGCATTGATTATATTTTTTCGGGCAATGCGAACCAGCAACACATCGCCGTTGATCAATTGAATGTCATGCCCCGATGGTATGGAAAAAGACAGCGGTTGGCCGAATTACCCATGGAAGGAAACGGCCAAATAACCGTCCGCGACCACCGCACGAAGCGCACTCTCTACCGCAATTCGTTTTCTACGTTGTTTCAAGAATGGCTCACTTACGATGAAGCCAAGCACACAAGCAGAGCCTTCGAGAACGTATTTCTCGTTCCAATGCCCAAGGACACCGTTGACATTACGGTGACCTTGAATGACAACAGGCGTGAGACGATGACCCAACTAACACACACAGTCGCACCAAATGACATCTTGATCAAGCACATCGGAGAACGAAACCGTACTCCATTTGAAACATTACAGACAGCCAAAGACACCTCCCGCTGCATCCACATCGCCTTTCTGGCAGAGGGATATCGCACTGACGAGATGGACATCTTCCTGAAAGATGCCACCGAAGCCACCGAGGCGTTGTTTGCGCATGAGCCTTTTAAGACTATGAGAAACAGGTTCAACATCATAGCAGTCAAAGCTCCTTCGGCTGACAGCGGCACAAGCGAGCCTTCTAAAGGTTTGTGGAAGAATACTGCTCTGCACTCGCATTTTGACACGTTTTATAGCAACCGTTATCTTACTACATTGCGGTTGAAGACCGTTCACGACTGGCTGGCAGGACTTCCATACGAACATATCATCATCTTGGTGAACACTCATCAGTACGGAGGCGGCGGTATTCTCAATTCATACAACCTGTCAATGACCCATCATCCATCGTTCAAACCTGTGGTCGTTCATGAGTTTGGCCACAGCTTTGCTGGACTTGCCGACGAATATGCCTACGATTTCGAGGAAATCCCCATGTATCCGCCTGACATCGAACCATGGGAACAAAACATAACAACCAAGGTTAAGTTTTCTGACAAATGGCAAGACATGATGGGAAATGTACCTTCTGTGGGACTGATAGAAGGCGCAGGCTACTCGCTGAAAGGCATTTACCGCGCGTCACACGACTGTAGAATGCGCACAAACGATACACCAGAGTTTTGTCCTGTGTGCCAACGATCCATCCAACGCGTTATTGATTTCTACACAAAATGAGGAACATAGCATGAAGCCGAAGCACTATCTGATGATAGGGTTGGCCACCCTCGCGTTACTGTTAAGCCAAAACAGCCCGGCAGATGCCATTCACAACCGCCCCATCAGTGACAAAGATCGACTGAACATGGCTCTAGAATACTTTCAAAGTGAGAAGTATCATGAGGCTCTTTTACTGTTCCATAAACTTGACCAGGAATACCTTCTCAACCAAAGGTATAAGGCTTACATCGGCGTTTGCTACTATCATCAGTGGAAATACGAGCAGGCATGCCTGTATCTGGACTCAGTTATGCCGAGTATCACCGTCTTCGCACCTCACGAACAATCAGTCTATTATTATACCAACGCTGAAAGTCACTTTCAATTAAAACAATACGGAGCAGCCATCCCATGCTATGAAAAGATGCTGAACGTATGCCATGACAACGAAAAAGCCGATGCCTTCTACTGTCTTGGGTTCTGTTATCTGTTCAAGAAGGATTGGGAAAATGCACTTGAGTATTTTGAAAGCGCACGCTCCTACTATCGACATTACGGATACAAACCTGGGTTGAAATACCGTATGACACAAATTGAAAACATGATCAACGGCTGCAAACAACAAATAGACCAATCAACAGCCACCGAACTACCAAGCGATAGCATCAAGTGAAGCACGACACAAGCGGCAAGAAAAAATAGTTTGTCATCTTTCTGTGCTTTACATTTTTTTAGTAACTTTGCATGCATTATTTTTATAATGCAAAAGATGAAAACATTAATAGACCGCATTCTGAAAGACGGCAAATGCTATCCCGGTGGCATATTGAAAGTAGATAAATTTATCAACCACCAGATGGATCCCAACCTTATGAAAGCCATCGCCATCGAATTCATCAAACGTTACGCCTCAACGGAAATCAACAAAATCTTAACCATCGAAGCCTCGGGCATTGCTCCTGCCATCGTTATGGGGTTACTTCTGGACCTTCCGGTGGTATTCGCCAAGAAGAAAAAACCGTCAACGATGGACAACATCTTATCCACCACGGTCTTCTCATTCACCAAACAGCGTGAATACAACGTCGTTATCAGCAAGGATTATCTGACACCTAACGACAAAGTGGTTTTCATTGACGACTTCCTGGCCTATGGAAATGCCGCCAAAGGCATCATCGACCTATGCCGGCAGGCCGGTGCAGAACTGGTTGGGATGGGCTTTATCATTGAAAAAACCTTCCAACATGGACGTGACGGGATAGAAGCAGAAGGCGTGAGATGCGAATCGTTGGCCATGATTGAATCGCTGGACGATTGCCAAATCAAATTAAAAACCACAGAAAAGTAACCATATTCCTATTAATTGCACCAAAAGAAATGAACGCAACAGAACAAGAACAAGTAAGGTCAAAGTCGACTGACTTGATTTATGGCCTTCACGACCGCCCAGCTCTCCGAGAAAGTATTTTTGCTGCACTTCAGCACTTGCTGGCCATCTTCGTAGCCATCATCACCCCACCGCTGATTATTTCGAATGCGCTTAATTTTAATTTGGAAACAACAGGATTCTTGGTTTCCATGTCATTGTTCGTTTCTGGCGTCGCCACATTCATACAATGTCACCGCATTGGTCCCATTGGTACAGGACTCTTGTGCATCCAAGGCACCAGCTTCTCCTTCATAGGCCCCATTATCGGAGCCGGTATGCTTGGCATGGTGGGTGGCAAGATGAACACCGAAATGGCTTTATCCTATATATTTACCGCCTGCATGTTCGCCTCTGTTGTCGAAATGCTTGTGAGCCGCCTATTGAAGTACACACGCAAAATCATCACGCCACTGGTCTCCGGAGTCGTCGTCACGCTGATAGGCATGTCGCTGGTTAAAGCCGGAATCAACTCATGTGGTGGTGGTGCTGCAGCCGAAGCTGACGGATCGTTTGGTTCTATGGTAAACCTTGGGTTGGCGGCGCTTGTGCTGTTTAGCATCATCATCTTCAATCGTTCGAGCAACCGCTTTCTTCGAATGAGTTCAATCGTGTTAGGGCTCCTCATTGGGTGCATCGCTGCCTATCTCATGGGCATGATTCACTTGGATTCCATTCAAAGCTATGGAGGCTTTATCATTCCCGTTCCATTCAAATACGGATTCCGCTTTGACATATCGGCCCTTATAGCTTTGGGACTGGTTTACCTCATAACGGCCATTGAAGCATACGGAGACATCACGGCCAACTCGCTGATTTCTGGAGAACCCATCGAAGGTGAAGTATTTGAAAAAAGAGCATCGGGCGGCATTCTGGCCGATGGTTTCAACTCAATGTTAGCCGCTGTGTTCAACTCTTTCCCCAATTCAATCTTCGCACAGAACAACGGAATGATTCAATTAACAGGCATTGCCAGCCGCTATGTGGGCTACTACATTGCCGGAGCGCTGGTCGTCTTAGGACTGTTCCCAGTTGTTGGATTGGTGTTTTCCTTAATTCCGGCTCCGGTACTTGGTGGCGCAACGCTGCTGATGTTTGGAACCGTGGCAGCTGCAGGCATCAAAATCATCGCATCAACCCAAATCAACCGAAAGGCAGTATTGGTGATGGCCATCAGTTTTGCCCTGGGACTTAGCGTAGAAATGGTTCCTGGTATACTGGATCACATGCCGGAAACCATCAAAAACATTTTTTCTTCCGGCATTACAACAGGTGGACTCACAGCCATCCTGACAAATGCATTTATCAAGATTAAAGAATAGGTTATCCCCGAACATTCATCCAATCGTGACACACCAAACCTGTGCCGTTTCCAAGACAACATGAAACTTGCACCGTAAGAGCATGCATGTTGGAGTGGAAACTCATTGCTATTGGTTGCCAAAGTCATTGCTATTGGAGAGCAAACTCAATGCTATTGGATGACAAACTCAATGCTATTGTTGGCTAAACTCATTGCTTTTGATGGAGAATGCATGTAACACAGAGATTGACCGATGCCACATTCAGATTTGAAAAACAGCAAACATCTGCACCTTTAAGGATACATTTTTATTATTATAAAAAAAATAACTAAAAAGGTTTGGAGGATTCAAAAAAAACATTAACTTTGCAAGTGTTATCCTGAAAACAATCTTTTTACCTTAAAGGACTAATACCTATTGAAGATTTGAAGGCGATTATCTGTGAAGACCATTGCCTTTTTTTATTTTTTGTACAAAGCAGAGATTCTGCGATGGATAATCAAACTATTGATGAAAGATACAATCGCCAGGATAACAAACCCCAATAAACAAGTAGGAAGCATACTGGTTTTGTCAATGCTTGGAAGCATGGTATACAGTATTTCAATGTAGTAATCCCGTATACAATACACAGCCAGAACGGCTATCAGCAAAACTGCGACATTCAGCATGAGTGTTAGAAAGATGTATGGCTTCGACACCTGCAGCGGACGATAGCCTATCAGTAAGAGATTTTCAAGTTTATACGCATTTTTTTGCACGAGAAGATAAATACTTAAAAGTAGGATATAAAAGCTCAAGAGGCATATAAACAGGCCCACAACCATCACGATTGACACGACTAACGATAAGAACGAGATGGCCTTCTCGTTGGCAAGATTACTGTCTTCTATCTCATACGCATGGCTATCCAAGTATTTTGCGATGGCATCATCGCGCGTGCTCGACACGTCAGCAATCAGTCTGTTGGGGGCACTCGTAGCATTTGGCGCAAAGTGATGGTTACTCCACGACATGAATGACATGGGAACAAGGATGGAGTTCAATTTACTTGAGAAACCAATGACTTTTCCTTCAAACACTTCATCCTTACCATTGCCATGAATGGCCATCCGTACATTCAGCATTCCCACCACGCCTTCAGAGATGCTCGGTAATGAGTGATTGCGCGCATAGCCGAAGTTATACATGGTGATGTATGACCTGGGTAGGATGATGGGTACCGTCTTGCTGCCTTCCTGATAATGCCATTGGGCAAGCGGAACATCGACAAACGAATCGGGAATGCTCTCGAAAAAGAATTCGGAATCAAGCAATTTAGTTTCCTTCACGTACAGCGTTACGTTCACCTTATACTCGGCCGAGGTGAATGCGCCCAACTTTTTGACAAAAGGCTGCTGCTTTAATTCTTCAATCTCTGCCCCATTGAACGTGTTGTCTTCACCACTGATGGTGGAAGTCGTTCCTGTTTTCTTACTGATGGTGAGATAATCGGCCTTCATGAAGCTGTCATCGCTGTTAAACACAGGCATGACGTCACGATAAAACTGATATCCTAAAAGAATGACAATCATTCCAAACAGGTTTGCAAAGAAAAAACCTACAAACTGAGGAATGCTCACATGTTGCCGAAGAAGTTTCCAAACAAGCGTCATAATCTTACAACCTTATCATATTTTAAAGCCAGATGTTTGCCGATACTCGTAACAATGACGCCTGCTCCTTGGTGGGTAGCCTCACGCAAGAGAACTTGTGCCATGGTGTTGGAGTTGTCTTCATCGAGGTGACTGATGGGTTCGTCTGCCAACAAGAAATCAAAAGGTTGGACGAGCGAGCGTATTAGTGCCACTCGTTGTTGCTGTCCAAAGGACATCTGTCCTATCCTGACATTCACCTTGTCAGCGATGTCCAATTCATCAAACCAATCAAGAATTTGCGCTTTGGTCTTGAAATGCGTCATGTTGTTCTTAATCATAACGTTCTCAAGAGCGGTTAATTCGGGAAACAAGCGCAACTCTTGAAAGAGATAACTGACCTGCCGGGTGCGTATTTCTGCCCAGTCTTTGATTGTGAGTGCGTTGATATTCTGCTCGTCAAACAAGATTTTTCCATCGAAATCACGCCGATACCCTATCAAATAACTACAAAACGTACTCTTTCCTTTGCCAGAATTGGCTTCCAACAGATAATAATGTCCCTTGTGGAAGGTGATTTCTTCATTCCAAACATCCGACACTAATCCTTGCACATGTGAAAAGACATGCGGCAGAACCTTGTTCAATGTGATACTCTCCACCTTTTATTTCAATTTATATACCATGGTGTTGACAGGTCCAAACACGGGTTTCAGTAAATCAACAAACACTTTCATCGTTTCATTGCGCACGTCGTTAAAATGAATCACCATGACCATTTTCTGCCCTTTGATTTGAGTTTGCAGCTGAATGGGCAGTGGTGTTTTCGCCCTACCGATTGAAGCCAACGCTTCTTGTTTGCTGCTACCGCTGAAGAACTGCTTGTCCTCACTCACCCCGAAACAAAAGTTGGTTTTGCCATCTGAATAGGAGTAGATATTCTTACCGGCATCCGTCAATTTAGCACCTTGCGGCACTGACTGCTTCCAATAGGGAACATCAGCCAGCCATTTTGTATGCGCAAGATGCGCGGCCATCGACAATTGAATGGCTCCATCGGAATAGTTTGGAACAATGATGCACATGTCACCATTGACACTGCGGATGATGTTGTCCATGTCTATCGCCTGATTGATACCCGTCAGCAACACTTGAAGGCCCTTGTTCTGCTGCAAAATGGGCAAAAACTTCTGCCCATCTACGTTCACGAACATGCCCAACAAGGCCTCGTTTGACATGGATTGCAGGTAAGCATCGGTGATGGGACGATATACTTTGAACGACTCTTCAATCTCTTGATTGATACGTTGGTTAAAAGAAAATGGTCTGCCTTCGATGGTCAGGCATCGTTTTTCGATACTCATTTCAGCTGCTATCAGCACTTGTGACCCATCTATACCCTTCGGAGTGCCTAACGTCATCGGTGCAACAAGCTGTTCAGGCAAGGCTTTCGCCTGTGCCACCATCGCCATAGGACTGTCAATACCCTCCAACTTTTCAAACATAGGAGAAGCTATCACGCTGTTTTCCTCGTCTTGTTGCAGATATTTGGCCATCGTGCCTTTCATGACTTCCTGCGCAGTAACAGGCAAAGGACCCATGATTAAGAGCGACTGATCATTGTAACCAGCAATCCAAGAGTCATTAACTTGTGCAAAATAGGCCTCACGATACTTCACGGGCCTGCTGTTCATCTTCACGAACATTTGCTCCAACTTCCCTTTGTCCTGCACTTTCGCACAGATTCCTAAATTCCCGTCAGGCGATTCAAAAAGATAAATCTTGTGCGTCAAATCGATACCACTCTCATCCAAATTCTTCATTCGGAGCAGTACTTTCAGTAATGTGGCGCTGTTTACCCCACTTATCTTGCTGACGTCAAACGAGACTAAAGCAGTGCTTGACTTTGGAATAGCTTGACGATATTCAGCATCTGAACAAGATGACAAAAAAGCAATGATGAGCAAGCATGCGGAAATGCAATATAGTTTGAATACTTTCATGTTGAATCTTACCTTTCTATTAATGAAACATCAGACCGTCAAGAAGATGCCTTACCTTGGTCGGTCGCATGTTTCCAACCTTTTCCTCTATGGATTATAAGATGCGTTTTACCATTTGTGACATCACGATTGATACCAAACCTGCGGTTTCAGTCCTCAATCTGTTTTGCCCTAATGACACAGACGAGAACACCTTTTCAAGGGCTTGATTCACTTCGTCGATCGAGAAATCACCTTCAGGACCTACAAGTATGGTAATATCTTGTTGATTACCAGCTTGCTGTATCTCGTTAAGGAAATCCTTTCTGGCTATCTCCGTGTAACAATGGGCAATGTACAGACCACCCTCTCGCTGTTGATTGACAAAGTCTTGAAAGGGCATAACGGGATTAACTACGGGCTTCCAAGCCTTTCTACTCTGCTTCATTGCAGCGATAACAATCTTTTCCAAGCGGTCAATTCGTAGTTGTTTGCGCTCTGAATAGCGGCAGTTCAGGAACGTGATTTCATCAAAGCCAACCTCAGTCATCTTCTCTAACATCCATTCCATCCTATCCATCATCTTGGTTGGTGCGATAGCCAAATGCACATGCCCCTTCCATGTTTTCTGCTGCGGCAGCGTTTTCACGATGTCATACATACAATGTTTGGTAGCTGCGAGCGTGACGTTTGCCTGGTAGAACGTACCCATTCCATCCATTAAGAATATTTCATCACCGGCTTTCAGTCGCAGAACGCTGACAGCATGCCGCGCCTCTTCCGGAGGCAATTCAGTCACATGGGCAGCATCAGGAACGTAAAAATATCTGGCTTCTTTCATATTCAAACATCAAGCATCAAGCAAATTGCGTCGTTTCATCTCATCTCTTAACAAGGATGCCAGTTCATAACGCTCCTCTTCAATGGCCTTGTTCAATGCTTTATTCAACATATCATCCGTCAAAGTGTTTACAGGAATGGACATCCCCTGCGCATTGTGAACATACTTCACACTCTGCTTTTTCATCAATTTCTCATCAATATATACGGGAATGTCGCTGACATAGGCCAACAACATGGCGTCACTGATGCGTATCAAGATTGGTTCAAGCGTTTCTATATTATACAACACAGCCCTGTACTGCCCCTCAATTAAGTCGTTGATGAGAATCTCAAAGTGCAGCGTGGTTTGCGAACGGATGACCTGCCACAACACTTCTGGCAGCATCATGTCCGTGATTGGGACCTTTTGCACACGAAGACTAAACTGATACAGCATATTGCGGTCACATGGGATGGTAAGCTGACGCTGTTGCTGTTCATCCACTAAGATGAGCAATCCCACATCGGTAGTGCCCACAATCTCTGTTACGCTCTTGAAAATCAGCCGTACCTTATTCATGCCTTCACCATATTTTTCTTGGGTTTAAACAACAGAGCAAAGCTCACTCCCACCAACAAAGCATATCCGGCGAATGCATACCAGCAGGCCGACCAATTGGTAACGCCATTGATGGTATTCGAAGTAACCACAGCCTGTGCAGCCAGTGAGCCGACCGTTGCGCCGATACCGTTGGTCATAAGCATGAACAAACCTTGCGCACTGGAGCGAAGAGCCGGCTCGGTAGCCTTGTCCACATACAACGAGCCGCTGATGTTGAAGAAGTCGAAGGCAACGCCATAGATAATCATGGACAGCACAAACATCCATACGCGGTCACCCGGATTGCCCAATCCAAGCAAGGCAAACCGCAGCACCCATGCAAACATGGCAATCAACATCACGTTCTTGATGCCGTAACGCTTCATGAAGAAGGGTATCATCAAAATGCAAAGGGTTTCACTGACCTGTGACAAAGAATAAAGTATCACTGGATATTTCACTCCAAACGTGCCCGCATATTCAGGCAAAGTCTTGAAACTTTCAATAAAAGGGGTTGCAAAACCATTGGTTATCTGCAAACTCACACCCAACAGCATGGAGAAGATAAAGAAGATGGCCATGCGCTTTTGTTTGAACAAGGAGAAGGCCTTCAGACCAAAGGCTTCAACCAAACCAGTTGCATGCTGCCCCTTGGACGTAGGACAATGTGGCAACGTGAAGGTGTAAAGAAACAAGAGAATGCTCAAAACACCGCTGACCACAAACTGATTTTGGTCGCTCTTAAAGCCAAAGATATCTACAAACCACATGGAACAGATAAAGCCAATGGTTCCAAATGTACGAATGGGTGGAAAGTCCTTGATGGTATCCATCCCCGCTTGTGTCAAGGCATTGTAGGCTACCGAATTGCTCAATGCCAAGGTAGGCATGTAAAAAGCCACGCTGAATGAATAAAGAGTGAAGAGTATACCAAACTCAGCATTGCTTCCTTGGCTCATCCCATAGTAGGCTGCCGCAAACATAAACAAGCCGGCCAGCAGGTGACAGTAGCCTAAAAGGCGTTGAGCAGGCACCAAACGGTCTGCCACGATGCCCATCAATGCAGGCATGAAGATTGATACAACACCTTGCATGGCAAAAAATGCACCGATGTTGGAAGCCATTCCGATGTTGGTTAAATAGATTCCCATGCAAGTAAGATAGGAACCCCATACGGCAAATTCAAGAAAATTCATTGCCGCCAAACGTACTTTTAAGTTCATTTCATGTATTATTTATTTCTAACAAAGACAGTGCGAGCCGAGCGCAACCAAGCTGGTTTGAAGTTGCCGAGGCGATGCCTGTTTTATGCAAAGACAGCGCGAGCCGAGCGCAACCAAGCTTGTTTGGAGTTGCCGAGGCGATGCCTGTCTTATGCAAAGGTACACTAAATGTGAGAATGCGCAAAATAAAAAAATCTTTTTTTTCGGAATGCCAAACAAGGAAGAAATCCAAGAAAGCACACATTGATTTTCAATAGCAATGACTTTGACCACCAAACTCAATGAGTTTACCCCTCAATAGCAATGACTTTGACCGCCAAACTCATTGCTATTGAAACGGCATAGAAGTATGATAATATGTATGAATTAATAAGGAAAAATTAGGTATAAGTTTAAATTCAAGACATCACCCTATACCTCAAATTTGGAATAGTCATCCAGTTTTAGCAGTGCAGCTACCGAGATGCTCTTATGTTTCCGCATGAATCTGTCGACAACATTCACATAGTCGCTCTTGAAAAATCGCTTACCCAGCACTTTGTTGGCCGTCCACATAATCTTAGCCATGTGCAAATCTTTTTCCACCTGTGTGTTCACGCCGTGATCTTCCATGGGATAGACGCTCAATAAATAGAAAACAATACAGTCGGGCACGATGTATTCACGTGTCATGGACTGTCGTTGCTGCTCGGAATAATATTTCTTATATACCGAATAGTTTTCTCCCAAATACTTATCCAACGAAATACCAATCAGCTTGTCGCCCACCACCACACTCTGATTGAGCGCACCAATTTGCGCATAGACAGTGGGGATTTCAAGCCCCGGCAGCAACTTTTGCAACTTCATGAATACTCGGCTCAGCTCTTTGTTGATGTCATCCATGTCAGCATATTCAGCTTCTGCGTCAGAAATGAGGACCTGCAACAGAGAGTCTTGGTAGAAATTAAGGAATTTCGAATTGATGTACGGTTCGTTCACTTCGCCTAAATCCAACACGTCTTCTATCAACGTGCGAGTTTCCATGGGATAGGTGGTATTCATTTGTTGAAGCGCCGAGAAATCACCCGTCGTGAGATAACGGCTCTCCAGACGATCATAGCGCTGTACTTCTACCAGCATCTTCTGATCTTCTTGATTGTAAGGCTTGAGTTTTAGCTGACAAGCGCTACACAACAGGAGGGCTAAAAATAATAGACTATAATATTGCTTCAAAATGAATACACATTATCCTTATTACGAGCAAAATTAAGCAAAAATATAATAAGTAGCAAATTTTATACTAAAAAAGATAAATTTAAGACAAAATTGCTTTAATTCCGCTTAGATTTTACTGTATTTTTTCTTTCCTTTGACATAATATTTCCAAAGAATAGAATAAGAGTTCAGTATTTTTTCGTCTTGCACCAACCTGCTGTTTTGAATTTTTTGGCGGTCAAATTCAAATTCATTGCGCCAATGTTTGAAGGCTTTTCTGGCCTTGAACACGGCGCAGAAGTCGCCCCAATGGTGTCCCAACAACAGCATTTGCAAGGCTGCAAGATAGTCGAGCCACCACCGAATGCGCATAACATGCTTCAAATCTTTGTCATTCAGGTTTTTATAAAGCATGGTCAAATTGTTCCTGAAATTCAAGAACGTCTTCATAGGATTATTCTTGGGCAGCGTTCCTCCTCCCACATGGTACACCTTACTGTCGGGAATACAATAGATATCACGGCCGCGTGAGCGCAAGCGCCAGCACAAATCTATCTCCTCACTATGGGCGAAGAAACGGCCATCCAACCCTCCGACCTCCCAATAATCGTGAGAACGAATCATCAGACACGCACCCGTAGCCCATGCTATTTTGCAGGGAGCATCATACTGGCCATCATCATTTTCTACCGTCTGAAAGATACGGCCACGGCAAAATGGATAGCCATATCTGTCAATAAATCCTCCGCTCGCGCCCGCATACTCAAACTGGTCATGATTGGAAACCGACAACAGCTTGGGCTGACACGCTGCCACCTGCGGATGAGCGTCCATAAACTCAATGAGTGGTGTTAACCAGTGATGGGTTACTTCAATGTCGGAATTGAGCAATATGTAGTACTCGGCATCGATATGGCCCAAAGCCTTGTTGTAGCCATCGGCAAAACCCCAATTACGATCCAGGACAATTTGCTTCACCATGGGGTAATGCTGTGACAACCATGACATGGAACCATCGGTCGACGCATTGTCTGCAACAAAGATTTCGGCTTCATCGCGAGAATAATTGATGACGGAAGGGAGGTAGGTTGACAACATCTTGGCTCCATTCCAATTCAAAATGACAATTGCTACTTTCATATCATTGCTTTTAAGGCAGAGCGGTCATGATTGAATTCACCCAACTTGACCGTTATCAATTGGTTATCAAATTCTTCTTTGGCCAATGCTGCGGGCAGTTCCACACGAATATAGTTACGAGTGAAACCGTGCATGGCCCGGCCGCGGTTGGTCTTTTCAAACAACACCTCCGCCTCCTGCCCCACATGCTTGGCATAAAAAGCATGCGTCTTTTCATCTGACAGCTGAAGAAGACGCTTCGAACGTAACTTTTTATCTCGATCTGAAACGACGTACGGAATGGACAGCGCACGGGTGCCGGGACGCTCGGAATAAGGGAAGACGTGTAGCTGAGTGATGTCCAGAGAACGGATGAACCCGTAGCTTTCTTCAAAGTATTCGGGCTTTTCACCTCGGCAACCCACCATAACATCCACACCGATAAAGGCATGCGGCATCACCTCTTTAATATGGTGTATCTTGTCGGCAAACAGTGCGGTGTCGTAATGGCGGTGCATCAATCTGAGCACTTCGTCAGAGCCACTCTGCAAGGGGATATGGAAATGAGGCATGAAGGCTCTGGACTGCGCGCAATAATCAATCAACTCATCGGTCATCAAATCGGGCTCCAAGCTGGAAATACGAAATCGGCGGATGCCTTCCACCTGATCAAGTGCTTTGACAAGGTCCAAAAAAGTCTCAGCGGTTCTTTCGCCATATTCGCCGATGTTGACACCCGTGAGCACGATTTCCTTCCCTCCTTCTGCCGCAGCCTGCTCGGCCTGCTGGACCAAAGAAGCAATGGATGGATTGCGGGAGAAGCCGCGTGCAAAGGGTATGGTGCAATAGGTGCAAAAATAGTTGCACCCATCTTGCACTTTGAGGAAATACCTCGTGCGGTTACCTTTCGAACAAGAGGGTTGGAAGGTCTTGATGTCTTTTGTCTTGACCGACTGGAATACATGCAATCCACCAGCCACTTCATCCCCCTGCTCGGCCAGTGCATTCTTGCGCAACCAGGCATCATTGAGATATTGTACCAAGTGGGCTTTCTCATTTGAACCCAAAACAAGGTCAACACCTGGTATCTTGCTCACAGCTTCTGACTCAAGTTGGGCATAACATCCGGTGACAATGATAAACGCACCAGGGTTCTCTCGCACCATCCGACGAATGGCTTGCCTGCATTTATGGTCAGCAACTTCGGTGACCGAACATGTGTTGATCAGGCAGATGTCAGCACGCTCACCCCTGTCAACAGTGCGCACGCCCATCTCTTGGAGCATCTTGCCAAAAGTAGAAGTCTCGGAGAAATTCAGTTTACAACCCAGTGTATAATAGGAAGCGGTTTTACCTTGAAAAGCACTTGTATCAATCATCTAACCTTATTTAATATGGTATGCAAAATTAAAGAAAAAAGTTCAGATGGCTGTACTTGAGCATCCAATTTGTCGTTTTTATGCCCTATTTTTGTAAACAAGACGGCACAATGCAAATATTTAACATATTTTTAACATTTACAAATAAGTGATTATCAGGTAATTACAGAAAAGTTACAATTCAAAACCAAAAAAAAGAATAAAAAAAAGTATTGAGTATGGAAAAAAACCTTACCTTTGCAATGTTTTAATAAACAAATGATTGTTTTACAGATTTAAAAAGCAAAGAAATGAAAAAATTAGTTTTAATGTTCGTAGCTGTAGCAGCTATCTCATTCGCATCTTGTGGTAACAAAGCATCTCAGACAGAAGCTGCTGTTGACTCTTTGGAAGCTTCTACCGACTCTTTGGTAGACTCTACAATGGAAGCTGCTGACTCTACAGCCGCAGCAACTGTTGACTCTGCAACTGCAACTGTTGACTCTGCAGCTCAGGCTCAGTAATCAATACGAACAAAATTGAGAGAACAACCATCACTCCTTGTGAGTGATGGTTTTTTTGTATAAGTTTTTAAGTTGGTGAGTTTCTGAGTTCTTGAGTTCTTGTATTGGTTGTGCGAAGAAGCATACTCACCAATTCAAAAACTC
>NZ_AWXC01000045.1 GCF_000479005.1 Prevotella sp. BV3P1 | reverse complement strand
CCGAAAATTGTAGCCAAAAATTTTCTAAGATATTTAACATCAAATACTTGGAGAAGGTTCATTTTTTTTAGTACTTTTGAACCCAAGATTTGCAAGAGTGCAATTCTATCAGCAGTATCTATGAGTACTCTCAAAATACTCTCTCGTGGCTACAATATGGCTACACGAAAAAAGTTTGAAACGTATAAAATGTTACGATACAAGGAGTTGCAGAGTTTAGTTCATAAATCTCTCTCTCCGCAAACAAGGGTGTAAATCAGCAACTTATGCGATTTGCACCTTTTTCTACACCCAAAAATCTCATTGCCACGAAAACTACACCCAAGACGAAAAACTTTACTATTTGGATGTGGCGTGCAGATTATCATTGTTCTTCTTTTGGTGGCTTTTTAAGCTGTCTTTTAACAGAATCCGGTTGCAAAATAACAAGCTTTTATCCTAAGTTTCAACTTCCTGTGAAGTACAGGGAAATGAAAGGAAAAAGAGTGAATATCACTGATAATGAGATATTTGAAAACTCGCCGTAACTTTGCAGGAGAGAATAATACATGGAGGTATATTCTTCGAAGCGGACACCCTTACAGGTGGATGCTTCTATTGCATCATCTCTTGATATTGGCAAGGTGTGTCTTTGTACCACAAACTGCCGTTTGTACGACAAAGACCCTTGCCCCGAAAGGAGGTTAAATCACTCCGAAGTCGTGATGAGAAAGCAATGAAAAAGCAGAAACAAAAGAAGCCAGACGGCAGATGTGCCACCTGCCCAAGATGGGACAGATGGCACATCAGGATACCTAATTCCGAAGACCAGCAGAAACTTATCAGACTCTACCGCAAGTCGGGAGCAAAAACTAAAAGTGATTTTGTCCGAGCAAGGCTTCTTGGTGAAGCCTTTAAGATCATCACCCAAGACCCTGCAAAAGAGACTTACTTGGAGAAACTCTCCGAAATCGTCACCATGACTCATAAGATAGGCGTGCTGTACGACGAAGTCGTGAAAGTCCTCAATACTTATCATTCTGTAGCCACTTCTCAACAACTGCTCGGCAAACTTGAAACTTATTCCCAACTTCTTATCAGACTACAACAGCATGCACTGTTTCTGACAAAATTTTAATACAATTGGTTAAAATTAACAGAGCGTTTGTAAATCACCATCCCACTGTAAAGGCATGGGATGCCAGGTGTTGATGAAGGAGGGCTACCCCTCGCGTGTCACATCATGCTGCCCACGTCATTTAATCACCTTCTTTCCATTGACAACATACACACCTTTAGGCAAACGGGCGATGCCCTCTTTGCCCTCTCCAACTTTAACCCCTTGAAGGTTGTAGATGGCATACCGGGAAGCATTTGCCATTGTATGGGCAGGAATACCCAACTCTACGTCATCCAACACAACAGCCAGCGACTTCACGGCATTGTCGTCATTGTTATGATTAGGCACCACAAAAGCAGAGAAACACTCAATGGTTGGTGTCTGAGACAGTTCAAAGCGATTTATTGCTGCATTATAGAGATAAGCCGAGGCTGGCTGATGTTGTCCAATCGTTCCTACAAAGTTATAATTGTCAGAGCCGAGAACACTCTTGGCTTGCTGATTTACTTCTACATTCTTGCCATGAATGGTCAGCATCATGTCTGCTGTCGCGTCATGAATGTGTTTTATTTCCAGAAGATAAGGACAATAAGCCTCTATATGCTGAGTTGTGTTAAAATAAAGTTTGTTATCCTGCTCATGAACGAAATTATAAACACGCAATTCGGCGGGTTGGCCGTTTATCTTCATGGCATCGGGAACAAAAGGCAAAGAGACGGTAGTCCATGCGCTTCCTGCATCCTTACCATTGGCAACCAAAGGACGCTGGCATGTAATTTCTCTTGCGGTAAAATTGCGCAACATCTTTATGGGCTGGTTGGTTTGTAAGGTTATCTTCGGTGCTTCATCGCCCAAGATAACATTTTTTCCTTTCAAAGTCTCGGGTACGGTGCTTGCTTCGTGCAGATAATATAGACAGTTGGGATTGTTGCTTGGCTTCAACTTTGTATCTTGCTTCACATTCAAGTCGTGCATGTCTACCGCTATGGCATCCGTCAAGTCGATACTCCCTTCTGGCTCAAGAGCCATTGACGTTCCATCAGACAGGTACTTCATCACGGCAGCTTTACATGTAATGGCTCCATTGCATATAGCCTTACCTTTTAGATAGATACCTTCGTATCCCAGTAATGTTACGATATATCTTGTTCCAGGAATCAGGTCGTCGAAAGCAAACGGTAGTGTGATAGTCTTTCCTGCGGGAATGATAGCATTTAGCTGTTTCATCTGTACGTCTTGTTTCTCTCCAACTATTGCGATGAGCAAATCGCGGTCGTAATCATCTGTCGCCGTATTTTTAACTTCAAACCGTCCTTCCATGTGGGTGCCATACAGTTCATCCGCCTTTTTACTACTACCGTTTGTGCAGAATACCGATGCCGTTAATTTGGCGTCTGGTACGTTCTTTCCTTCTGCGACGTCCACCTCACCTTTGCCTACGAAATCGATGTCACGACCTTGCATGCTGTCCCAAACGTTAATGCTATACTGTGTTTTCGGCTTCGCTACATCGGGTTGAAAGCTCAATGGTACTTCTATCGTTGCGCCTGGTGCTATGGATAAGCCCAATACCGAGCGTTTGTTGCCGAAAACAAAACTTAACGAGCCTGTAAAGTCGGGACCAACATTCTTTATTTTTGCCATAGCCGTATAGGTTCTGCCCGTCTTGATGACTTTTGGCATGTCAATGGAAACCAATTTCAAGTCGATGGTTTGAGGATTGATGATGGAAGCATTCAGCTGTGTTTCTGTAATATGTAAGTTACATACCGACTTCTCCGCACCAGGGCAAAGTTGCCAGGTGTTCAACTTTTTTTCCTTGCACATAGGCAACAACTGATAGTCGCCTTTCAGTCCTGCGCCAAAGTTTTTCAAGATTGCCTTATAGAAAGTCCTTTTAGGGGTGATTGGCTCGTACGAGATAACATCGCTCTCATGCACCACCTTCATCAACTTACCGTCTTTATATAAGCCCACGCCCATTTGACCTTCAAAGGGCAACAGCATGTAATTGAACAGCTCGTAAGACATACTGAGGCCTTTAAAACCTTGTTCAATTCTTTTTCTCGACATCTGGCTAAGTCCGCGCAAGTGCAGGTCTATTACCGTCATGGCGTCCAACTGCTCTTCACCTTCATTCGGCTTAACGCCTAAGATGGCACACTGGCTCAATGAATATCCGCCCTCAAACGACCCTATTCCTTGCTGGTCTGGATTGAGAACAGACAAGCGGAAATATCCATCAGACAAGCCGCTCCATCCCCAGTTGATGTGAAAGTAATCGCCCGACTCGTATCCGTCGCACACGAATTCGTGTCCTCCTCCTGTTGGCGTCACGCCACCATACAGTACGGGTCGACCTTCTTTCAATTCCTCGTAAATCATGTTGTTCCATGTCTTTGAGGTATATCCACTACGGTCGGCATAGCGTGCCGCCTTGCTGTATCCAAAATAGTGCGTCAGTGCGTATGGCAACTCAACGGCTACCGTTCCCGACCCGCCTTGCTTGGCGGTGGCATAATCCATTTCCGTGGAGACACCGCAATATTTCATCAATTTAGCTACGGCGTTTTTCTGCTCCCGATTGGCATTCTCGTCGTACGTCCGCAGCATGTTTTTCCAGTCGAATGTCGTTTTGGGCAGCGTGTCCAGAACCTTTCCTATCTTCGGACTCTTGTAGCCGGGTATCGTGTCGAGGGTTTCTCCCCGCGGGCATTGATGATAATACATCACTTGTGCCATGGCAGTTGCGACGCATCCTGTTACCGTTCGTTCAAAAGCCCCCATCGGGCAGGCGTCATTATAGGGTGCTCCTTGATTCCAGCGTGTTTCGATGAGCGGGTGAATGGAGCGTTTCACGCTTAGTCCCGCACGCGTTCCTGAAGCTGTTTTTAGGTTTTTCAACCGCAGACGGACAGCTGTTTTTATCTCGTGCTCATACAAACTGAGCAAGTCTTTCAATTGCACGGGAATGTTGTTTACGTCAAACTTTCCCGTATAGGCATATCCCAATACCGCGTCTGTCCGGTCGTCTGCCGACGTGATGACGAAGCCTTCCCCGTTGCCATTGTTGAAGACGTAATAAGCGTTGGGACACCGCATGACCATTTTCAACTGGTTGCGCTGAGATTTTGCACGAGTGCTTGTCGTTGATTGTTTTTGCTTCAAAAATCGCATGGCCAGCTTCATGGCCTCTTGCTTTCCGATGGGATTGGCATTGGCCAAGGTGGAAATGGCGATTAAAACGAATAATAGAGTTTTCTTCATTGTTGATTTCTTTTGCAAGCACACGAGCGTTGCTTGCGTAAGTATGGAAATAAAGTAACGGCAAGGGAGTACGGCTTCATTGCCGTAAGCTCCCTTGCCTTATACTGTCGTGACGCATTAAGATTTTGAAAATTTGACAACTTTGCTTCCTATTTTGGCTATATATTCACCGGCAGGCAGCGTGTTCAGGCTGATAGCTTTGTTGCCTCTTACCGCATGGGTTGCCATCAATTGTCCTGTTACGCTGTACACGCAAACTTGCTCCGTTCCATTGTTTGTCGCCCCCTCAATGATTAGGCAGCCATTGCTAAAGCTAATGTTCGCTTGGTCATGGGTGATTTCTGCAATGCCATTCGTTTTCTTCTCTACTGCCGTGTTTTCTTCATAACTACATTCGGCAGCATCCGTATCTTCTTGCATTGGAACATGCTTAAAAGCCTTGTTGAGCGGAAGATGGTTGAAGTACATACAGTTGCGCGGACCTAAGTAAAGGCGGTCTCCTTCTGATTGCACCAAAGGAATGAACGTATGTGCGGCATCGTACTGTTCATCGCCTTCATCGCCATAATGGAATGTGTAAGAGAAAGCTTCTGTTCCTGTGTTCGTGATGTCTCCATTGTCATCGTACACATACTTTAGCTCCATGGGTGTGCTCTCCGTCATTTCTTCTCCTGGAATATATTTCAAACCTACCATGCGGTCGTCAATGTTGTTATCGTATTCAAACACTTCTTTCCATACATTGTTGCCGTTGCTCATCATAAAACTAAAGGTCTGCTCACGTCCCTTGTCATCATAAGTGATGGTGGTATGGCGATCTGCGAAACCTTCCAGTTTCAGATTTTTCTCGTCAAACTGCACGTCATTGGTTTTAATCACGCGCATCTGTGCATCGTACTCGTATGTAGAACGTAAGTCTTCCATCAATACAGGATTCCCCTCTTTATTCGGTTTTAACGTGTATCTATGATAGGTCTTGATAAATCCATTGTCGTCACGATCGTAAACGTCACGTCGGTCTTTTCGCTGTTCGCCATCTGGCTTGACGGTATAGCGTGTTTCTTCTTTCAAATAGCCATTCGCATCATAAGCGAACTTGATGACTTCTTTTAGATTGTTATCTTCGGTAGATTCTACTTCTGTCAGAAAGCCATAGTCATCATATTTATATTTAAAGACTTCATCACCTCCGAACGTACTCCATTGCGCAAGACGGTGCGTGTGAACTTTTGGAATAGCTCTGTAATAATTGGGTGCTTTCTTACTTTCGGCGTTAACGCCTAAACACAATACTGCCAAAAGAGCAGGTAGTAAAATTTTTTT
>NZ_AWXC01000044.1 GCF_000479005.1 Prevotella sp. BV3P1 | reverse complement strand
AAACATCTTCCAATCAAAGACAGGGTGAGCATCCATGAAAGAAGTAAGGAAGTTGACGGGAAGAGATTCGGGGATTTTGAGATGGACTTGATCGTAGACCCTGCCCAGCACGCCATACTCACGCTGGTGGAGAAGTCCACCAATATGCTGCTCATGCAGAAACTGCCATTAGGGAAGCAGTCAAAGCCCCTGGCAAAGGTGGTCAGGAAACTGCTGCTGCCATACAAGGACTGTCTGAAGACCATTACAACAGACAACGGGCCTGAATTTGCGGCACATAAGGACATTACCAAGTTCTTAGGCGTTCCCGTGTACTTCGCTGATCCATATTGCTCATGGCAGAAGGGAGCTATTGAAAATACAAATAAGCTAATCAGACAATATATACCGAAAAAGGATTCGTTTGAACATTACACAGACAAGAGAATTATGTCGATACAAAAGAAATTGAACGAAAGACCGAGAGAAAAATTAAACTTTTCTACACCAAAACGAGAATTCTTCAAACACGTTTTGTAATTTTGCACTTGCTGGTTGACTCTACGG
>NZ_AWXC01000043.1 GCF_000479005.1 Prevotella sp. BV3P1 | reverse complement strand
TAATAAAATATGTTAACAAGCGCATGATATAGGGCGTCCTTTCATGCTTTTTTGTAAAGGTGAAAGAAGCATTGAGCAGACAGCCTAAAGAGTGTGTTACATATTTATACATACGTCGCCAAGAATGATTATTACCCTTATTTTTTACTCCTTGGATATTTCTTTTGGAGCAATCTATTTTTATTTTATTAATGAGTTTTCAAAGTTAAGTATTTTTTCTCAAAACTCCAAGCTATTTCAAGAAAAAAAAATACAATATATATGCACGGCTCTATCATTCGTAGAGTCAACCAGCAAGTGCAAAATTACAAAACGTGTTTGAAGAATTCTCGTTTTGGTGTAGAAAAGTTTAATTTTTCTCTCGGTCTTTCGTTCAGTTTCTTTTGTATCGACATAATCCTCTTGTCTGTATAATGTTCAAACGAATCCTTTTTCGGTATATATTGTCTGATTAGCTTATTTGTATTCTCAATCGCTCCCTTTTGCCAAGAACAATATGGATCAGCGAAGTACACTGGCACGCCTAAAAACTTGGTAATGTCCTTATGTGCTGCAAATTCAGGCCCGTTGTCTGTTGTAATGGTCTTCAGACAGTCCTTGTATGGCAGCAGCAGTTTCCTGACCACCTTTGCTAGGGGCTTTGATTGTTTTCCAAATGGCAGTTTCTGCATAAGCAGCATATTGGTGGATTTCTCCACCAGCGTGAGTATGGCATGCTGATCAGGGTCTACGATTAAGTCCATCTCAAAATCCCCGAATCTCTTCCCGTCAACTTCCTTGCTTCTTTCATGGATACTCACCCTGTCCTTGATTGGAAGATGTCTGCCCTTTGGACGATGCCTGTACTTCATCTTATGCCTTGTGTGCTTGACAAGTTCCCCTGTCGTGTCATTGTGGATGATGTTATAGATGGACTGGTGGGACACCTTTATCCCCTCGTTCTTGCGCAGATAACCAGATATTTGTCTTGGAGACCACTGGTCATTGATGATATATTCCTTGATTCTACAGACCAATTCGTCGGAGAGTTTGGAGTTCTTTACCGTTCTCTCTCTGCGCTGCATAGCCATGTCGTGCGCCTTTGTCCAGATATACTTTCCCGATGGCGTGTTGTTGCGTTTGATTTCACGTGAAAGTGTTGACTGACTGATGCCGACGATTGCGGCAATCTCTTTTCTCGCTGTTTTCTTTTGGAGTAAGGCGAAAATTTGCGACCTTTGCTCCGAGGTTAATTGATGATATTTCACAATACAAAGTTAATTAATCTTTGGGAGACTGCGGTCTCCCTTTTTTTATTTGTATTGCTGGTTGTTTTTTTCCTCGCCGAGAGATGCAGACAACCTCTCGCTACGCTTCGAGAACGTCTGCATCTCTCGGCGAGGGCTACTCTTTTATTGCACTTCGATTTTTAATCTGCAATTTTAAAAAGTCTTGGTTCTTATTCTAAGTATCATTATTTTATAGCACACCCGTAACACTGTGAAAGCTGTTCTTTTCGAAAAATACTACCATAATCGTATGGTATTTACGATATGGATACAAAGAAACTCATCGAAGAGGTACTACGAATTGGAACACAAGTGCGTGTGTCTGAACCTAAAAAAAGGGGACTCCCGAAAGAATCCCCTTTTTAACGTTTTGTGACTCGCATGGGGCTCGAACCCATGACCCCAACATTAAAAGTGTTGTGCTCTACCAACTGAGCTAGCGAGTCTAACCAAATAACTTTCATAAACGATGAATGATGAAAGCGAGTGCAAAGGTAAAGAGTTTTTTTTGAAACACAAAACAAAATAGTATTTTTTTATCGGAGTGTCCGAAAGTTCCACTTAGATTTTGAATCTGTATCCCCTAATAACTCGTTGATGAAATAAATGTCATGACAGCGGTTGTATGTGAATTTTCTTGACAACGAGGGGCTTCATATTTGGCGTATTTGCAAACCAACTTTATGTTGTCAGCAAATACGCCAAATACGAGAGGTCTTTGGATAATTTTGTCAATCAATGCGTTGCGCATGTAGTGTATGGTGGCGTACCTGTTTAGCAAGGTTTTTTTTACAATAGCATTGCTTTTGAGGTACGGTTTACATGCTATTACGCTCCAAGCGCATGGAGTTTGCCGGTCAAAGTGGTGTCTCTATCATGTTTAAAGTCATGACTTTTGTAGAAAAATTAGATTTTTCTTGTCAAAAAGTCACCTGCTTGCCTCCCGCATGCCTATTGATTTTTTCCAGATTGAAAGTTTTTAAGTGCCGTTTTAGGGGCTATATTTGGTAAAAAAAGTCAACGAAATGTACAAATTTCTACTCATATACATCAGTTCGGTTTTCTCGATACTCTCGTTGGCATGCATGACAGTGTGCACTTTTATCCCCCTCTTCCCAGACTTCGTCAATAGCTAAACTATTTGATGAGGATTTTGGGTGACGCAATGACGAAGTCAGGAAAAAATAACGCACGCTTGTGTTTCTCGTCTAAAAGCCGTACTTTTGTTGCAACTACAACAAAATACAACAGGCATTAGAGGAGCAAACAGACTGATATGTCAAGCATCAAAATACTCAATAGTTCGTTTCTCGAACAACTTGAACTTGAGCTGGCGCCAGGCATCAAGGCCGGCTTTCCCAGTCCTGCGGGTGATTATCTGCAAGACTCTCTCGACTTCAATCGTGACTTCATCCGTCATCCCGACGCTACGTTCTATGGCCGGGTGTCGGGCGATTCGATGATAGATGCCGGCATCAACGATGGGGATATCGCCGTGATAGACCGTTCGGTTGAGGCTGGACACAACGATGTGATTGTGGCTTACATCAATGGAGAGTTCACCATCAAATATCTCGACATGACCCATGTGCATGAGGGATATATCGAATTGCGGCCCGCCAACAAGGCATTCCGTCCGATTCGGGTCGATGAATTGGATAAGTTTGAGGTGTGGGGCGTGGTGGTTTGGACCATCAAAAACTGGAAAAAATAACATGTTTTACGCCATCTGTGACTGTGACAACTGCTATGTGAGTTGTGAACGGGTGTTCCGACCCGATCTCAACGGCAAGCCCGTTGTTGTGCTGAGCAACAACGATGGTTGCGTGGTGGCACGCAGTAAGGAGGCCAAACAGTTAGGCATCAAGGCCGGATTGCCTTATTATCAGATGAAAGAGCAATTCCCGGGTGAGGAAATTGCCGTGTTTTCGAGTAATTACGAATTGTATGGCGAACTCACGGCGCGCGTCATGATCATCATCAAAGACGCTGCTCCACAGATGTTTCGCTATTCCATTGACGAATGCTTCTGCTTGCTTCCCAACATGAGTTTTGACGAACTAAAGCAGTGGGGCGAAGACCTGCATCGGCGTATACTGAAGCATACAGGGCTTCCCGTCAGCATTGGAATGGCCAAAACCAAAACGCTGGCGAAGGCGGCCAGCCACTTTGCCAAGAAACATGAGGGCTATCATCATTGTTGCATCATTGATACGGAGGAAAAACGCATCAAGGCTCTCCAGCTGTTTCCTGTGGGTGAGGTGTGGGGAATAGGACATCGAAACACCCCCAAGCTGTTGGAAATGGGCGACAAGACGGCCTACGACTTTGCCAACCATTCCAAGGAGTGGGTTCGGTTGCTATTCCATGTCACTGGTGTGAGGACGTGGATGGAACTCAATGGCAAAGACTGTATTCCGAATGAAGAACCTGCGAAAAAGAAAAGCATCTGTACCAGTCGCAGCTTTACGGGTACGATATCCGATTTTGAAGCCGTTAGAACGCATGTTTCCAACTTCGCTGTGCGCTGTTCGCAGAAGCTCAGACGGCAACACAGCGTGGCGTCTGTGGTGAGTGTTTTCATCCACACCAATCAGTTTAGAGAAGACCAACAGCAGTATTGGAACTGTCGCGAGGTGACGCTTTTAACACCTTCCAACGCCACACAGCAGATTGTGCAAGCGGCAGCAAAGGCTTTGCAGGAAATCTTTGTGCCTGGTTTGCAGTATAAAAAAGCGGGAGTTGTTGTGATGGGCATCATGCCCGACAATGCTGTTCAGACCAATTTCATCGATTATAACCGGGATAAGATGGAAAAACAGATGCGGCTTGATCTGGTGATCGACCGCCTGAACAAGCTCGGTGGCTCCGAATTGGTGGTATTAGGAGCCCAACAATACCGTGAAAAAGACGAGCAAGGCCACCACGTTGCTTTCACGGATGCCATCCGGCACGACTTCAGAAGTAAGAATCCAACCACGCGTTGGAGCGACATCATCACCCTGAAATAGGCATTCACAAACGTTTCTTGGTAGCAAATTGTGACCGAAGTCACCCTGCGTATTTCGTTTCTTATCTTTCTTCCGCCTGCTCAAGCATTTGTTCTTGCGTTGTTTCGTCCTGTTTTTTCTCACGCGTCACATACTTCTGCCAATAAGCAATGAGCAGGGTTGTTAGCGGAAGAGCCACAATCAGACCAATGAATCCAAGCAATGTTCCCCATACAGACAGGGACAAAAGCAGAATGGCGGGATTGAGGTTCATGGCTTTTCCCATGATTTTAGGCGTGAGGATGGTATCGCTAATCACCTGAACAATCAGGAACACAAGCATGGCCAACCCAAAGACAATCCAGAAATTCTGGCCCGTGTCAGCTGCTTTCAGCATGGACAGAAAGACCATTGGCACCAAGGCTAATGTGTGGAGGTATGGCACCAGGTTCATAATTCCCATCATGATGCCAAGCGCAATGGCCATTGGGAAATTGATGATGGAGAGGCCTATGCCGAAGAGAATGCCTAAGATGAGTGAAACAAGGCCTTGTCCTCGGATGTAATTATTGAGTTCTCTTTCCACATCTTTCATCAATTCCTCCCAGAACGGACGATTCTTCTTCGGGAAAATACGAATCCAGTTGTCGGTTAAAAATTCGTAATCTTGCAAGATGAAGAAAGTATATAATAAGGTAATCAACGAAGCGATGATGCTAATCACGATGCTGGCCGTTTGCCCAACCAAATTGAACACCTTGGGCATCCCCGCTTTAAGAATGTCGCTGAAATCCTTGCTCCTCATGAATTCTTCTATTTCAGCACGGTTTTTGGTAATCCACTGTGAGATGTAAGAGCCTAAGTCGCTACTGTGTGTACTTTGGTTAATCCAGCTGTTGAGGATGTCGTTGAGCTTGCCAAACTGTTCTATCATCGGCGGAATGATGGCATATACCAGTCCGCTAATCACCAAAGCCACGGCCAACATGGTGATGATAATAGCAATGGCGCGAATTTTGACATGCATTTTATATTGCACAAACTTCACCAGTGGGTAGAGCAGGTAGGAAAAGAGCCAGGCCACAAAGAAAGGTAGAAGCACACCACTCAGGTAGTTGACAAGATACAAAACAAAGAATATCAACAGCAGGATGGAGGCTACGCGTATGAATTTGTCAAAGGTGATTTCTTGTCTTTTCATATTTTCGTAGATTGGTATATCTTATGTCATTTGTTCTTCCTGCTGGGAATCAGCCGAAACGGGCTGTTCTTGGCGTAAGGCCATTTGGTAACATTCCCTGCAAAGGGGTTCGTAGGTGAGCTTTTCGCCCAGTAAAACGCGCTTATCGTTCTGCACCAAGCGGTGGCTGATGTAGGCCAACGCACCACATTTCACGCAGATGGCATGCACCTTGGTCACCTCGTCAGCGATGGCGCACAAGGCAGGAATGGGTCCGAAAGGCTTTCCTTGGAAGTCCATATCAAGTCCTGCGATGATGACGCGCACCCCTTTGTTGGCCAATTCGTTGCACACTTTGACGAGTCCATCGTCAAAGAATTGGGCTTCATCGATGCCTACGACATCCGCATCGGAAGACAATAACAAAATGCTTGACGAAGAATCAACGGGCGTAGATAGAATGGCATGCTGGTCATGGCTCACCACATTCTCCTCGGAATAGCGGGTGTCTATGGCAGGTTTGAATATCTCAACGCGCTGCTTGGCAAAGTTGGCTCGTCTCATACGCCTAATCAACTCTTCTGTCTTACCCGAAAACATAGAGCCGCATATCACTTCAATTCTTCCTGGGCGGTGTGATTCGCCTGTCAAATAGTCCATCATATTGATGCAAAAATACGAAGAGCAATTAAAAATTGCAAAGAAATTGACAGTTTTTTTGCTCGTCTTGATTATTTAACTATATTTGCGTACTATATGGGGATATTGTACATCGTGCCCACCCCAGTGGGAAATATGGAAGATATGACAATGCGAGCCATTCGCATTCTCAAGGAAGTGGACCTGGTGTTGGCAGAAGATACCAGGACATCGGGCAAGTTGTTGAAACATTATGACATTCAAAATCACTTGCTGTCACACCATAAGTTCAATGAACATGGCACTTCCGCGGGCATTGTAGAACGATTGAAAGCGGGCCAGAGCATAGCACTCATCAGCGATGCAGGCACACCTGGCATCAGCGATCCGGGATTCTTTCTGGCGCGCGAGGCTGCAAAAGCAGGCATCACGATACAAACACTGCCTGGAGCCACCGCTTGCATTCCAGCTGTTGTTTCATCCGGTTTGCCCTGTGACCGCTTCTGTTTCGAAGGCTTCTTGCCGCAGAAAAAAGGTCGACAGACACAATTGGAGGTGCTCAAAGAAGAGCGTAGAACGATGGTTTTCTACGAGTCGCCCTATCGTTTGCTGAAAACACTACAGCAATTTGCCGATGTATTTGGCCCCGACCGCCCCGTGAGCGTGGCTCGTGAGATATCCAAACTGCACGAAGAACATGTTCGAGGCACACTTGAAGAGGTGATACAACATTTTAAAGAAGTTCCACCGCGGGGCGAAATCGTCATTGTGGTGGGTGGAAATAACAAGAATAAGAAACTTAAAACAGAACGAATATGAAAAAGATTTTAAGTCTGACCGCCATTGCCGTCATTACTTTCGCATGCTTTGGATGTCAGAATAACAAGAAAAACAGTGACTTGGAAAATGCAGCTCAAGCCGACTCATTGCAGCAAATCATCAGTCAGAAAGACAACGAAATCAATGACATGATGGGTACACTCAACGAAATCCAAGAGGGATTCAAGGAAATCAATGCGGCAGAAAACAGGGTGACCATCGCCAAGGAAGGCGAGGGCGCCAACAAAGGGCAGCAGATTCGAGAGGACATTCAGTTCATCACCTCTACCATGAAGCGTAACCGCGAACTGATTGCCAAGCTCCGCAACCAACTTAGGCAAAGCTCCGTGAAAGGAGATGGCTTGAAAAAAGCATTGGACAGCCTCACCGCTCAGTTGGAAGAGAAAGATAAGCAGCTTCAGGAATTGCGTGCTGAACTGGATGCGAAGGATATCCATATCTCCGAGTTGGATGAAACTATCAACAACCTGAACACCAATGTCAACAATTTGGCAACCGAGAGTTCACAGAAATCGCAGGTAATCAACAGCCAAGACAAGCAGCTCAACACCGCTTGGTTTGTGTTTGGTACACGAAAAGAACTGAAAGAACAGCGAATCATCGAGGGGGATAAAGTGTTGCAGGCCAACTTCAACAAGGATTATTTCACCAAGATTGACATCCGCGTGGACAAGGAAATCAAGTTGTATTCCAAGTCGGCGAAGATTCTCACCATGCACCCATCCAGCAGTTATGTGTTGCAGCGTGATGCCAACAAGCAGTATGTGCTTCGAATCACTAATCCAGAAATCTTCTGGAGCACCAGCAAGTATCTCGTTATCTTGGTGCGATAAGGCTGTCGAGAAACACACGCTTTCCCAAAAATAACGTACATGCGTCGGCTGGGAAACAAGAATCATACACATCAATCCTCTTGCTCGGATTAGTCTGAGTAGGAGGATTTTTTATTGATGCCAACCGCTTCAACCACCCTATTGAAACCGCTCATTCTCCTTGTTGAAACGACTTTGCGCCAGCTCAGCCCTGCACCACCCTATCGTTTTGCTTTGAAAAACTGTTGCATCAGCTGCTTGCATTCCTCTTCCAGCACGCCACCCGTGACCGTTGCCTTGGTATGCAATACGTTTGGCGCATACCGCTGATAACCCCGTTTCTCATCACCAGCCCCATATACGATGCGTGAAACCTGCGCCCACCCTATGGCACCAGCGCACATCGGACAAGGTTCAACGGTGACGTAGAGGGTACATTGGGGCAGATATTTGCCGCCAAGTTGAGCTGCCGCAGCCGTGATGGCCAGCATCTCCGCATGCGCCGTGACGTCATTCAGGGTTTCTGTCTGGTTGTGCGCCCGTGCGATGATGCGACCTTGGCACACAACGACGGCACCAATGGGTACTTCACCTTCATCGTAGGCGGCATGGGCCTCTGCCAATGCCTTTTGCATAAACTGTTCGTCTTGTTTGCGTTGTTCGTCGTCTGTCATGGTCGTGTCTGTTTGTGTGCTTGCAAATTTACAACATTCTTTTTGATGTGTGGAAGAAAAACCGTATTTTTGCAACACATCATCAGGAAGCATCAGGACATGGCTACACACAACAAATTTGGGAAATGGGGCGAAGATACAGCCGTTGATTACCTGCACAAGCAGGGATATACCATCCGCGAGCGTGGCTGGCGGCACGGCAAGTTCGAGATAGATATCATCGCCTTGTCGCCCGACGGCATTACCTGTGTGTTTGTCGAGGTGAAAACACGTCGGTCAGACGAGGTTGCCTTGCCCTCCGATGCCGTTGATGAGAAGAAGATGAGGAATCTCGGTATCGCGGCCGATGTTTATGTAAAGATGTTTGACATACAAGAGGAGCTGCGCTTTGATGTCATTTCCATCGTGGGATCGACAGCCGAGAACATGCAGATAGAGCACCTGGAAGATGCCTTCAACCCTGTATTGTTATAACCAAAAATGCGTATCAAACTGGTCAAACTCAATGAGGTAAACTCTACCAATGTGTACCTTTGCGAACACGCTGATTGTTTCAACGAAGAGATGGTGGTTGTACAGGCCGATTATCAAACGAGCGGTAAGGGACAAGGACAGAATGGTTGGGAAAGTAAAGCAGGGAAAAATTTACTGTATTCCCTGCTGGTTCATCCCAAAAAGCTGCCTGTAAAAAGTCAATTCTTTTTGTCAATGGCCGGTGCTTTGTCCATTAAAGCCGTGTTAGACGAATATGTTGACGACATTACCCTTAAATGGCCGAATGACATTTACTGGAAAGACTGCAAACTGAGTGGCACGCTCATCGAGTTGAGCGTACACGCACAGATGATACGTCACTGTGTCTATGGGGTGGGCCTCAACGTCAATCAGACGGTATTTGAGAGCGATGCGCCCAATCCTGTGTCTTTAGCGCAGATTCTGGGACATGAGTTGGACCGCGACAAGCTGCTTCATCAACTTATCACAGCTTTCGAGCAGTACTACAATCGCTTGGAAGAAGGAGCGTTCGACGAAATCTCCAACCAGTATCATGCTGCGCTGTATCGGCGGGAGGGCGTGCATCCTTATCGCGACCGTGAGGGCTGTTTCCTGGCTTCCATCGTGACGGTGGAACCCGATGGCCGACTGGTGCTGCAAGATACCGATGGACGCATGCGAGGCTACTATCTTAAAGAGGTGGAATTTATTGCATAAAATAGGCTGCGCCTTAACAAAGTAAACAAGTTTTCTTTGTATTCGGCTTGCGCTATTTTTTTAAACAGAATCAATCAAACGAACATTTATAATCATTATGGTAAAGTTTAAACGTATACTCTTGAAGTTGAGTGGAGAAAGCCTGATGGGCAGTCAGAGTTATGGAATCGACCCCAATCGGCTCGCCGACTATGCCCAACAAATCAAGGAAGTGCACGACATGGGCGTGCAAGTAAGCATCGTTATCGGTGGCGGAAATATTTTCAGAGGACTGAGCGGGTCGCAGAAAGGCTTTGACCGCGTGAAGGGTGACCAGATGGGTATGTGCGCCACGGTCATCAACTCCTTGGCATTGAGCTCCGCTTTGGGTGCGATTGGCGTTAAAAACAAGGTGATGACAGCCATTCGCATGGAGCCTATTGGCGAGTATTACAACAAATGGAAGGCCATTGAGGCGATGGAAAACGGACTGGTTTGCATCTTTTCGTGCGGCACAGGTTCACCCTATTTCACCACAGACACAGGCAGTTCGCTGCGTGGCATCGAGATTGAAGCCGACGTCATGCTCAAAGGTACGCGCGTTGACGGTGTGTACACGGCCGACCCAGAGAAAGACCCCACGGCTACGAAGTTTGACGACATCACCTTTGACGAGGTGTATAACCGTCATCTAAAGGTGATGGATCTCACCGCAACGGCCATGTGCAAGGAAAACAACCTGCCGGTCTACGTGTTCAACATGGATGTGGTTGGCAACCTGAAGAAGGTGCTGGAAGGCGAACCCATCGGCACTTTGGTACACAATTAGGCTGATGTAAAATAAGGTTCTTCCGTTAAATGCCATACGCTTGTCATGCAAAACGTATCGCTTTCATCGGAAGAACCACCACCATGGCATGATGCCCACGGCTGCTTCCGCTATACGTTTTAGTTCATGGAAGTCCAAATCAGCAAGAACAAGAATGCCATGAGCGAAGATGGAAAGAAGACATCCAACTATCTAAGCCTTCTTTCCTCCCTTTTCGGTGCATCGAGGATGGCCAAAATACTATTTAAGCCACACTTTTGACACGAATGCTGGGGTATAGATTGGGATAGCAATACCGGAGTCATGTTATCAGGAAAGATGAGTATATCATCTTAATATGTGAAGCGTTTTATGTGAATAGTCTAAAATGAAAGATTTTCCAAATAAGAAAGACGCATTCACACGAGGTTCTTGATCATTAGTCAAAATAAAATCAAGTAAGTATCTATTTTGAGATAATTCCATACTTACTCCTTCGCATAGCCCACACTTCTTCATCTTTAGTTTATGGGCAATATCTCCTCTCTCCTTTTCTATTTCTCTTGTAGCTTTTATTCCAAAAGTTTTGGGAAGGTTATTGCTCCAACTACCTGTATCAAAAAAGATACGGGTCTTCTTCCCTTCAATCTTACCCTTAAAGTATATAGAATTCAAACCGACATCTCTATAGTCGTCATGATTTTTCCATTTAATGCGTATTGAACATCCTTTTTTAGGAACATCGCTACGCTTCATCATACGAGTATTTAGATCGAAACACCAAATTTCCTTCTTTAAGAAATCTCCTCCCAAGATAAATTTGGGCGCATAATGTAGAAATTTACCTGCTAAATCAACTACAAAACATCGCACCTTAGGATATGAAATGCCAGCAATAGAAACAGAGTCTATATTAAAATCGAAAGATTTGATGCGCTTGCCTGCAGTGTTCCCGATAGTTGCATTACTCTCTGTTACTACGACATGGCAGGAATCAACTGCATAAGTAGAATCTATAAGACAGACAGAAGCACCAGTATCTATTAAGGCTGATACACTTCGAGAGTTCCCATTATGTGATACAGTGACGTTAGTGTACATGAAGTCTCCTTTAAGGAGTAATGAATTTTGAGCATATAAATGAAGCGTGAATATCACAAGCATGCTGCAAATAAACAGGAACCGAGATTTCATATCGATAAAATAATTAGATTGATAATAATATAATGATGATGATTTCGAGAATATAAATTTCGATAGCAAAGTTAATCATTTATTGACAGGTGACACATAGCAAACAGCAAAAACTGTCAAGCGTTTTTGGGTAAAAACGCCCCCACTCTCCCTCTCCAAACAAACTCATTGCATTAAGCCCCTTAAAGCATGTAGATTAGCGTGTAATCTACATGCTTTAAGGGGCTTAACTCTATGCTTTTGTTTCAACATCAGGAATAAGTAGGAAAGACAAGTGTTAAACGTTGTCTTATCAAACTCGCTCTCTGATATTGACAGCTGTTACATGCGCTCTTTCAACAAGACTGGAATTTCGCAGGTTTCGCGAGCCACTGGCACTCCTGCGGCTTCAAAGGCAGCAATCTTTTCAGCAGCCGTTCCCGAACCACTGGAAATAATGGCACCAGCATGTCCCATTTGTTTGCCCTTCGGAGCCTCGCGTCCAGAGATGAAAGCCACCACTGGTTTGGTCACATGTTGCTTGATATAGTCGGCTGCACGCTCTTCTGCGTCGCCACCAATCTCACCGATAAGGGCGATACTGTCTGTTTCTGGGTCGTTTTGGAACATCTCCAACAAGTCTTGGAAATACAAACCCACGATAGGATCACCACCCACACCCACTGCGGTAGACTGTCCAAAGCCAGCAGCAGTGAGGTCGGCAACCACCTGATAGGTCAATGTTCCACTTCGACTAATCACACCCGTGTGTCCCTTCTTAAAGATATTGGTTGGCATAATGCCCACCATACTTTGTTCAGGAGAAATCAATCCCGGGCAGTTAGGACCTATCAACTTGGCTCCTTTGTCGGAGATGTAACGATAAGCCTCAACAACATCGAGCGTTGGAACACCCTCTGTAATACAAATAATCAACTGAATGCCGGCATCGGCAGCCTCGAACATGGCATCTTTGGCAAAAGCTGCTGGCACGAAAATCACCGAAGTGTTGGCACCCGTAGCTTTCACTGCATCTTTTACCGTATTAAAAACAGGAATCCCTGCAACCTCTTGTCCAGCCTTGCCAGGCGAAGTTCCACCTACCACATTGGTTCCGTACTCCTTCATTTTCGTGGCATGGAAACTGCCATCGCGTCCCGTAATTCCTTGGACAATTAACTTTGTATCGTGATTAATTAATATACTCATCGCTTTATAGATTTAACATGGTTAGATATCTTATTTGTTCATGCACTGTTGAGCTAACTCTACGGCTTTTTTACCAGCCTCGCTCATGGTCTTAGCCACATGGAATTTGGTTCCTTTCAACAGCTCGCGACCCTCCGCTTCATTGGTACCAGTGAGTCGGATAACGATTGGCATGTCGGTATCGAGCATCTTAAACGCCTCGATTAGTCCCTTTGCCACATCGTCGCAACGTGTGATACCACCAAAGATATTGATGAGAACCACCCGTACATGACTGTCACTGAGCAACAGTTTCATCGCCTCGACAATCTTCGTAGGATTAGAACTACCGCCAATATCCAAGAAATTGGCAGGGTTGCCACCATACAGTTTAATCATATCCATGGTTGCCATTGCCAGTCCGGCACCGTTCACCATGCATCCAATCTCACCACCAAGGTTGACATAACTAAATCCTTTGTCTTTAGCATCTTGCTCTTTGCGCTCTTCTGCCGTAGGCTCAAAGAGTTCGAAAACATCAGGATGACGATACAAAGCATTGTTGTCGAAAGTCATCTTGGCATCAATCGCCTTCACCTCTCCACTCTTGGTCACTACTAATGGATTGATTTCTGCCAACGAAGCATCTTTCTCTTTGAAGAGACGGTACAGATTTTGGAAAACTGGAACGGCCTGCTTCACTAACGCTTTGTCATCGAAAAGACAAAAAGCAGCTTCTCTTGCCAAGTAATCGGGCATGCCAATGAGCGGGTCAATGGGTATCTTATGGATTTTTTCGGGTGTATTTTTAGCAACCGACTCGATGTCCATACCACCCTCACGACTTAACATCAGAATGGCAGACTTTACTTTTCGGTCGATGACAATACTTACATAATACTCTGACGCAATATCAATAGCTTCGCCTACCAAGATACGATCAACGGTAAAGCCTTTGATATCCATACCTAAAATTTGAGAAGCATATTCTCTAAGTTGTTCTTCTCCTTTAGCAACTTTCACGCCGCCAGCCTTTCCACGACCACCTGTATGCACTTGTGCCTTTACAACTGCACGCTCTGATCCTAAGGATTGGTAAGCTGATACGGCCTCATCGACCGTCCGACACAATACACTCTTGTCTACTGGCAAATGGTACTGTGCAAACAAGGCTTTCGCCTGATATTCATGAACCTTCATGGCAATTTGTTTTGTTAGTAAATAGTTTTGTTAACTTTGCAAATATAACGCTTTTTTGTGTACGATGACAAAAAAAACATGAAAATAAACTCTTGAAATGTTAACGACTTCAAATGACAGGCAAACTGGCTGTAACAAAATCATAGACGATGGTAAATTTTCCGCCCAAAATTAAACTTTATTGCTTTTTGAACATCACATATAATAAGGTATCTCGGCTCAGGAAACCACAACAAGGCCGATGAGAAAGGTAAACGAAACTAAACAGATGAAGCGAAAACTCCTCACCATGCTGGCCTTGATGATGATGTCAATGGCCGCATGGACACAAGAACGACAGATTACAGGAACACTGGTAGACAAAGAAACGAACGAGCCGATGACGCATGCCACGGTACAGTTGTTGAAAACCGGCAGCACGTTTGTCACTGGAGCCGTATCTGCCAAGCATGGGCCTACACGCAGAAGGTTCCCGCCAACGGCTGTAAATGGGGAGTAAATAAAAATTAACGGACATTAGCGTTGCCAATCAAGTTAATGGGAGGTAACGGGAGTTAATGGGGAGTAAATAGAAGTTAACGGACAATAGCGTCGCCAAAGAAGTGATTCATTTGCAAAGCTATTGTCCGTTAACTCCCCCTAACTTCAAGTTACTCCCAATAACTACAAACTACTTGATTGCAAAGCTAATGTCCGTTAACTCCCCCTAACTCCAAGTTACTCCTGCTAACTCCTCCCAACTACAAGTTATTCCTATTAACTCCCTCTAACTCCAAGTTACTCCTGCTAACTCCTACTATTTTTACTATCTCCCAAGAAATCCCGAACAACCTGCTCAATCACTTGCGGGAAATGCTTCATCTCCAGTTGGTGCTCTTTCTCCGCAATTTCGTCGACACTGTCGGATGGGAGAAGTGGGGTGCGGAACTGAGCGATGATCTCTCCACCATCGCATACCGAACTGACCCAATGAACGGTGAAGCCTGTCTCGGTTTCGCCAGCGGCCTTCACCGCTTCGTGCACATGGTGTCCGTACATGCCCTTGCCGCCAAACTTAGGCAGCAAAGCTGGATGCAGGTTAATCATGCGTCGGTGGTAAGTCTGGATGAGATAGTCGGGAATCATCAGCAAGAACCCAGCCAACACAATGAAATCAATGTGATGCTCATCAAGTAGCTTCAGCACCTCATCGGTCTTGCCAAACTCGGCCTTGGACACGACAACGGAAGGAACGTTCAGTCGTTTGGCACGCACCAAGGCATAGGCATCAGACTTATTGCTCAAAACCAGCGCGACATGCACCAGCGGTGAATCTTGAAAATAGCGAATGATGTTCTCGCAGTTGGTACCGCTACCCGAAACAAAGATGGCAACGTTACAGGGTTGCCGTTTGGATGCTGTGGTGGTTGTTGGTTCTGTCATGCTGCTATCGTTTTTAGGCAAATTGTGCCTTATTGTTGGTTGTCATCATCATCCTCATCCCATTCATCCTCTTCATCCCATCCAAAGAGAGCCGGACGGACGAAGGCATCCATGCTGCGACGATCCTTCTTCGTGGGGCGTCCGGTTCCACGGGCACGGTCTACAAATCCACTAATGCGACTCATCTCCAACAGTTCGTACTGCTTGGCATCGGTGACATTCTCGTAAATCTGTGGAATGAACTTAGCCCCCACCCGCTGTTCGATGGTCTTGAGCACCTTGAACGAATAGGTAATGGGCGGTTTCTTGACATCAATCGTTTCGCCGGGCTTGATGACATGACTTGGCTTGACGCTCACCCCATTGACGCTCACACGATTGTTCTTGCAAGCCTCGGCAGCCAGTGTGCGGGTCTTGAAGATGCGAGCCGCCCAGAGCCACTTGTCAATGCGCGCCGAGCCGGTGTCCTTGACACGAAGGTTGGAAGAGGTGGAGGTTGTTTCTGTCATAGTGATTATTGGGATTATTAGGCTTATTGGGCTCATTGGGCTTATTAGGCCAATGAGGCTTATTAGCCCTATTAGGCTTATTGGCCTTATTGGCCCCCTTTCTTTTTCCCCTGTTGGTTAAATTGGTTCATGGTGATGTCGATGCCAGCCAGGACAAAGCTCTTGATGATTTCCACCGCGGTGTCGATGGCAGGCTGAAGAACCTGCATATCCGCCTCATCATAATGACCGAGCACCCAGTCTACCTGTCCGCCACGCGGATACTCGTTGCCAATGCCCATGCGCAGACGGGGATAGTTCTGGCCGATGAGCTGCTGGATGTGTCCCAGTCCGTTGTGCCCGCCATTGCTGCCACTGCCCTTGAGGCGAAACTCACCAAGGGGCAAGGCCACATCGTCAGAAACCACGAGCAAGCGTCGCTGGTCGATGTTTTCCTTGTTAAGCCAATAGCGTACAGCGTTGCCACTGAGGTTCATGAACGTGGTGGGCTTAAGCAAGATGATTTTGCGACCTTTCAGACTGGTTTCGGCCACAAAGCCATATCGCTTATCCTCAAAAACGATATTGGACGCCTTGGCAAAAGCGTCCAATACCATAAATCCAGTGTTGTGGCGGGTTCCCGCGTATTCAGCACCCGGGTTTCCCAGACCACAAATCAAGTATTTGTCCATTGATTAAACTATCGTGACTGTCACGGACTGATTAAGCCTCTGCTGGTGCAGCTTCGCCCTCGCCCTCAGCGGCTGCGTCGCCCTCATCAGCCGTGTCGGCGACCGCAGACAGGTTAGCGGCGCGCGTCATCTTGACGGAGCATACCACCACGTCTTTCGGTGTTGCCATTTCCAGTCCTTCAAAATTCAACTGACCCACCTTGATGCTCTTACCAATTTTCAAGTTGGTCACGTCGATGTCCAGATGCTCTGGAATGCGTTGGTAGGGAGCGGTAACGTTCACCTTGCGGATAGACAGGTTCATACGCCCACCATCGCGTACACCCTGTGCCAGTCCAACCAACTTCACCGGAATACCGATGGTGATAGGCTTCTGGTCGTTCACAGCGTAGAAATCAACGTGGAGCAGTGCGTCCGTCACAGGATGGAACTGCAGTTCTTTCAAGATGGCGGTATGACTTTCGCCATCAATGTTAAGATTGATTACATAGATATGCGGTGTGTACACCACCTTGCGCAACTCTGACATGGGAGCTGCGAAAGCCAATGCTTCCGGTTTGCCGTCAGCCTGTGCTGCACCGTAAATGTTACAGGGCACATAACCCTCTTTTCTCAATTGCTTAGAAGCTTTCTTTCCAAGGTCTTCACGCTTCTTACCCGATACATTAATCTCTTTCATAATGTGTTACTCTAAATTAAGTTGTTGAACATTCATTGCCTTAATTCGCCATCACACAGAGACGCAGGACTCTCCTGCTTGGCCGATGCTGCCAGTAAGAGCGACAGGCGGAGCATGGCTCCCCTCCCCGCTTTCACGACATGCGTCGGCGTCACTGATGCGCTCAAAAAAGCGTTGCAAAGTTACTTGAATTATCTGAGATATGCAAAGTTTCTGTAAAAAATTGATATTATCAAGAAAGATTGCTTGCATGTCATGTAAAAAAAGACTACATTTGCAATATCAAATTTAGCAAGAACACAAATTATTGAAGGATGATCAATCGCGAACTAATCAGGACCAAGATAGTCCAGTTAACCTACGCATACTATCAGAATGGCAATAACAACATGGATAACGCAGAGAAAGAATTGCTTTTCTGCCTCTCCAAAGCATACCATTTGTACATCTATCTGCTCCAACTCATCGTGGCCATCTCACGTGAAGAGCGACACAGAGTGGAGGTAAACACGCAGAAAGCCGAAAGGGAAGGAACGGAATTGCCTCCACAAAAATTCGCTTTCAACAAGTTTGCCGTTCAACTGGAAGAGAACAAGATGCTCAACGACTTCATCGAAGAACAGAAACTGACCTGGGACGATGACGTTGAGTTCATTCGAAAGATATGCAACCAGATTGAGCAGTCGGAAACCTACCAAGCGTACATGGCCGACACAGATGACAGTTATGAGGCCGACCGCGAGGTATGGCGCAAGCTGTACAAACAGCTCATTCAGGACAATCCCGAATTGGATGCCCTGCTCGAGGAGAAGAGCCTCTACTGGAACGATGACAAAGAGGTGGTAGATACCTTCGTGCTGAAAACCATCAGGCGGTTTGACCAGGCTAACAAGGCCGATCAGGAAATCTTGCGCGAATACAAGGACGAGGAAGACCGCGACTTCGCCACCAAACTCTTCCGCGCCACCATCCTCAATGCCGACACCTACCAACTGTACATGAGCGAGACCAGCCGCAACTGGGACTTCTCACGGTTGGCCTACATGGACGTGGTCATCATGCAGATTGCCATCGCCGAGATGCTCACGTTCCCGAACATCCCCGTCTCGGTGACGATATACGAATACGTCAACCAGGCCAAACGCTACAGCACCACGAAGAGCGGCGGATACATCAACGGCATGCTCGACACCATCGCACGTCACCTTATCTCGACAGGCAAGATGCTCAAACCCATGCCCGAGCCCAAGCAACGCCGGTCTGTCAAGAAGGAGGAAACACCAGATACCGAGCAACCGACCGAAGGACAAGAATAGACAAAAATAGAAATACAAATACGAATTAATTAATCAATCAATCAAATATGACAACACTACTATTAGCTGCACAAGCAGCAGGCGGAGGAACAGGCATGCTCATCTTCATGGTGGCCATGCTGGCTATCATGTGGCTATTCATGATTCGTCCACAACAAAAGAAACAAAAGGAGATACGCAACTTCCAAAACGCCTTGCAGGAAGGCTCAAAGGTGATCATTAACGGCGGCATCTACGGCACCGTGAAGCGCATTGACCTCACCACGAACAAGGTGGACGTGGAAATCGCACGCGGCGTTACCGTGCAGGTTGACCGCAACTTCCTCTATGCCGACGCAGCGTCGCAGAACGCAGTAAAGGCTTAACCACACACGCACATGCTCAACCAGCTCAAGCGTATTACCGCACCCATCAGGAATTTCTTGCTCGACTTGGTGTCCAAGCGATTCCTGGTGTTTTTGTTTTTCCTATTTCTCAGTGCGGCGTTCTGGCTTTCCATGACGCTCGATGAGATGTACGAAAAAGAAATTCCCGTGCCCATACGCTTGGTCAACGTGCCCAAGAACATCATCATCACCACCAACATGCCAGACACCGTCATCGTGACGGTACGCGACAAGGGATTTGCCTTCATCGGCTATTTCACGGGTGAACCGTTCCGACCCATCAACCTCAACTTCTCCACCTACGCCAACGAAAGCGCAGGAAGGGGAAATGTACCCCTGGCCGACGTGCAGAACATCTTGTACCAACGTCTGGCCACGTCTTCCAGAATCACCGCACTGAAGCCCGACCAGCTGAAATTCTACTTCAACTTTGGACAGTCGAAGACCCTGCCAGTTCGTGCGAACGGCATCATGACACCTGCCAAAAACTACTATCTGGCACGCGTGAGCTTCTGGCCCGAAAAGGTGACAGTGTATGCGCAGCAAAGCAAACTGGACAGCTTGAGGTACATCATGACCGAGAAACTGAACCTCACCAATTTCACGGACACGCTGATTCGACAGGTCAACCTGCAGAAAATCATTGGCGTGAAGACCGTACCGGAGAAAGTGAAGATAGGGCTCTTCCCCGACATCCTCACCGAAGAGAGCATCGAGGTACCCATCAAGGCCATCAACATGCCGAAAGGAAAGACGCTGCGCACCTTCCCATCCAAGGTAAAGGTGCTGTTCAACATCGGTGTTACGGCATTCAGGAAAATCAATGAAAAGCAATTCGAGGTGGTGGTCGACTACAACGAGCTGCAGGCAAATCCTTCGGACAAATGCGCCTTGCACCTGAAAACCGTCCCCGCTGAGGTACGACAAGCGCGGTTGGAAATGAACCAGATAGACTATCTCGTCGAACAACAATAACCACCCATGCAACCAACGGTGCGATGAACAACAGGAAAAGTATTGTCGCCCTCACGGGTGGCATCGGGTCGGGCAAGAGTTATGTCTGTCAATTGCTCAGGCAGCATGGCATCGTCGTCTACGATTGTGATGAGGCGGCCAAACGGCTCATGCGAGAAGATGGTCAGCTGCGGCAACAACTTACACAACTGGTGGGACCGGATGTGTACGAGGGAACGAAACTTCAGAAGTCGGTGCTCGCCCAATTTCTGCTGGCATCAGAGGCCAACAAGCAAGCGGTCAACGACATCGTTCACCCCGCCGTGGCTACCGACTTTCTACAGTCGCCGTTGCAGTGGATTGAGAGTGCCATCTTGTTTGACGCTCATTTCGACCGCCGCATCACGCCCGACAAGGTGATATGCGTCACGGCACCACTGGAGATTCGTGTGGAACGCATCATGCGGCGCGACGGAATCAGCCATGAAAAGGCCACGGCATGGATTAACAGTCAGATGCCACAAGAAGAGATGGTCCGACTGAGCGACGTGGAACTCGTCAACGATGGAAAAGCTAATTTACCCCAACAAATAGAGAAAATTTTAGAACAACTGCACCACAACCACATCCTTATAATATAAGGTGTACAGGGTTGCGGGGTGGTACATGTATCATCTATCAAACGAAAATTAACGAATAACAATGGAAACAATTCTTTCAATCGCAGGTAAACCAGGACTTTATAAATTGGTGTCACGCGGAAAAATGAACCTCATCGTCGAATCGCTCGATGAAACACGTCGCCGCATGCCGGCCTTCTTCACCGACAGGGTCACCAATCTCGGCGACATCGCCATGTACACCGACGCCGATGACGTACCTTTGTGGAAAGTACTCAAGGGTGTGGGCGAACAGGAACAAAACAAGCTGGTGTCGTTCAACTACAAGAAAGCCAACAGCAAAGAACTGCGCGAATATTTCGCCAAGGTGTTGCCGTCATTCGATCAGGATCGCGTTCACGACAGCGACATCAAGAAACTGCTGCAGTGGTACGACATCCTCGTGAAGAACAACATGACTGACTTTGAAACCCTTCTCGCACCCGAAAAGAAAGAGAACGACGAGGAAGCAACCGAATAGGAAACACGCTGAGAGAACAAAATAGGACATCATTCACGTTATTTAACATTCCTGCGTGCAATGATTTAGGTTTGTCGGTTGTTTACTTTTCAGAAGTATCGCTTGTTTGTCAACGACACCACCACAACATGGATGGCCGTACTGACAAACAATGACTCGTCAAACATTAAATAAAAAGGAAATGAACAAAATGAAGAAAAATGTAGGAATGACATGGCTGTTAGCGGCATGTCTTACTCTGGGTGTAACCTCGTTAACCTCTTGTCTTGGCTCCAATGAAGACAACCAGGTAAAGATTACGAAAGAAGAGGTACAATTGGCTTTTGCCAAGGTGAAGGGTAAGCATACCGGCAAACTGATTTACCCACAGCGTGAAGTGAAGAGTGCCACTGACCGCACTGATACGCTGGACATCTCGTGGTCGCTGACAACAGACAGCACGATGGTCATCCACAACTTCCCAGTCAAGGCTTTAGCAGAGAATGTGACCAACACCGACTTGCGGAAACTACTGCTCACGGCACCCGCCCAAGACTTGAAGTGCAACATCGGGTTTTATAGCGTGTCGCCCATAGCTTTTGTCATACAGCCTACCCGACTGACCTACCAGTTGGATGACCATGGGGTGAGCAAGAAGTATGAGGTGGGATTCTATTACAACATCACGGGGTCGATTGGTGTTTACTATGAGAAGAACGGACACACAAGCATGACTATGCAGATTGTACAGGCAGTCATCCGAGAAGAAGGAAAAGAAAAGGAATTCTTCCAACAAGGCATTCCTTTGATTTTATCTGAGAAGAAAAAGAAGTAAAAATATTCCCTGGGGCCGCAAGGCACCCAGGGAATATTTTTTTGGGGAATAGGCTTTCGCTAGATTTTCTAGGACCCCTAGATTTCATAGAATTCCTAGGCTCCCTAGAATCCCTAGGAGTCCTAGTTTTCCTAGTGCCCCTAGGATTCCTAGGATTATTTTTTATCCCAAGCTCTGCTTGATGTCATCCAGCAAATCATCCACGTCCTCGATGCCCACAGACAGGCGAATGAGGGTGGGGTCGATGCCTGAGGCGCGCAACTGCTCGTCACTCAGCTGGCGATGAGTGTGGCTGGCGGGATGCAGCACGCAGGTACGACTGTCGGCCACGTGGGTGGCAATGTTGATGAGCCGCAGCGAGTCCATGAACTTCACGGCCGTCTCGCGGTCACCCTTCAGACCGAAGGCTATCACGCCGCACGAACCGCCCGGTAGGTATTTCTGTCCCAAGGCGTAATGCGGGTCGCTCTTCAGTCCGCAGTAGTGAACCCATGCCACGTGCTCATCTGCCTCAAGGAACTCGGCAATGCGCTGAGCGTTCTGACAGTGACGGGCCATGCGCAGGTGCAGCGTCTCCAAGCCTAAGTTGAGCAAGAAGGCGTTCTGCGGCGATGGGATGGAACCAAGGTCGCGCATGAGTTGTGCCACCAACTTGGTGAGGTAGCCCATCTTGCCGAAATCCTTCGCATACGTCAATCCGTGATATGAATCATCGGGCAGACACAGTCCAGGGAACTTGTCAGCATGTGTCATCCAATCGAAGTTTCCGCTGTCCACCACCACTCCTCCTACGGCGGCCGCATGACCGTCCATGTATTTGGTGGTAGAGTGCGTCACGATGTCGCATCCCCACTCAAAAGGCCTACAGTTAATGGGTGTGGCGAAGGTGTTATCCACGATGAGCGGCACGCCGTTGCGATGGGCGATGCGCGCAAACTTCTCGATATCCAGCACGCGGCATCCTGGGTTAGAGATAGTTTCGCCGAACATGGCGCGCGTGTTGGGGCGGAAAGCCTTCTGTATCTCCTCTTCCGATGCGTCCTGGTCGATAAAGGTGCAGTCGATGCCCAGTTTCTTCATCGTCACACCAAAGAGGTTGAACGTTCCGCCGTAGATCTCGGTGGAAGCCACGATGTGCGACCCAGCCTCGCAGATATTAAACACGGCGTAGAAGTTGGCGGCCTGTCCGCTCGAAGTGAGCATGGCACCCACGCCTCCTTCAAGGGCTGCTATCTTCTGTGCCACGGCGTCGTTGGTGGGGTTGGCCAAACGGGTGTAGAAGTAGCCCGATTTCTTCAGGTCGAAGAGCTGTGCCATCTCCTCGGTGTTATCATATTTGAAAGTGGTACTCTGATAAATAGGGGGTTGAACGGGTTGTCCGTTTTGTGGCTTCCATCCTCCGCGGATGCAGAGGGTTGCCGGTTTCAATTTCTTTTCCATAACGTCTCTTTGTTGATTGATTTGTAAAAATAGAACGTGCCTCAACAAAGAAAAAAAACTTTCCCCTGCATTCGGCTGTCTCTAATTTTGGTGCAAAATTAATATATTTTTTTTGCATGGAGCAAAAACAAACCACAAAACCAGTCGCCACACCTCCCACTAACAACTTATGTTGGATGCGTTAGAGAAAGCCGCCATCAGCAATCCCCCCCATCCATTTTGCTCCTTCAAAACCTATCGCTTGGGTTCGACCCACTGCAATGCTTTTTCTACCTTTGACCCTCGGAGAGATGAGCGAAGGTAGGCAACGACCGCGCGCTGTACTCTCATTCACTAAAAATAATTTTTATCATGAAAACACACATGCTTAGCGAGCATTTCTCGCTACGAGAGTTCACAGCTTCGGCAACGGCCGAAAAGTATCACATCAACAACACGCCCGACGCCCAGGCCTTGGAGAACATGCGCCTGCTGTGTCGCCAGGTCCTCGAGCCCTTGCGCCACCGCTTCGGCCCCATCTACATCAACAGCGGCTATCGGTGCGAACTGCTCAACAACCTGCTACACGGCGTAGGCAACTCGCAACATCTCTTTGGCGAAGCTGCCGACATCCGTCTGCCTAATGAGCAGACCGGTCAGGCGTACTTCGACTTCATCCTACTGCACTGCCCCTTCGACCAGCTGCTCTTTGAGTACAGTCGTTTTGGGCGCATCTGGCTCCATGTGAGTTGCAAGCGTCATCCCGGAGAGAACCGCAGAATGGCCCGAAGACGGTACCAGGTTTAACGCCTGGAACCATTCTTCTTCTGATTTGTTCAACCACATATATAATAAGGTGTATTTTGCAAAAAACACGGTTTCAACATGATTATGTGAAAAGAATCCTGTATTTTTGCATAAGATAGGCATCGCCTCAACAAAGTAAACAAGTTTCCTTTGTTTTCGGCTTGCACTATCTTTGCATAAAATACAACGATTATGTGGTTGAACATTTTATGGATGATTGCCGGCATCGCCCTGGTGTTATGGGGTGCCGACCGACTGACCGACGGTGCCGTTGCTATTGCAGAACGCATGCACATGTCGCAAATAGTAATTGGACTGACGATTGTGGCCATGGGAACCTCCATGCCCGAGTTTTTTGTCAGTCTGCTATCCGCCTTGAAGTCCACGCCCGACATGGCGGTGGGCAACGTCGTGGGGTCCAACATTTTCAACTCCCTGCTCATCGTGGGTTGCGCCGCCTTGGTGGCGCCGATGACCATTCTGAAATCAACGGTGAAGCGGGACATCCCATTTGCCTTTGTGGCTTCGTGGGTGTTGCTGATGCTGTGCCTCGACCGCCATCTCTCGCGCATCGACGCAGGCGTGCTCTTCGCTATGTTCTTGCTGTACATGTATTTCACCCTCAAGGGAGCCAAGCAAGAACCCGACGAGAATGAAGAGGCGCAAAAGAACTATTCTCTCCCAAAATCTATTTTTTTCCTGCTGTTGGGTTTGGGCTGTCTGGTCTTTGGCAGCAACCTGTTTGTCGATTCGGCCACGGTGATTGCTAAGTCAATGGGCGTGAGCGATGCCGTCATCGGTCTGACCATCATTGCCGGCGGAACCTCGATGCCCGAGCTGGCCACCAGCGTGGTGTCGGCTCGCAAGGGACAGAGCGGCATAGCCATTGGTAACGTGTTGGGGTCTAACGTGTTCAACATCATGATGATTCTGGGCATCACCGGCCTCATCAGTCCGATGCAGCTCAAGGGTATCACCAACCTCGACCTTTCGATGCTGATTATCTCCATGGTGATGCTCTGGCTGTTCTCGTTCACCAAATACACCATTGCCCGCTGGGAGGGTGCCGTGCTCACCGTGGTGTTCCTGGGCTACATGAGTTACCTGGTAGCAGGAGCTTGAGGAACCGTAGGGGCGTGAGTCATCACGTTGCGCAAACCGTAGGGGCGCAATAAATCTTCTCTATGTAATCATCGAACTGCGCGAGGGGTCAAGCTGGTCGTTGTGCCAGCGGTGGAAGTTCTCGCGCGTCTTCCTGCCCTTGCGCAGCAGAGCCAGCAGATGACATTTGGCATCCGAAATGTCCTTGATGGGCTTGCCCTGCGAATGGCGCAGCATGCGGAACCACTGCAGGCAATAGTAGCGGGTGTGGGCGCTGCGGTAGACGCACAGTCCGGTGAGCGTCTCCAGACTGTGCATGAACACGGCATCGCCAAACAATGCGTTGAGAACGCCCTTCTCCACCGCCTCCACATCCGCCGCAGATGGGCGGCCGGCAACAGCATGCTCCTTAGCCGCCAAAGTCATGCGGTTTGGACGCTTATCTGTAAGAGATTGGGCATCAACCAACATGCTATTGCCTGCCCGTTCACAAACAGGCGTTTGGGAAGCGCTTTGAGCCGATGGTTGAGCTGCTGATTGTTCTTCCTGTTGCGATGCAGGTTGAGCATCCGGCTGCGTGGCAGGTCGCGATTCCGGTTGACAGGCCTGGCGTGTCGGAAACGTTTCCCGATTTTTATTTTTAAAATTTCCGTCGGCGGCGTCGGCTCTTTTTTTCTCCGTCGTCGGATTATTAGTATCATCAGTATTATTAGTATTATCAGTATTATTAGTATATAAGGGCGAGTCCTGATTATCAAGCACTTGCGAGGGGGTAAATTGATTGTTCGTTGAATGTTGAACGAATAATGAATGCTCCAAGTAGGGACAATAAAAGAATTTTTGATCCACGATTTCGAAGATTTTATAGTCGGAAATGATGTGCATCAAATACGTTTTTGACTTACGGCAGTCGTGTGCGATGTTTTTCAATGCGGCGAGGTATCCCGTTCCCTTGGGACAGGTGCGCAGGTAGCGCATCAAGGCCAACACGCATCCTTCGCCGGTACACCCTTCGATGGCCCGCATCTCCATGTACACGGGTGCCTCGAAAAAATTCAATTCTAATTTAAGATATGCTTTCATGGTAATTAAAGAGCCTCTCCCCCACCCCCTCCCCAAAGGGGAGGGGAGTAGATAGACAGGTTTGTGAGTTTTTTAGTTTATAAGTTTATAAGTTTATAAGTTCTTTAGTTTACGAGTTGACAAGTTGACGAGTTAATAGTTCAGCTAATCACTCCCCTCCCCTTTGGGGAGGGGCCGGGGGAGAGGCTGCCGGTGGAGAGGCCGTTCCTTGATAAATCTTCCCAGCGGCTCTTCGCCCTGCTCCATGAGGTGTCGGCAGCGGGTGAGGAGCATCAGGTCGGGGTTCTTGCGCTTCCGCACATTATTCATTACCGTATTAGGTTTGCGGGGCGAGGGCAAGTTGAGCCGCTCGCAAAGAAGGTTGACGGTGGTGCTGAAGTTGAGCACCTGTCCGTGTTCATCGATGGTCAGACCGTCGTACCACATCATGTGGACCAGTTCAACCAAGTCGGACACAGTGCCCAACCACCGCACCTGGCTGCCTTCTGGCAACCTCATCAACCTTTCAAACGTGTTTCTCATGGCATCTTTTGCCTGTTTTTGTGTGATTTCCATTTTTACTTTACAGTTTATATATACTTGATTATCCTATGTCAAAAAAAGTTTGCTGTCATCCCTACCCGCCCTTCGTTCATCTACTCTGTGAACCGAACATGATGCATCACGCACCTACGCTGGAGAAATCAGGGATGTGCCTTTCCTCATTTGCAAAGATACTGTTGATTTGCGCAAGATTTGTTCCATTTACAGAGTTTAAATAGGCAGAATTATTAAATTGTGTTCAAACCCTTTGTACATGCGCATTTAGCCGTCTATCACTACCAAGCGCTTGTATAAAAAGAAGTCATCTGCTTGATTGATAACGGTTTACATATAAACGAGCACCATCATTTGGAACTATTATTTCCAAGGTATAGTGAATGAAAGTGAAAAAGAGTGAGCAGATTCTACGGCAAGACGCATCAGTTTAAAAGAAGTCGCCTTCAGGGCAATAGGCAAAGGTGTTTTTTCTTGCTTTTATTTGCAAAAAATATCTATCTTTGCATACAGCAAAACGGCAGGATAAACCAGCTGAACAAAGACACCACATGGACAAAACACAACGAAAACCTATATTAAGGAAGCCTCGCTGGCTGTACACCCGAATAGAGGGTGGCGAGAAATACGGCATGGTGGAAGACACCATCGCACAAAACGGACTGCACACTATTTGCAGCAGTGGCAAATGCCCCAACAGGGGACACTGCTGGAAACACGGCACGGCCACCTTCATGATTTTAGGCGACCGCTGCACGCGCGCCTGTCGCTTCTGCGCCACGATGACGGGGCATCCACTGCCACCCGATGGCACGGAACCGATAAAGATTGCCCGATCGGTGAAGGCGATGGGACTGAAACATGCTGTGATTACCTCGGTTGATCGTGACGACCTGCCCGACAAGGGGGCGGCTCACTGGGCCGAAACCATCCGAGAGGTGCGCCGTCTGTGCCCCAACACCATCATCGAGATACTCATTCCCGACTACCGGGGCCGAAAGCTTCAAACCGTGCTGGATGCCCAACCCGACATCGTGGGACACAACCTGGAAACGGTTGAACGGCTCGCGCCATCTGTCCGCAGTAGGGCCACCTACCGCAACAGTATGGCGGTGCTGCAAGAGATTGCCGCGGCTGGATTCATCGCCAAGACGGGCATCATGGTGGGATTGGGCGAACAGCCCGACGAGGTGACGCAGTTGCTACGCGATGCTCGTGAGGCGGGCTGCCGCATGCTGACCATCGGACAGTACCTGCAACCCTCATCCGCCCAGCTTGACGTGGTGGAGTACGTTCATCCCGACACCTTCGCCCTGTACAAACAGCAGGCGTTGGAGTTGGGCTTCGACCATGTGGAGAGCGGTCCGCTGGTGCGCTCATCGTATATGGCCGAGCAATCGTTCGTGAGCATGATGGTCAAGAGCAACGACACGCACAGCGATGCCTCACAAGCGTCTGCGAACAGACAAGCGTGAAGGTGACAGGCGCGCATGTTGACAAAAACTCTTTGAAACCCAAACAAACACGAGGAATCATATACATGATTGACAACATGCCGGAACACAACAAACAATTGACAGTACACATTATATAATAAAAAGAAACAATATGAAAACAAAAATGCTCCTACTGGCCATGACGCTGGCCGGCAGTTTGACAGTACATGCCAAGGACAACGACCAGGCACCCGCACCGGTGACGCCCATCCCTACCGAGCATCAGGTGAGGTGGCAACAGATGGAGACATACGCGTTTGTACACTTTGGTCTGAACACGTTCAACGACCGCGAATGGGGTTACGGCGACTGCAAATTGGAAACCTTCAATCCCACCAGGCTCAACTGTGAACAATGGGCGCAAACCTTTGTCAAAGCGGGTCTGAAGGGTGTCATCATCACAGCCAAACATCACGACGGCTTCTGTCTGTGGCCCACCAACTACACCGACTATAGCATACGCAACACGCCTTACAAGGATGGCAAGGGCGACGTGGTGGGCGAGCTGGCGGCGGCATGCAAGAAGTATGGACTGAAACTGGGCGTGTACCTCTCACCCTGGGACAGACACCAGGCTTTCTACGGCACACCGTTTTATGTAGACTACTTCTACCACCAGCTGCGTGAGCTGTTCACACACTACGGCGACATCTTCGAGATTTGGTTCGATGGAGCCAACGGCGGCGATGGATGGTATGGCGGCGCCAAGGACACGCGCACCATCAACCGCCGCACCTACTACCAATACGATCGCGCCTACCAGCTGATTGACGAGCTGCAACCGCAGTGCATCGTGTTCTCAGACGGGGGGCCTGGCTGTCGGTGGGTGGGCAACGAGCGGGGATATGCGCATGCCACCAACTGGTCGTTCTTGCGCCGAGGCGAGGTGTTCCCTGGCTATGAGAAATATTACGAACTGCAACAGGGACATGCCGATGGCAACCAATGGGTGCCGGCAGAATGCGACGTGTCCATCCGACCGGGCTGGTTCTACCATGAGCGCGAGGACAACAAGGTGAAATCGGTAGACCATCTCACCGACCTATATTATCGCAGTGTGGGACACAACGCCAACTTACTCATCAACTTCCCTGTTAACAAGGAGGGGCGCATTCATCCCACCGACTCGGCCCGCATCATCGCCATGCATCAACGGGTGACGAACGAACTGGCGGACAACCTTCTGCGGGGCGCACGCATCAAAGCGTCTGACGAGCGGGGAAGACGGTTTGGCGTGAAGGCCCTGACTGACAATAACTACGACACCTATTGGGCCACCCATGACAGTGTGCGCAGTGCCACGCTCAGCATCCGTTTCCCCCGTGCCACACGGCTCAACCGCCTGCTGCTGCAAGAGTACATCCCGCTGGGACAGCGCGTCAAGAGCTTCACCGTGGAGTACCGATCGGGCAAGCAGTGGCTACCCATCCGGCTCAACGAAGAGACCACCACCATTGGCTACAAACGACTGCTGCGCTTCAAACCAATCACCACTCGGCAGCTGCGCATCCGCTTTAACGATGCGCGGGGATGCCTCTGCATCAGTGAGATAGGCGCTTACCATGCTCCCAACGCCCAAGAAAGTTTCGAGTTGAAGGAAGCCGACCTGAAGGGTTATGCGTATACCCAAGTGCCCGGCACGGCAGAGAATGAGGTGTTGATGGATTTGGGACAGAGCCGCACCGTGAGTTCACTGCACTACCTACCAGCACAAAACGGCATCGCAACCCATTACGAGATACTCGTTGGCGACGACCCTACACAGCTGCGAACCCTCACCACGGGCGAATTCTCGAACATCCGCAACAACCCCATCCGACAGGATGTATACCTCACCCCCACCCCCGCCCGCTACATCATGCTGCGTGCCCTTCGAACGGTTGACGACAGTAAGCGCCTACTGTTCGACAAACTGGTGGTGAGATAGATTGCAAGGTTACGAGTTGACGAGTTGACAAGTTGACGAGTTGATGGTTCATGGGCTGAGAGGCTCACGAGAAAGCTATCAGCTCGTCAGCTTGTTTGTTAATCTGTTTGTTTGCCAGCTTGCTTGTTTTCCAGCTTGTTTGTTTATTAGCTTGTTTGTTTATTAGCTTGTTTGTTTATTAGCTATTCTTTACAAAAACTGATAACTAATTGGTTATTTTTATGCAAGTTAATTATCTAAAAAGATAATCTATCTCATCAATTTATAGACAAAGTTTTCCAAAACTTTTTGTAACTTGCTGTTTATAAAATGATTAACTTTTATTAACCTGATAAAAGTTATCTAAAATGATTTTTCAATGAAATAATTATTATCTTTGCAAAGCAATCAAGAAGATAGTAAGCAAGCACAAAGTTTTCTACTTAGAAACATCCTAGAAAGCTAGTGATTCTAGAAAAACTAGAAATCCTAGGGAACATAGAAACCCTAGAAGACCTAGGAAACCTAGGAATCCTAGAATCCCAAGAAACCTAGAAAAACTTGTCAACTAAAAAAACTCATAAACTCGTAACTATCAACTCGTAAACTTGTCAACTCGTAAACTCGTAAACTAAAAACACATGATTCAAACCATAGTGAAGCGCGACGGACGCATAGTAGGCTTCAACGACCAAAAAATCATGGCTGCCATCCGAAAGGCCATGCTACACACCGAAAAAGGTGAAGACGAACGACTCATACAGCAAATCACCGACCATATCTCAGTGCACGGAAAACCACAAATGTCGGTGGAGGACATCCAAGACGCTGTAGAAATGGAACTCATGAAGAGTGCCCGCAAAGACGTGGCACAGAAGTACATTGCCTATCGCAACCAGCGCAGCATTGCACGCAAGGCAAAGACACGCGACGTGTTCTTGGACATCGTGAACATCAAAAACAACGATGTGACACGCGAGAACGCCAACATGAACGCTGACACGCCAGCAGGCATGATGATGAAGTTCGCCTCGGAAACCACCAAACCTTTTGTGGACGACTATCTGCTGTCAGAGCAAAGTCGTGAGGCAGTGGCACACAATCTGCTGCACGTACACGACAAAGACTACTACCCCACCAAGTCGCTCACCTGCTGCCAACACCCATTAGATCACATCCTGCAACATGGGTTCACCGCTGGACACGGCTCTTCCAGACCAGCCAAGCGCATCGAGACAGCCGCCGTGCTGGCGTGCATCTCCTTGGAGTGCGCACAAAACGAGATGCACGGTGGACAAGCCATCCCTGCCTTCGACTTCTATCTCGCCCCCTTCGTGCGCTCCTCGTATATAGAAGAGGTGAAAAATCTGGAAAATCTCTATGGTGACAACTTCGAGCACCTCTACCAAACCGAGATAGACGACTACATCGACCGCCCACTCAACGGACTGAAAGGTGATGCACGCATCAAGCAACATGCCATCAACCGCACCGTGGCACGCGTTCACCAGTCGATGGAAGCCTTCATCCACAACATGAACACCATCCACTCGCGTGGAGGAAACCAAGTAGTGTTCTCGTCCATCAACTACGGTACGGACACCTCTGCCGAAGGGCGTTGCGTGATACGCGAATTGCTCAACAGCACCTACCAAGGCGTGGGCAACGGTGAGACTGCCATCTTCCCCATACAGATTTGGAAGAAGAAACGAGGCGTGAGCTATCTGCCCAATGACCGCAACTACGACCTGTACTGTTTGGCGTGCAAGGTGACGGCACGGAGATTCTTCCCCAACTTCCTGAACCTTGATGCCACCTTCAACCAACATGAGCTGTGGCGCGCCGACGACCCCAAGCGATATATGTACGAAATGGCAACCATGGGATGTCGCACCCGTGTGTTTGAAAACAGATACGGCATGAAAACCTGCGTGGGCAGGGGCAACCTGTCGTTCTCCACCATCAACATCGTGCGACTTGCCATTGAGTGCATGGACATCAAAGACAAAGAGCAACGCATCGCCAAGTTCTTCGCCAAGCTCGATGACATGCTGGAAATCACCGCCAAGCAACTCGACGACCGCTTCCAGTTCCAAAAGACAGCCTTCGCCAAGCAGTTCCCCTTGCTGATGTCAAAACTGTGGGGTGGTTGCGAACAGCTGGAACCAAATGACACCATAGAGAGCGTCATCAACCAAGGCACCTTGGGCATTGGGTTCATCGGATTGGCAGAATGTCTCGTGGCACTCGTGGGAAAGCACCACGGTGAGTCGGAAGAAGCACAAGCGTTGGGCATCAAAATCGTGACCTACATGCGCGACCGCTCCAAAGACTTCTGCGAGCAGTACCAACACAACTACAGCATCCTCGCCACACCTGCCGAAGGACTGGCTGGAAAGTTCACCAAGAAGGACCGCAAGGAGTTTGGCGCACTGCCAGGCATCACCGACCGTGACTATTACACCAACTCTAACCATGTACCCGTGTACTACAAGTGCAGCGCACGCCACAAGGCTGAGATAGAAGCTCCCTACCACGACCTGACCCGTGGTGGTCACATCTTCTACGTGGAGATAGACGGAGACGCTACGCACAACCCACAAGTCATCATGAACGTGGTAGACATGATGGATCGTTACAATTTGGGCTACGGCAGCGTGAACCACAACCGCAACCGCTGCATGGACTGCGGATACGAGAACGCTGATGCACACCTCGACACCTGTCCTAAGTGCGGCAGTCATCACATCGACCGTCTGCAACGCATCACAGGCTACCTCGTAGGCACTACCGACCGCTGGAATGCTGGCAAGTTAGCAGAGCTCAACGACAGAGTGACACACGAGTAGAAAGAGCGGGCTCTCCCCCAGTGGCCTCTCCCCCGACCCCTCCCCGAGGGGGAGGGGAGTAGATAGCTGGCTTGTTAGTTTACCAGTTGACAAGTTGACAAGCCTATAAGTTAATAGTTCAACTAATCACAAAGTTCAATGTTCAATGTTCAATGTTCAAAGTAAGCACTGTTCAAAGTTCAAACCTCAAAGTTCAAAGTAATCCGCTAACCACTCCCCTCCCTTTTGGGGAGGGGTCGGGGGAGAGGCCGCCGTTGGAGAGGCCGCTCCGTATATTATGCTATCCATCCTATCCATTCTCGAAGACACCACGGTAGACGGACCGGGCTTTCGCACCACCGTCTACTGTGCGGGATGCCCTAACGCCTGCCCGGGTTGTCACAACCCACAGACATGGGACATCCACAACGGACAATGGATGCAAGTAGAAGACATCATGCGAGTGATAGAGGCAGACCCCTTTGCCAACGTCACGTTCTCGGGAGGCGACCCCATGTTTCAAGCCGAAGGGTTTGCAGAATTGGCACACGCCATAAAGACACGAACCAACAAAAACATCTGGTGCTACACGGGCTTTACCTTCGAAGCGCTCATCAAGAATCCGCAACAACGCCAACTCCTCGAGTGGATAGACGTGTTAGTAGACGGTCCGTTTGTGGAAAAGCTCAAAGACCCTGACTTGCTCTTCCGTGGCAGCTCCAACCAACGCATCATCAACGTACCACTATCACTACAGCAAGGCAAGGTGGTGCTGTGGGAACAAGAAGACAACATGCTGACACGATGACAAAGACGGCGGCTCGTACGCCAAGCGGCATCGACTCCATCGAAAAGACTGCTCATCAAGACCATCTGCCCATATACAACCTTCGTGGTGTGAAGGTGGGCACAGGCTGGAAAGCCCTCCAGCATTTGCCAAAGGGTATATATATCATAGGTGGAAAGAAAGTGGCAAGATAAATACCCACTTTTAGGTATTGCAAAACTTCTTCACACCTCGTACCTTTGCAGCAAATAAATACAAGAGTATGATTAAACGAAAGTACCATATTATATATATGGGTATACACCCCTCCACTATCGAAGCGCACTGTTCAAGAAAAGAACAGTGCGTTTTTTTTATGAACAAAATTGAACAACGTTCACTATTAACCCTTTACCCTAAATATGCAAACTCTGAAAGATGACATTCGGCAGCGCATCATCGCTACCGCTCGTGCAGAATTTATCGAACATGGTGTACGCTGCACCTCCATCCGCACAGTGGCTCGCAAGTCAGGTGTCGCTGTAGGAAACCTATACAATTACTTCAAGAGCAAGGACGAACTGTTTTGCGAGGTGCTGCGGCCTCTCACCAAGGCATTGAACAAACACATCCTGTCGCACAATGACGAAAAGTTCCTGTCGATAGACGTGTTCAACATGCGGCAACACCAAATAGATTACATCTTTGCTATGCTTGCCATCATCAAAGACTTTCGCCCAGAGCTTCGACTACTCCTATTCAACTCAGAGGGTACGTCGCTACAAGGATATAAAGACAAGATGGTGGACAGACAGATGAAAGTGGGCATGGAATACCTGCGACTGATGAAAGAACGCTATCCACATCTCAACGCCAACATTTCGCCATTCTTGGTTCACATCAATTGCTCTACATGGATAACCGTTTTCTGCGAGATTGTAGAACACGAAGATTACAGCGACGAGGATATCAAAGTTGCCTTGGAGCAGTACATGGACTTTAGCATGGCAGGTTGGAAAGCATTACTGAAACCATAAGGACTAATTATTAAAAGACGATAATATATGATGAAAACTCTCAAACGTTTAGGAGCTTACATGGGAGGGCGCAAATACTTGCTGCCATGCTCCGTAGCACTGTCGGCAGTCAACGGACTGCTGTCGCTTGTCCCATTCATACTTTTGTGGCTCGTGGTGCGCACACTACTTATCACCAAGGGCAACCTCTCAGACACACCCCTTATAGACTATGCTCTATGGGCTTTTGTCATATCGGTGGCAAACCTGTTGCTCTACTTTTTGGCACTGATGCTCTCTCATCTTGCAGCATTCCGTATCGAAACCAACATGAGGCGCAAAGCGATGCAACGGCTAATGCGTGCACCATTGGGCTATCTTGATGAACAAAACACGGGGCGTATGCGCAAAATCATTGATGAGGATTCGGGACAGACCCATACTTTTGTGGCACACCTGCTACCCGATGTGGCGAGCTGTGTCGTTGCTCCGATAGGTGTTATCATACTGTTATTCGCTGTGGATTGGCAGTTGGGTGCGGCTGCAATGATACCTCTCATTGGCGCGATAGGCATTATGGGATATATGATGAACCCGAAGAACAACCAGTTTCAAAGGCTCTACCTTGATGCGCAGGAGAAGATGGGGGCAGAGGCAGTGGAATATGTCAGAGGTATTCCCGTGGTCAAGGTGTTCCAACAAACGGTCTTCTCGTTCAAACGCTTCTACGATAGCATTATCAGCTACCGCGACCTTGTCATCAAGTGTACGCTTGTATGGCGCACGCCAATGTCATTTTATATACTGGCTATCAATGCCTTTGCCTTCATCCTCGTTCCTACTGCTATTATCCTGATAGGACACGGTGGAGATACCACCACAATTATTGCCAACGTGATACTTTATGTGGTGATTGCACCGCTCATCGCTTCCAACGTGATGAAAGCCATGTATCTCAGTCAGGACCTGTTCATGGCAAACGAGGCTGTGGAACGATTAGAGCAGCTCACTGATATTGCACCGCTCTCGCAGCACGACGAGCCAAAACGGGCAGAAGCGTATGACATTCGTTTCAACGATGTTTCGTTCCGATATGAGGGAGCGGAAAAAGATGCAGTGAGTCATATCAACCTTACCATTCCCGAAGGAAAGACCGTTGCGCTTATAGGAGCGTCGGGCAGCGGAAAGACCACGATAGCAAGATTGATACCCCGTTTTTGGGACGTACGTCATGGCAGTGTTACCATAGGAGGCATAGACGTGAGGGATATGCGCAAGGACGAACTGATGCGCAACGTGTCGTTCGTCTTCCAAAACACCCGTCTATTCAAAACTTCGCTCATCGAAAACCTACGTTACGGCAATCCTGATGCAACAACCGAGCAGATTAACCGTGCCATCGACCTCTCACAAAGTCGCGAGATTATCGACCGGCTGCCACAGGGATTGGATACCGTTATCGGTGCCGAAGGCACTTATCTTTCGGGAGGTGAGCAGCAGCGGATTGTTCTTGCCCGTGCCATTCTGAAAGATGCTCCTATCGTCGTACTCGATGAGGCAACCGCCTTTGCCGACCCCGAAAACGAACAGCTTATCCGTAAGGCACTGGCACATCTCACCCAAGGAAAAACCGTGCTGATGATAGCTCATAGACTTACCACTGTGCAAGATGCCGACAGTATCGTAGTTGTGGACAATGGCGAGATTGTCGAACAGGGAACGCACAAGGAACTATTGAGTGAGGAAAAGTATTACCACCGTATGTGGAATGAATATCAACAATCCGTTTCGTGGAAACTATCATCTATTAAAAGTCATAAAGTCATAAAGTCATGATTAAATATTTTCAAAACCGTTTCGCTCTTACGGAAAAAGGGGCAAAGGACTTGCGGCAAGGCATCATCTTCTCGACACTGCTCAACCATGTGCTGATGCTGCCACCCACTTATTTGTTTTTCTTCCTGATGGAGTATCTCGATAATATGCCAAGGAATGCCCCTCATACGTTGTGGTTTTATCTCCTCGTGGCAGCAGGGTTAATGGTCGTGATGCTCATCGTGATTCGTCGGCAATACGACAGCACCTATACCACCGTATATAATGAGAGTGCGCAACGCCGTATCTCCTTAGCCGAGAAACTGCGCCGTTTGCCTCTCGCCTTCTTTGGTGAGCGCAATCTCTCCGACCTCACTGCCACTATTATGGAAGACTGCACACAATTGGAAACAACGTTCTCGCACGCCATTCCCCAACTATTTGCTTCTATGGTAAGCATTGTCATTATCGCAGCGGGAATGTTCTGTTACGACTGGCGATTAGCCATCGCTGTGTTTTGGGTAGTACCTTTTGCCTTGGTGGTGCTATTAGTTTCACGAAATCGAATGGACAAGGCTTTTACACGTATCTACCACATCAAACGAGGAGTGAGCGAACAGATACAGGAAGGACTGGAATGTGTGCAGGAAATCAAGTCGTACAATGGCGAGGACGAATATAACCAGCGGTTCGACCAGCGATTAAAAACATTAGAAAAAGGACTTGTTGCCGTTGAACTCTTGGCAGGTGTTTTTGTCAACATCTCCGCTGTACTGCTTAAATTAGGCATGCCTACCGTCATCGTTGTAGGCGCATGGATGCTTCAGCGTGGCGACGTGTCGGTGTTCGTCTATTTGGCGTTCCTCCTTGTCTCGGCAATGGTTTATAATCCTATTCTTGAAGTATGCAATCACCTTGCTATTCTTACTTTTCTCGATGTACGCATCAAACGAATGAAAGAGATGGAGGCAATGCCCATACAGACGGGCAACACAGAGATGGAAGTTTCGAACTATGACATTGAGTTCCACAACGTCAGCTTTTCCTACGAAACAGACAAGCAGGTGCTTCACAATGTTTCATTCACTGCCCGACAGGGCGAGATAACCGCACTCGTTGGTCCATCTGGTGGTGGCAAGAGTACCACCGCCAAGCTCGCTGCACGTTTTTGGGACATCAATAGCGGGAAGATAACACTGGGCGGACACGACATCTCTGACATAGAGCCAGAGACGTTGCTCAAAAATTACGCCGTAGTGTTCCAAGACGTGATGCTCTTCAATGCCTCTGTTGCCGACAACATACGCATAGGAAAGCGCGACGCCACCGATGAGGAAGTAAGGCATGTGGCACGGTTGGCACAGTGCGATGACTTCATCAATCGTATGCCACAAGGCTACGACACGGTGATAGGCGAAAATGGGGAAACCCTTTCGGGTGGGGAGCGGCAGCGTATCTCCATAGCCCGTGCACTCTTAAAAGATGCTCCTGTCATCCTCTTGGATGAAGCAACCGCCAGCCTTGATGCCGAGAACGAGACAAAGATTCAGGCTGGTATCTCCGAACTGGTGCGCAACAAGACCGTCATCATCATTGCACACCGCATGCGCACCGTATTGGGTGCCGACCACATCATAGTACTCTCGGGCGGAACAGTCGTGGAACAGGGTACACCCGATGAACTAATGGCACACAATGGGACTTTTGCACAAATGGTGAGACTGCAACAAGAAAACAAAGCATAAAAACACTATAAAACAACGGTTGCAAAAAAACAATTGGATTTTTGCAGCCGTTGTTTTTGTGTATGCGATAAATATCTTATAAATTATAATTATCCAAACGATCAAAAACAGTTCCCATTTCCGAGCATCCTTGCGTCGTACATTGAGTTACATCGAAAGGTGTCGCATTGCTTCTTGCATCTTTCAACCATGATTCCAATCGTTTGTAGATATCGGGATTAGAGTTGTAATATTCTTCTGTTTTCTCGTATTTCGATAATGGCAAATTCTTTCTCAAATCCTCTTTAAGTCCTGCATAGTCGGCATAAAATTTCCTTGTGGGATTGAAGTGCAACAGATACCAATACTCCAAACAGGGATTATTCACAATCACAAGAAGTTTCTTCATCCATCCGCAATTTCTTGCCGGTTTGCCCTGCTGGGCATTCAAATACTTTTCATATTGATTTTTGAAGTTATTGAGTTCGCTTTTGCTTTTCAACACCTCATCCAAATCTATAATGAGCAATACCATGGAGTTTTCTGCCTCCACTTTCGTCTTTGCCAAATCAAACAATTCCACAACTTTCTTCTTGCTTGGAAGTTCAGGTTTAATGGAAATATATTTCAAGACTGTACATGAATAGTGCTTCTTCACTTTCTCCATATACCATTTTTCATCCTTCCCATCCACAATTACTGCAATGGAGGTTCGCCCTTTTCGTTTATTTATCCTTCTGCTCATCGGTATCCTCCTTTATTGGGTGTGCGATATATGTGTCCGAGAGTTTAGGGATGCCGCCCAATCTCCCGGAACGATAGGCATTATAACGATTTGTGGAATTGCGAAGCACGTCGCTGCCAAAGTCGGCAAGCGAATAAAGTTCGGTAGAACCGACCTTCGATTTTTCTGTAAACCATACCGAATCATCTCGGAAAGTATTACGGTCTTCGAGAAATTCTCTTATGTGTGTGGTGAAAAGCAACTGCGATTCCTTGGCATTGGCAAGGTAAGTCATCACAAAGTGCATATACAAATCGGGATGCAGTTTGTTTTCCAATTCATCTATCGCAACGAAATGCGGATGTCCTACCAACTGCAACAGAATGCCCGACAACTCGAAATATCGATGCGTTCCGCTTGATTCTTTCTCATATTCGAAAGCTATTTGCTTGTCTTTGCCAGAGTGAATCATCGATATTTTATATTCCGTACTCACGGGACTTTCTTTGAGATGTTGCTTCAAGGCATTAGGAGCTTTGTTATCGTTCATAATGCGCTCAACCAATTCGGCAGGCAACAGCTCCTCTTTCTTTTCCAAGTCAAAATCGCACACACCGACATCTGCCTTGTGAAGCAAATCTACCACTGCTTCTTTCTTAATCCGGTGATCTGCTATTAAGTCTGCAACATACATCATCAGATTTTGGTCATTAGTTGTTACATTGGGCATTAGATATTCGTTAGCCCAGTTTACCAAGCCTGCCAGCCAAGGCACATCTACATTACTATATTGAAATGCTCCGAACACAGTACGGTTATGCAGTAGGTTTCCTGTCAGCACAGTCCTAACTTTTGCCGAACGATACTTTTCACCTAATTTCAAGGTCGCCACCATCGTCTTGGCATCCGTGATACGAGTAAACACTTCATGGGAACGCAATTCTCCAAAAGGGTGTGCAGTCAACGACTCATAACTAACTATAGAATTGTTGAATTTTACCTCATAACAATATTTGTTCTCTCCACATAGGAAGTTCATTTTGAGTTCTGTATCCTTCTCTCTACAATTATCATCAAGGGCAAAACAATCCGTATCTATGGTATCCGACTTGTTTTCACAAGGTTGCAAAATAAGTCGACGCATCAAACGAAATGCTTTCAGCACGTTGCTTTTACCCGAGGCATTGGCACCAAGGATTATACCGAGTTTTAATACTCTGTACTTATCTTTTTTGATAACGAAGTAGTCCTCTAAGTGTTTGTCGTTAGTTGCTTCAAACGAAAGGGTCTGTGTTTCGTTGATTGACTTGAAATTGGTTACTGAAAAATCTAAAATCATAGCGGAATCCCCTAATAAAATAATGCTGTTATCGAAATAACTGGTGGCAAAAATAATACTTTTTCTTCAACTAAACAAGGTGAAAGGATTAAAATTGTAGTTGAAATGCAAAAAACAGATATTCAGCAATTAAAAACAGAATGAGTATAACTTGTTTTTTGAATGATAATTGACAACAAAATATTTGAAAGGGTTGACCGCATTGCTGCGATCAACCCTTTTAAGATATCATTTTCCTTTTGGGGGGAATAAAGCTGAGAGAATCTACTTTATCCTCTCCACAGTCAATCCGCCCGGCTCGCCGGGCTGTATGGCGAACCGCACCTCGGTCAGCCTACCGTCCTTCACCGTGAGCCAGTAGAGGTCCTACGGCTCGTCGGCGAGATATACTTGGTAGGCGCACTCCGTGTCTGTACCTGCCGCCAGTACGGTGAATTTAACCGCCCCAACGGTGAAGTGCGAACTCTGCTCGTACTCGGCGATCAATGTCTTGAGCCTCGCCAGCTCCTCGGCGTGCGGGTCGGCAAGGTCGCCGTACTTTCTGAACAGCTGGTACACCTCTTGGGCGGTGCCAGCGTTGTCCCCTCGGGGTTCAGTACTTCTTTTCTCGCGGAAGTGCTGTTCCCCTCGGGGGTTGGTGTTATTTTACGACGCGCATCAAGCGCACGGCGTTGCCGCTGACTCCGCCTTTCGATCCGAATGTCGCGTCGATCGTGATGTTGTAGTGGTACATTTGTCTCAGAATAGGCAGGGACGTGGAGGTCCAGTAGTTGAAGTGGCGGCCTATCTGTTCTATCTTGCACTCGCTACCATTATAGCCATTGTTCCATCCAGGGAAGGGCAAGAAGAGGCAGCCCTTCTCGGTGACGGCTTTCATCCTGAGAATCTTGCCCAGATTGCCGCTCTCCACGTCGGTTTCGAGGGTTCTTTTGCCGAAAGTCGAGCCATTCGGTGCGGTGAAGAGCGACATTGCAGTCGACTTGGTCATTCCATCGGGGAATATCACGATTCCAGCCTGGTCCACATTTCTCTCCACGGTACCATTGCTGTTGAGGTCGAGGAACGCGAGGGCGAAGGCAGGCGTGTCGTCGTCAGGAAATTTGCGATAGTCGAACAGGTACTGCCAATCGCTCAGGCTGGGGGTTACTAATGGGTCGTTGCTGTCGCCCAGCTTCGCGTAGTTGGTCCAGTCATTTTCCGTGCCCTGGTACTCGGTGCTTGCCGTGGGCAGGAAGTATTTGCCCGTACTCTTGTCGACGAGGGTGGGTTGTCCTGGTTTTCCGAAGAAGAACATGTCGAACACGGGGTTGGTGGTGCAGCTCACGTTCCATGCGCCGTTGTTGTCCTGCGTACAGGTGTAGATGCCGAAGTAGTAGTTGTTAGCGTAGCTGGTGGGGGGCACCATGATCCACTGCTCGGGGGCGAGTCGGTAGTATCCCTTCAGCACGTTGTACTTGGCAGTCAGCGCTAGTGGTTGGTCCTTGCCCTTGCGGTAGAGGGTGTTGGGCTTGATGTGCTTGCGCACGGTGAGTGAATATACCATCTTAGGCATCATGTACTGCAGGTTGCCGTCGGTGAAGTTGACCTTCTTGCCATCCTTGCTCACAGTGAACACGGATGGGGTGCCAGCGGCGTTGCGCACGAAGGCGTCGGCGTTGTTGCCTACGGTCGCCGGTTCGGCTCCGGCGGAGACGATTTTTTTGGAGGTTTGCTTGTCGGTGTAGATGTCGAAGGAGAGCGTGGTCTTGTCGGTCTCTTTCTCGTTGGGCACCAGAGGGAGGTAGATGTCATAGGGTGCATCAGGGCTCGCCGCCGTCGTGAACACAAGCCCCTCACGCACGTTACTCTCCCTTCCCGCCATGACGGTGCTCTCAATGCGTCCGCTTGTCGCGTCGACGGTGGCCTGCAGGGGTACATCGCCGTGTACCACGAGGTCTTTGTATGTGTTGCCCAGGCGCGAGTCGGCGTTGCCCTTGACGCTGAAGTGGGCTGCGGCGAAGGCGTTCTTGAGTGTCACGTCGCCCAGTATGCCCGCCTTGTTGCCGTCCATCTTCACCGTTCCTTCTGCGTTAAGGGCGCAGAGGCTTTTCAGCGATTCGCGCTTGCCGTCGAGCTTAGAGAAGTCGAACATAATCTTGCCGTTCACGATGCGAGATGTATTCGTGTTGGGACCGAGGTAGAATATGCGGACCTTTTGTCCAGCTGTCAACCCGTTTACGGTGCCTTCGAACACGCCCTTCTCCTTGTCTATTCCTTCCTTGAGCGTGATGATGCCGAGGGCTTTGCCGTCAGCGTTCACCACGAGCAGGTTGTCGTCTTTTTCCCATAGCCACGGATTCTTGCTGTCGCCCTCGGTGAGGTTGGCACGCGTGCCGTCGGGGTTCGCCACGCCAGTCGAGGCGGTCACGGTGAGCGTTACGCCCTGTGCTGGTGTATCGCCGCCGTCGATGAAGTCTTCCTGTCCGGTGCACCCGGTCAGTGCAAGCGCCACGGCTGCCGTTACGGTCACCGCTGCCTGTCTCATTGCTTTGATTGCTTTGATTGCTTTCATACTGTTTTTCTTAATCATTTTTGTCGTTTGATACTTTTGTTTCGTAGTCGCTTTCCTGTAAGCTGCTTCCGCCTACCACTCGATTTCCCAGTCGCTGTTGAAGGACTTGCTCAACCCAGTCGCGTTTCGTGCTGAAACTGATGGGTCGCTGTTGTCTACAACCTCCCAGTCGCTGTCATCACTGTCCATCGAACTCTTTATTCCGCTGCCAGCGAGCAGGTTCTGTTGCATTTCCGTGGAAACGATTTCAACATTGGGTGTAATGTACTTTTTCTTTTTCATTTTGATCGTTCTTTGATATTGTTCTTTAAATAATAATTATATTTGAGAAATGTCTATTGCTGACGCTTGCTTATGCGAGCTTTGTTCGCTTGGCGAGCGGATACTAAGAAAGCAGGAGAGAAATTCTCGTGAAATCCCCGTCCTGCCTATGTTTCCATGCGTGCGCCTCGCGCGTATGCGCGTATCTAAATAAGAGAGTTGACTGGCGGTTAGCCTGTGTGTGTGCGTGTGTTAGCAAATTATTTGGAACTACCAAATAATCTGTCGGAAAAATCACGCTGTCATCAAAAAAGTTTTGCATTGTAGAGTCAACCAGCAAGTGCAAAATTACAAAACGTGTTTGAAGAATTCTCGTTTTGGTGTAGAAAAGTTTAATTTTTCTCTCGGTCTTTCGTTCAGTTTCTTTTGTATCGACATAATTCTCTTTTCTGTATAATGTTCAAACGAATCCTTTTTCGGTATATATTGTCTGATAAGTTTATTTGTATTTTCAATAGCTCCCTTTTGCCATGAGCAATATGGATCGGCGAAGTACACGGGCACGCCTAAGTACTTGGTAATATCCTTATGTGCCGCAAATTCAGGTCCGTTGTCTGTTGTAATGGTCTTCAAACTTTCCTTGTATGGTAGCAGCAGTTTCCTAACTACCTTTGCCAGAGGCTTTGACTGCTTTCCAAATGGCAGTTTCTGCATAAGCAGCATATTGGTGGATTTCTCCACCAGTGTGAGTATGGCATGCTGATCAGGGTCTACGATCAAGTCCATCTCAAAATCTCCGAATCTCTTCCCGTCAACTTCCTTACTTCTTTCATGGATACTCAACCTGTCTTTAATTGGAAGATGTCTGCTCTTGGGACGATGCCTGTATTTCATCTTATGCCTTGTGTGTTTGGCAAGTTCCCCTGTTGTATCATTATGGATGATATTATAAATGGATTGGTGGGATACCTTTATCCCCTCATTCTTGCGCAGATAACCTGATATTTGTCGTGGAGACCACTGGTCATTGGTGATATATTCCTTGATTCTCCAGACCAATTCGTCGGAGAGTTTGGAGTTCTTTACCGTTCTCTCTCTGCGCTGCATAGCCATGTCGTGCGCCTTTGTCCAGATATACTTTCCCGATGGCGTGCTGTTTCTCTTTAGCTCACGACTGAGCGTAGCCTCACTCGTGCCCACAATGCGGGCAATTTCTTTTCTCGCTGTTTTCTTTTGGAGTAAGGCGAAAATTTGCGACCTTTGCTCCGAGGTTAATTGATGATATTTCACAATACAAAGTTAATTAATCTTTGGGAGACTGCGGTCTCCCTTTTTTTTATTTGTATTGCTGGTTGTTTCTTTACCTCGCCGAGAGATGCAGACGTTCTCGAAGCGTAGCGAGAGGTTGTCTGCATCTCTCGGCGAGGGCTACTCTTTTATTGCACTTCGATTTTTAATCTGCACATTTTACACACGCTGCACATTGCTTATAACGTGGTGCGAGCCACGGAGTTGACATATCGTGGGTAAAGATACGAAAATTATCCAATAGTTCCAAGCGTTCAGCCTGTTTTTTGCACGGCTCTTTCATTTAAAAGGGTCGTTTGTTGTCAAAAACTATCATGTCCTTCAGTATCAACAACAATATCCTTAAATGAAAGAGCGTGTGTTTTTTTGTCAGCTGCCTGCACGGGGCGGCACAAATACCCATTATTGGGTATTGTCCGTCCCGGTCTTTATCCTTACCTTTGTCGCCATCAACAACCATCATGACATGACAAGGAGAAAACGACATATCAGGCAGCAGGAAGCTGCCAGCCCATGCAAGGCGCACCGTTCAGGCAATGAGCGGTGCGCTTTTTTTTTGAACAAATCGGAACATTGTTCATTATTGCGGCTTCGCCAAGACCGGAATATCATATCATCAATCATCAAAATAAAAACAACAATGAAAATCGAAAAAATCAACAACCTTTTCAGGCAGCTGGCGAACTGGATTTTGCGCCATCGGCTTATTGTGGGTGCGCTGTTTGCGGTGGTCATCGCCTTTTCGCTCGTTGGAGCCAAGCGCATCGTGATAAGAACTTCGTTCGATGACTATTTCCTAAGCGACGACCCTATACTGCTCAAGACCAACGAGTTCAAGTCTATCTTTGGCAACGACTACTATGTGGCAGTGCTGGTAAAGAACAAGGACATCTTCTCCAACCGCAGTCTCACACTCATTCGTGAGCTGAGCAACGAACTGAAAGATAGTTTGTCGTACGCCGACAAGGTAACATCGCTCACCGATCTTGAATTTGCCTCTGGTACGGAAGAAGGTATGACCATAGAGCAGATTGTACCCGAGCAAATTCCATCGGATGCCGCTGGACTGAAAGAAATCAAGCGCAAGGCTTACAGTAAGCCCTATCTGGCAAAGAAAATGGTATCGACCGATGGAACAATGACATGGATCATGGTAAAGCTGCGTCCCTTCCCTGCCGATAGTGTGTGGAAGAAAACGAGCGACATGGCTCCCGACATGATTACTGGGAGGGAAGCAGGACATATCATAGGCAAGGAGAAATATGCAGAACTGTCGCCCGCTGCTGCGGGAATGCCTTATCTGAGCTATGAGAAGGTGGTCTATCTCAAGGGCGAAATGGGACGATTATTCTTCTTCGCATTCATCATCTCTATTGTAGTAATGCTCATTGTAACTCGTTCGCTACGCGGAGTAATAGCGCCATTGCTCACCTCTGTCTTAGGACTGCTCATCAGCTTTGGCATCATCGGCTGGACAGGCATCTACATCGACATGACAACCATGATGATAGCCGTCATTCTCACCTTTGCCTGCTCCATTGCCTACAACATCCACCTGTACAACTTCTTCAAGACGCGCTTCGTAGAGACAGGTAGGCGCAGGCAATCCATCATCGATGCGATGGGCGAGACTGGTTGGGGCGTATCGCTCTCGGCACTCACCACCGTGGCAGCCATGATGACTTTCCTTTCCATGAACATCGTACCCATGCAGGCAATTGGTGTCAATACATCAATCAGTCTGCTCGCCGTATTGATTACCTGCCTTTTCATCACTCCCCTTCTGTTGTCGTTTGGCAAAGATAGAAAACCAGCCGTCAACATGTCGAAGAGCTTTGAGGGCTATATTGGCAATCGGTTTGAGCAATTCGGAAGTTTTGTAATACGTCATCATCGGGGCATTGTCGCATTGTCGGTGGTGCTGACGATTTTCTGTGGCATCGGACTCTTCTTCATCGAGCCAGCATTCGACATTGAGAAGACGATGGGGAGAAAAGTGCCTTACGTCAACAAATTCCTCAACCTTTGTGAAACGGAACTCGGCTCCATGTATGCCTACGATTTGATGATTACGCTGCCACACGACAACGATGCCAAGAAACCAGGAAATCTACAGAAGCTCGACCAATTGTCAAAAATTGCTGACGGCTACAAGCTAACGAAACGCCATAACTCCATTACTGACATCGTGAAAGACATGAATTGCACGCTCAATGGGAACAAGCAGCAATTTTACACCATTCCCGACAATGCCGATATGGTGGCACAGTTGCTATTGCTGTACGAAAACGCCGGAGGAACGGAATCGGAATACTGGATGGACTACAACTATAAACGGCTAAGGCTACAAATAGAACTGAAAGACTACAACTCCAACGAAGCCGAAAAGGAAATGAACGACCTTCAGGCGGAGGCACGCCGTCTCTTCCCCGATGCACACGTTTCGGTGGTAGGAAATATTCCGCAATTCACCGTCATGCAGCAGTATGTGGAGCGAGGACAGATGTGGTCGATGATGCTATCGGTATTGGTAATCGGCATCATCCTCGTTCTGATTTTTGGAAACTGGAAAGTGGGACTCGTAGGGATGATACCCAACATTGCCCCTGCCATTATCGTAGGTGGAATGATGGGCTGGCTTGGCTACCCACTCGACATGATGACCGCCTCGCTCATTCCGATGGTCTTGGGTATTGCAGTCGATGACACCATTCATTTCATCAACCACAGTCATGTGGCATACGACAGATGCGGCAATTATGCAGAAGCCATCAACCGCACCTTCCGCACCGAAGGACTTGCCATTGTGATGTCCACGGTCGTTATCTCGGCAACATTCATGGGCTTCGTCTTCTCCGATGCCACACAGATGAGCAACTGGGGCATACTGGCAGTAGCTGGCATGGTGTCGGCTTTGTTGGCTGACCTCTTCCTCACCCCTATCCTCATAGACTATCTCCACATCTTCAAGCAAGAAAAAGTAAACATCAACAACACTCAAAATAACAATTAAATCAAAAAAATATGAAAACAAGAAATTTTACATTGCTGCTCATCGCTCTGTTGGCAATTGGCAGCGCACAGGCAGCAGGACTGTCTGGTAGAGATATTATGCAGAAAGTAAAGAACCGACCTGATGGCGACACACGCTACGCTACCGTAGAGATGACACTCATTCAGCGAAGTGGACACAAACGCATCAGAAAACTCGAGTCATGGGCAATGGACGTGGGCAAGGACACAAAGAAAATTATGTTCTTCACTTATCCCGGAGATGTGAAGGGAACAGGATTCCTCACTTGGGACTACGACAATCCACGCAAGGTGGACGACAAGTGGCTCTATCTGCCTGCCATGAAAAAGACAAGACGCATTAGCGGTAAGTCGTCGAAGACCGACTACTTCATGGGCAGCGACTTTACCTACAACGACATGAGTATGCGCAATGTGGACGAGGAAAAACACCAGCTCCTGCGAGAAGAAAACTTAGGGGGACATAGATGCTGGGTGGTGCAATCGATTCCCAATGACAAGGACGAAATCTATACACGTCGAGTAACATGGATAAGACAAGACTGTTTGATGGCTGTCAAGGCAGAGTACTACGACAAACTGAACAAGCTACACCGCCGACTCTCTATCTCCAACATCGATAAAGTACAGGGATTCTGGACGATGCACCTCATGCAAATGGAAAATGTGCAGACGGGTCACAAGACCATCATTCGCATGGACAACCAGCGATTCAACATCAAGGTGGCGCCCAACCTCTTCACCGTTTCCAAATTGGAGAAAGGACTCTAATATGAACCTGATACAACTATCCTCTCTCTTGCTTGTGCCGATGTTCTCGGCACAGGCATCAGCCCAAATAGAAACGCCAACAGCAGCTATTGATAGTCTTGAAACAGTACCCGAAGAGACTCTTCAGGAGACGTATGACAAAGACAGCGATGACGTATTACAAATTCGGGTGAAGGGATTTCTTGACACCTATCACGCACTCCGAACAACGGGGAATGCAGACTGGATGGCGTCGAGAACTCGGGCAAGGGGCGAAGTGAGACTCGAAAAAGGAGCGACAGCACTCTTTGTCTCGCTGAACGCTATTTACAACGGAATACTGAAAGAACGCACAGGCATTGAGTTGCGTGAGGCGTATCTGTCATATACCAAAGGCAACCTTGACCTGCGTGTGGGACGGCAAATCGTTATATGGGGAGTGGCAGACGCACTGCGACTTACCGACTGTGTGTCGCCCATCGACTACACCGAATTTCTCGCCCAAGACTATGACGACATACGTATGCCTGTGAATGGCTTACGTGTCAAATACACCTTGGGAGCCATTACAGCAGAAGCGGTGTGCAACCCTGTGACTAACTTCGCTGTGATACCTACCGACCTGCGCAATCCGTGGGCAATGCGGTTGCCGAACACCTCCCTCCCCTATTCCATAGACTTGGAAAGCGGAAAACCAGAAAAGCGGTTGAAGAACATGGAATATGGTGGACGCATCTCCGTCAACCTCAGCGGTGTGGATTTCTCCCTGAGTGCCTTGCGGACGTGGAACAAACTGCCAGCCCTCCGCATGGGAATGACAACCGATGGAAAGTCACTACACATCGATGGACGCTATCACCGCATGACGATGTTAGGAGCCGACTGTTCGTTACCCATCGGGCAATTCGTCATTCGAGCAGAGGTAGCCAAATACATCGATGAGGCGCAAAATGCTGCAATGGGATGCGAAGTGGAATGCCGCAATGCACTCAACGCGCTCATCGGCATTGATTGGTACCCTGGCAACGACTGGAATGCAAGCCTGCAATATTGCCACAAATACACATCGGGCAATCTTGAAAGACTGCCTATCTATCGCCATGCAGGGATAGCCACGGCACGGCTCGCCAAAGAACTACTGCAAAACACGCTAAAACTTTCTACCTTTGCCTACGTTGATGTAACAAACGGTGGCATCTTCAATCGCCTATCCACCACCTATTCACTCAACGACCAAACAGCAATCGCTATCGGATACGACTATTTTCATGCCGACAGAGGAATGTTCAAGATGTATGGCAAAAACAGCGAGGCGTGGGTTAAACTGAAGTACAGCTTCTAACAACAACCACTACTCAGAGAGTAGCAAACAGGACAAAACTCAGACAATTGGCTGATTCTATAAATTAGCTTTGTTAGATTTTGAGCTTATTTTTGAGGTCAAAATGCAAGAGAGTGAAGGAGTGTAGCGAGCTACACGACTGAACGAACTTGCATTTTGAACCAAAAAGAAGCCAAAAGATAACAAAACGTATTTCATAAACATTTAATGACTATGTGCGGTGGTAATTTATAGAACCAGCCAATTGTAAGTTTTTATTTTCCCTTATTGATGATATAAATACCAGCGGCTGCCAATAAGCCAGCTACCAAATACTTGAAATGAAACGTCTCGTTGAGACAGAGGCAAGAGGTCACGGCGCCCACCACTGGGATAAGCGAGTTATAGATAGCCACCTTTCCCACAGGATTGCAGGTCAGCAACTTGTTGTACAAGCCAAAACCCACCGTGCTAATGCCAATGAGCAGCACCAAGTACACGCAGCCCAATAGCGTGATGCGTGGCAATGTGCCATTCCACAACAGTCCAGGCACCACCAAGAGCAAGCCGCCAATGGCCAACGCCATTCCTGTACCCACAAACACGTCGATGCGCTTGCCCAGTCCACGTATAAGTAAGGAGGTAACAGCGCCACAGAGAGCATTCAGGATAATCATGCCGTCGCCTAACCACGTGAAGTGTCCACTCTCGGCACTCCCCAAATTAAGCGACAGAATACCAGCAAAGCCCACCACACAACCCGTGAGTTTGCGCAGCGTCATGCGGTCGCTCTTAAAGAAAAGACAGGCAAAGATAACCACCGAGAAGACACTGAGCGAATTGAGAATAGCGGCTCGCGAACCCTCGCTATACGACAGTCCGAAATAGAAAAACGCATAATGCAAGGTGGTGTTCAGAAGGGCAAAAAGCAGAATGTACCACGAATCTCTCGCCGAGCGCAAATGAAAATCGCGCCCTGTGAGTTGCGCCATAAGCAAGATGATGACGCCCGACAAACTAAACCGAATGCCAGCAAACACCATCTTGCTACCCGTCATTCCTTGCGTGATGCCAAACTCGGCAAAGCCTAATTTGATGAGCGGATATGCCCAGCCCCATGCCACAGCGGCTGTGAGCGCAAATAGTGAAACCCAAATGGGACGTTGAAAAATACTCTGTGTTGGTGGGTTGCCTCTCATTGTTTATTCATTCCTTCTTTTTTTTGATGCTTCATATTTCCATTCCACCCACGCATTGCACAGGTGGAATTTAGTTTCGCATCAACGATTAGAGTGTAAAGGTACAATTTTTTTCTTAAACACAGACACCCCACCAACGGCTCTATTTCTTGAAGCGAGCAAAAGCAACGTAAGTTTTTGGCAAAGAACACGATTCTTTCATTGAAAAGCAATATTGTAGGACCACGAATGCCACAATGAAGCGAATCAAGGCAACAAGACAAAAAATGCTAACGCTCTGCGAATGAAACAAATCTTTCGACAGCAACTGTTGTGCGTCTTTGTCAAATTTGTTTCATTTGCGGAACGTTAGCGTTCATTCATTCCGAAAATCGGATGCGTTTATTAGTTCAAGTAGTTATTCCTTAATTCCGCAGCATAAATTCTTGTAAGAACTCCAAGTGTCTGAGAAACAAAGTTCTCAAAACACTTGGATATGTCAGAAATTTCACCTATTCTTATTGCTATAAAAAAAACAAATAAAATATCTAACGTAACAAAGGTAGCAATTAAAAACGAGAATATCACTTCTTTCGGTGGAATTTATCACATTATGGACGTTTTCTCAAAGTTGGGCTTTGAAAAACTTACCGAATCTGTATTGGGCAAACGTGGAAGTAGTGGCAAGGCATTCAGCCATGGAAGTATTTTCGGCTCTCTCTTCTTCAGTTACCTTTGTAGTGGAGAATGCCTTGAGGACATCAATGTGCTTATAGGACAGTTCAAGCAGAAACCTGATACGCTATTACCCGGTGCCGACACTGTGGGGCGCGGACTAAAGGAGCTTGCCAAAGAGAACATTATCTACAAGAGCGGAATCTCCGACAAGTCGTATAGTTTCAACACGGCACAGAAGTTGAATACCTTACTTTTACGAATGATACGGAGGATGAGGCTTATAAAGGTGGGTAGTCATGTTGACTTAGACTTTGATCACCAGTTTGTTCCAACCCACAAGTTCGATGCAAAGTATTCTTACAAGCAGGATTTTGGCTATTTCCCTGATTGGGCTTCCATTGGGGGAATCATAGTCGGAGGTGAGAATCGTGACGGAAACACTAATGTGAGATTCCATCAAGAAGACACGCTCCGTCGCATTATGGACCGTGTAACCTCAGAACTTGGTGTGGTAATAGAGCGTTTCCGTGCCGACTGCGGGTCGTTCTCAAAGGAAATCATCCAAACCGTAGAGCAGCGCTGCAACACGTTCTATATACGTGCTGCCAACTGCGGCAGCCGATATGAGGACTTCCGCCAGCTGAAAGAATGGAAGAGCATTGAAGTTGGTTATGAGAAATGCGATGTCACCTCCGTCAGCATGGACAACTTAATAGAAGGAAAGTCATACAGGCTTGTCGTACAGCGTAGTCCTTTGAAAGACAAGGATGGCAGGGAGCAGACGGATATGTTCGGAGTAATATACACATACCGCTGTATCCTCACCAATAACTGGACATCTACCGAGAAAGACATCATTACATTTTATAATGAGCGTGGAGCAAGCGAAAAGAACTTCGACATACAGAACAATGACTTTGGCTGGTCGCATCTGCCCTTTTCCTTTATGGCTGAGAACATGGTTTTCATGATGGTTACCGCCATGCTGAAGAACTTCTATCTCTATCTCATCCGTAATATCAGTGAGAAGGTCAAGCCATTGAAAAAGACAAGCAGGCTGAAAGCCTTTATCCTGCATTTTGTCAGTGTACCAGCAAAATGGGTGAGAACGGGAAGGCAGAACGTTCTGAACCTGTATACAAATAAAACCTGCTACTCAGAAGTCTTCCTTGAATAAACAGTATTTCTTTGTGGTTTTAATATTCCCCATTGGTTTGGGTGGTGGATTTTATGCTTAGAAAAGACCCAAGAAACACCGAAGCACCTCATATCAACATATAGAGCCCAAAAAGACACCTCAACATATAAAATTTTCTCACAAGAAAAAATACTGCGGAATTAAGGTAATATAACAATAGAGGGTGTAAGCTTCAAAACTTACACCCTCTATCGTTTTGTTACTGTTGTGTCCTCCAATACAAACCAAAATACACCAATCGAAGTAGGTTGCGGGCTGCCATAAGTTGCTCAGCCTTCTTTTGATAGCTTGGTATAGCTTCTATCTGGTCAACGTTTGCACTATAATAAGTACTGTCCGAAACGGACGTATCTAAGAGGTTCTTACCCATCTTGAAATACTTTGTATTACGGAAAGCAAAAGGTGCGAGCGTCGCTAAGATATCATCATGACTTCCCCATCGATTAGTTAGCTTGTTATAAGCCTCCTTACGTAGATAAGGTGGGAGATAAACATAGAGCGGAACGGAATGTTCATACCGCTTATCGATTACATCATGATTAAGAATCACGCGCACGTTATGGTCACCTGTGATAACAAGTATCGTATTCTTTGCTGCTGCAGAGGCTTTGAAGCGATTGAGGAAGTCGGTCAGTGTCTTGTTATAATAGCGGAATCCAGTGAGATACTTATCCAAAACCTTACGATTATGCTCTGCAAAACACTTCTTACCGTAGAAAGAATCGGGCAAAGGAGGAAGTTTCAAGTCCTTTGGGAACTCAAAAGGCGGATGATTTGTCGTCGTCATCACAGTTATCATCTGCCGTTTCTTTGATGGTTTATTTAACTTATCTAACAACGCTTGGAAGAGATATTCGTCGTAAACACCAATACTATTATAAGTCGCATGAGGATAGTCTTTCAAGAGAAAGAACTTATCATAGACTGCATCAAACTGCTGGTGAGGCAATGCTTCAGCACAGTTCTCCCACGCAGCATCCATTCCCGACATGAACATCGTTGTATAGTTGCTGGCTTTGAAAGGTAAGGCAATCGACGTAGGCAGCGTATTGAAACGATAAGATGAAGTAAAGAAGTGTGGAAAAGGAGTAGACACAAAGAGGTTTTCAAGCGAATTTATCGTACCATTCTGAACCGATTGGAAGTTGCGGAAAAGCAAATCTTCTTTGAAATGACGGTCCAAACCGAAGTTCATCTCCGCATCCTTCTGTTGGAGATTGAACAGATAGTTACTCCAACTTTCGCTATAAATAATTACAACATTAGGCTGTGGTTGCTTTAAACTGTCACCCACTTCTGCGAATAATGCACGCTGCAAGGCTGTTAGCGTGTCGTTCTTTGCTATCTTTATCTGTCCATCGGTATAAACATCTAATGCTTCTTGCAGACTCTTAAACTTATATTGTGCTAATAAGTCATCTGTACTCTCAACCTTAAAGGCTTTAGCTTTCTCTTTACAAGCCTTCTTCAACATGTAGATAGCATTGGGAACAAGGTCGTTCAGAAGCTTCTGATTTGACACAAAGGTGTCTTCTATCTGCAAAGGGAAACGCCATACCGAGCCACGCATACCAATAACTACAAAAGCAATATACAGTAAGATGATAACCGAAAGTTTAATAAGTTGACAGCGTGAGGTCTTCCGACCGCCTGAAGAACAGTTCGTTTGACGAGCCAACACCTTATCTGATTCTATTCTACGAATAACATAAAAGATCAATAATGAGAGGAAAAGGAAGGCTAAACCTTCATAAACACAATGGTATTCTTCCCATATAGCCTGTATCAAACTCATTGGTCCTTCATTGAAGAAATCAAAGAAAGTGAGGTTAATATGGCTATTGAAATTAGAAAAGAAGCCCAAATCTATACCGCTGAGTACCAGTATAAGAATATCGACAATAGCATAATAAACCTTACGAAAACGGCTTAATACACGATCAGACCACGACTTACGAAGGGCTGCAAAAACAAAGGTCAGAACCGTTGGAAGCAACAACACGTAACAAACTACCTGCATATCAAAACGCAGGACATTGAAAAGTAAACGTGGAAGAACAGTTAGGTTGCTGCCTATAAGACCCATCGGAACAAACGCAATAGCAAAGCAAATGCGAACGAAAAATAGGATAACAAGGATGACAGCAGAGTGCTTTAGCAGATATGTTAAGTTCTTATACATTTTTTCTTATTACTTATTTCGGGATTTGTTCTTACTTATTTCGACTTTAAAATAGAATGTTTTTTGTAACAACAGAGCATCAAGAGTCATTGATTTTATCGTTATTTCTACTCCTGTTATGTATCGTAAGTAGTCTTCTCAACAACTTGTGACTATTTTTTTTCATGTAAATAAATCTTTTTCTTCATGAAAATAATTCTTTCTTTTCCCCTAATTCCGCAGCATAAATTCTTGTAAGAACTCCAAGTGTCTGAGAAACAAAGTTCTCAAAACACTTGGATATGTCAGAAATTTCACCTATTCTTATTGCTATAAAAAAAACAAATAAAATATCTAACGTAACAAAGGTAGCAATTAAAAACGAGAATATCACTTCTTTCGGTGGAATTTATCACATTATGGACGTTTTCTCAAAGTTGGGCTTTGAAAAACTTACCGAATCTGTATTGGGCAAACGTGGAAGTAGTGGCAAGGCATTCAGCCATGGAAGTATTTTCGGCTCTCTCTTCTTCAGTTACCTTTGTGGTGGAGAATGCCTTGAGGACATCAATGTGCTTATAGGACAGTTCAAGCAGAGACCTGATACGCTATTACCCGGTGCCGACACTGTGGGGCGCGGACTAAAGGAGCTTGCCGAGAAAAGTATTGTCTATAAGAGCGAAACCTCCGACAAGTCGTATAGTTTCAACACGGCACAGAAGTTGAATACCTTACTTTTACGAATGATACGGAGGATGGGGCTTATAAAGGTGGGTAGTCATGTTGACTTAGACTTTGACCACCAGTTTGTTCCAACCCACAAGTTCGATGCAAAGTATTCTTACAAGCAGGATTTTGGCTATTTCCCTGGTTGGGCTTCCATTGGGGGAATCATAGTCGGAGGTGAGAATCGTGACGGAAACACCAATGTGAAATTCCATCAGGAGGACACGCTCCGTCGCATTATGGACCGTGTAACCTCAGAACTTGGTGTGGTAATAGAGCGTTTCCGTGCCGACTGCGGGTCGTTTTCAAAGGAAATCATCCAAACCGTAGAGCAGCGCTGCAACACGTTCTATATACGTGCTGCCAACTGCGGCAGCCGATATGAGGAGTTCCGCCAGCTAAAAGAATGGAAGAGCATTGAAGTTGGCTATGAGAAATGCGATATCACCTCCGTCAGCATGGACAACTTAATAGAAGGAAAGTCATACAGGCTTGTCGTACAGCGTAATCCTTTGAAAGACAAGGATGGCAGTGAGCAGACGGATATCTTCGGAGTAATATACACATACCGCTGTATCCTCACCAATAACTGGATGTCTGCCGAGAAGGACATCATTACATTTTATAATGAGCGTGGAGCAAGCGAAAAGAACTTCGACATACAGAACAATGACTTTGGCTGGTCGCATCTGCCCTTTTCCTTCATGGCTGAGAACATGGTTTTCATGATGGTTACCGCCATGCTGAAGAACTTCTATCTCTATCTCGTCCGTAATATCAGCGAAAAGGTTAAGCCATTGAAAAAGACAAGCAGGCTGAAAGCCTTTATCCTCCATTTTGTCAGCGTGCCAGCAAAATGGGTGAGAACGGGAAGGCAGAACGTTCTGAACCTGTATACAAATAAAACCTACTACTCTGAGGTCTTCCTTGAATAAACATCACTTCTTTGTGGTTTTTCATACTTCCCCATTGGTTTGGGTGGGGGATTTTATGCTTAGAAAAGACCCAAGAAACACCAAAGCACCTCATATCAACATATAGAGTCCCAAAAAGACACCTCAACATATAAAATTTTCTCACAAGAAAAAATACTGCGGAATTAAGGTTTACTTTGAAAATCGATTGATAAATGGTTGCAAGTTAAAGTAAAGTTTTGGCGTATAGCTCATTTTGCACAAATGGTAAGACTGCAACAAGACACTCCTTCGGCAAATATCTCATCAGGAACAAAACCAAAAATAAAAAAAGGTGAGCTGAGCAACGATTGGTAACGCCCCTATATGAAGATGGACACGGAGATGATTCAGACGAAAAAAGCAAAAACAAGTATCGTCTAAAACAATCCGTGTCCATCTGTTGTTTCTCAAGAAACTTTGGAGAGAAAACGTTATCTAACCACTACTTTTCGTACACAGTTACCAATTCTTACGATGTAGCTTCCGCCTGGAACGGATATGTGCTGCACTCCACCCGTAGTTGGAAGCGACACAACAAGTCTTCCATCGATGGTCCACACGTTCACCTTCTTGTCGACAGGTGCGCTGATGGACAATGCGCCTGGCAGACCAACAATCTGACATTCCTCATCACCGTTCACAGCATCAATGCCCGTTGACACCACATGTACGGTATTCGACTTAGCATATTCTACCCCATCCACACATACTGTGACGTTGAGATAATCCCCTTCAGCCACCTTGTTAACATGGAAGGTCGTACCATTCAAATCGGCAGCAACCTGCTGACCGTTCTTGTAAACACGATAGGTGACAACTGGTTCGCCACTGGCAGGAATGTAATCAATGTCATCAATCATGACACCCATCTGGTCGAAGCTGTGATAGCGGATGGCAAAATACTTGGCATCATCGGGTAGCTTAAACGAATACTCCTGCCAGGCCACATTGGATTTTTGTATCGTTTCCACAAGCGTGAAATCTGCGGAATCGTCGGTCTTGTTGGATACCAAGAACTCTACGATTTCGGGCGAGTATTTTTCATTGAGGATGTTCATCCAGAATTTCACCGTAGAGCCACCCTTCACAGCTGGAGAGATGAGCCAGTCATCAGCCTTGGTTGTCTGATCGTCGGGACAGAAAGCAATGAGGCATTGTTTTCCACCATGTGGTTTGTAGCTCTCTATCGTGACGTGCGCTTGTTCGTAGTTGAACACTTGGAAAGCCTTAGCATATCCTTGGTGAGGAAGCTTGAAGCTCGTTGATATATAGGTGTGCTTCTTATCCATGTCTACATTCTTGAATTCTTCCAACTTGGCACCGTAGTAGAATGGTACAGTTTTCTCAAATCCCTGCAGTCCAACAAGTTTTCCCACACTGGTCCATGTCAAGGTCATGCCATCACCTGCCTCATCGTTTTTCCCTGCGAGATCGGTCACTACGGGGTTGTCACCCTTCTGAATGGTGGCTTTGGTATCCAAGGTATTGTTTCTGAGTACCGCATCATCGTGAACGATGTCGAACTTAACTTGTATTTTACCTATCAAATCAGCAGTTGCCTCAAACTCGTATTCAAAACTGACAGCCTGGTTGGGAGCTAAATTGACGGGTGCATCTGATTTCACAACATCAGAAGAGGCAATTTGCACACCATCTGCCAAGAGCGTGAAGCGGGCCTCTTTTAACTGAGTGGTCTGCGTGCCAAAGTTCTCCACCGTGGCCTTGTACTTCATCTGCTTACCCACGGTTGTCCGTTCTGTGCCATCAAGCACGGTAACAGCCAGGTCGTTCGGAATTACGGGACGTATAAGATACTTGTCTATCAGGAGATATTCATTTTCGTCAACGCCAGGATAACTGGCTTTGATATACCATCCTACCCATTTTTTACCGGCACAAGCGGGAGGCAAGGCAAAAGAAACTTTTTTCCACCCCTTACCCATGGTGGCATCAAGGGTACCCACGAGGATGTCTTCAGAGCCGAGCATATAAACATAGACCTGCGTTTGGGGCATCAAGTCGTGAAAATACACTTCCATCTCAAGATTTACTTTCGACTGTCCTTCCATCGAGAATTTGGGGAATGTGAGCTTTGCCAGACTCTTTCCCGTATGGGTGATATACCCAACCATAGCTGATCCACTCTCGTTAGCTGCACCTTCTAACACTTCGGCAGGATTCATGAATCCCCAAGTAGCATTCGAGTTCTCATCAACTTCCTCAGGAGCAACCGGCTTGTTATTGATCTCACGGTTCCTCAGATATTCCACAACGGGAAGAGCATAGGGTGTTCCAATCATCTCGGAGGCCACCGCTACTTCTTTATTCTCGCCCATACTACTGGATGCCGTGATGCCCAAATTGGCCATCTGCATCTTCTCGCCTGCGCGAAGCGTATAGTCGTAAGTGGTGACATTGCCCAACGTGAGCGTATCTTCCCAGGTGCCCATACCAGCCACCTCTTTATATTTCTTCAGCTTGTAGGACACCTTGTTGGGATCTACATACCCGCCGTTCACGCCAACCGTGTTTTTCTCCCATGACAGGTGCATGGTCATGTTGTCGTCACTCACCGAGGTAGACACCACGGGTACGACGGGGATGTCCTTCCCGGTGTACAGCTTCATCTTGACGGGCAATCCTTGCCCGGCAGGATTCGTGACAACCAGCGAAAGCTCGTTCTGACCTTGCACAGTTCGAACGACAGCCTGTTGCTCGGTACCGGGAAGGCCAGTCACCATAACCATGCCTGCCGAACTCTTCAACATGGCTGTCAACGACACGTCTGCGGCCAGAGGCGTTGCGCCCGCTGTCTGTACGGGCATCTTGAAAGTCACGATAGCCTCATTTTTCCCAAGGTCGGCTGCCTTGGTCTTGACTTGGGTTGGATAGTCTGGTGCGGCAACGCTGATTTCGGTTTGCGCAACACCCAGGTTCTTGACGTAGAGACACCAACCATTACGGGGCGACGTGGCCTTGACCGCTACATAATACAACCCTGGCTCTGTGGCATGAAAGTAAGCCTTGTGTTGATCATATTTCTCACCGTAAAGCATGCCCGAAGCGTAGATTGTCTTGAGGTCTTTAGGATCTGGCGATCGACCCACACACATCTCAAACGACTCGCCATACGTATAATTACTGGGAGCCGCATCGATGGTGAATTGATAAACCTTACTAGTTTCTACGATGTTGATGGCCGGCAAGATAACGTAATCATCGGCATTCACCTTGGTGGAATACCGATACATCAGCGCCTTTTTCTTAGCATTGAATTTCCAAGTACATTTGTCTTGATTGTTATTCACAACCTTGAACTTGGCAAAGTCCTCCTTCGTGGGTGCAAAGACAAAAGGAACATTCACCGAACCGTCTTCATTGTATACTACAGAGGTTACCTGCTGCGCATCATTGGGAACGATGGACGTTTGGTCGACTGGTTTCGTAACTGGAGCCTGTTTGTACAGCGGCAAGGATAATGCCTGCAACCTACTGTTGAGTGTGTTGCTGACAAACTTTTGTCTGTTGTCGGCCGATGCTATGATGCAGAACGACAACGTGAATAAAAGTAATAATTTTCGCATAAGCTTGTTGTATTTAGGTAAATTCTTTTTTTTAGGTAATTCTCAAGCTCATGCACCTGAAACATCCCAAGAGTTGGGGTGTTACGTGAGAAAAACAGATAGTCCTGTCGTATTCCACTTCAGCTGTCAAGAACTTGAGATGCCAAAGTTACAACATTTTATCTTATTTTCACCAAGAACGATAGCAATTTAATGTCAGAAGTGAACAATTCGACACAAATTGACACTCGACACTCAAAAAAAGTATAATATCGTGTCAATCATGGTTCTCTCCTGACAAAATCATGTGGAAGTGACAAACCATCCGCCAAAGGTTATCAGAACTGTTCGAGGATGGCGATGCGCTTCTTCGTGTCGGGATGCGTGGAGAAGAGCGAGTTCATAAAACCCATCAGGCCCGATGACATTTCATCCGGCTGCACGATGAAGAGCTGGGCCACGTCTTGTTGTTTGACGTTATCCAGTCCTGGGTCTTGCGACAACTTGCGCAAGGCGCTGGCCAAGGCCATAGGATTGCCGCACAGCTCCGCCCCACCGGCGTCTGCCATGTACTCGCGCTTGCGAGAGATGGCGAAGCGGGTGACGATGGTGAAGAAGTAGGCGATGGCGCAACAAACCAAGCCCACGACGAGGATGACCAGGAACGACAGTCCGTTACCCTTCTCGTCGTTGCTTCTGCGCGAGCCGCCACCCCACCACATCGCGTGATACAACATGCGCACCACCATGGACATCACCGTGGCCACGATGCCCACGAAGATAATGCTCACCACCAGCAGGCGCGTGTCCTTGTTACGAATGTGGGTAAGCTCGTGAGCCACCACGCCGGAGAGCTCCTCGTCGCTGAGACGGTTGATGATGCCCGTGGTGAGCGTCACAGTGTAGGTTTTGGCGTTGATGCCACTGGCGAAGGCGTTCAACTGCGCGTCGTCTACCACGTTAATCTTGGGCATGTCCATGCCGCAAGTCATACAAAGGTTTTCCACAATGTTGTAGATGCGCGGGTTTTCGCGCCGCGTGAGCGGACGGGCGCCGGTGGCATGCTGAATCATCAACACATTGGAGAAATAAGCGATGGCGAACCAAACGCCCACCCCGATGACGACCCAGGGAATGGCCTGGACGAAATAAGCGTTCACCTCCTCTACGTTGAGGGTGTGTACCATTTCGCCATTCGCGTCGTAATAGCCTCCGCCTAAGTAGTTGAGCAGCGCCAGAAAAATCCAAATCATCGCCAGGATGATGACGGGAAACGCCAGCAGCAACAACCCGCTCATGAGGTTGTTGCGGCGTATCTGCGTTTGGATGCCTACGTATTTCATGCCTTAAAACTTCACCTCTGGTGCCTTTTCAATCTCAGCGCGCTGTTCGGGAGCCACCTCGTACATGGGTTCGCGCTTAAAGCCAAACATGTTGGCAAAGAGGTTGGAAGGGAATGTCTGCACGGCGTTGTTCAGCTCGCGCGTCGTCGTGTTGAAGTAACGGCGCACGGCAGAGAGCTTGTTCTCGATGTCGGCAATCTCGTTCTGCAGCTGCATGAAGTTCTGGTTGGCCTTGAGTTCGGGATAAGCCTCCAAAGACACGCGCAGACCTGCCAAGGCTTGCGTCAGTGCGTTGTCGGCCTTCATCTTCTCGTTGATGGTCGTAGCCCCCATGCCCATGGCGCGGGCCTCGGTGATGCGCTGCAGCACCTGCTTCTCGTGTTCGGCGTAACCTTTGACGGCCCCAATCAACTGAGGAATCAAGTCGGCACGCTGCTTTAGTTGTACGTCGATATTGGCGAACGCATTCTCACGATTGTTGCGCAATCTCACCAAGTTGTTATAGATGCCGATGCATCCCAGCACCAGTAGCACGATGACTACCAAAATCACAATTCCTGTTACCATAGTTCCATTTGTTTGATTGTTTGTTGGATGTACAAATATAATTAAAAGTTGCGGAAGTTCCACTGATTTAAGATTTATTAGGAAACAAAGCAGAAAGAACACCGTTCATCGGCACAACTCTTTCACCTAAACAGGTCGTTTGTTGGCAAAAACAATCATTTGCGTTTGTTTTAACAACGAATTGGATGAATTGCCATTTTTGAACAGGTATGTGTTTTTCCCTGGATTCTTTCAAATTATTAAATACAATATGTATCTTTGTTGTCGCGAAAAATGTATTCTTTCGCGACAAAAATATCTTGTAATTATGAACGAAAGTATTGAAGATAAGATAATTGCTAAGTCAAAGAAAAGTAAATGAAATTCTACGAGTTACCTGAAGTTGTAGTCACCGGTCATAGACCTCAGAATACAGAAGAAAAAGAGTCGAAAAGAGGAGGAACAAAACATGAAAATGAAAAATAAAAATTTACTAATTCTAATGACTCTGTTAATTTTTGGGGGTGTTACAGGTTGTAATAGTAACAACTCTAACTCTCACCTCATATCAATACAAAAGAAAAATATTAAAGATACTATTCAGAAAAAGGAAACAATAAAAAAAAACAAAATAGAGTTTGGTGATAGTCTTTTTGTGAAAAGAATTATTGATGGAAACTTTTTTCAAGAGAAATTTTCTACAGAACAGGACTATGCTTTAGTTGTAAAACACTGTTTTTCACATACCGATGAACAGTACGATGAAACTTTTGCTGATGGGTTGAGCCAAATGCTAATCAAATATCCTCACAAAATTAAAGGAATACAAAAAGCAATAAGCTTACTTCCTGCAGAACAACAAAATAAGGCTAACTACAATATGATGGTCTATATTGTATCTTCATGGATAATGGAAAACTATACTGATACCATGGACTTAAAAATGTTTTACCAAACATATCCGTTTTTTAAACGAAGCTCTAAAATTGATAATATCTTGAAAGAACAGTTTGAAAATAGTATGGAGAAATAGTCTTATCGTAGAAAAATAGATATAGTATCACGACATAGATAATGCTTCAAACCGAGAACTTTTCTCTTCCCGTAGACTTGATTTCCAGCATATTGCTTGCAGATTTCAAGTATTTTTTTGAACTTTGCCATGAGGTTGTGCATAACAATGATTTTATAACCTAATAGATTTTGTAGCACTAAGTTACTAAAAGCTCAACGACGTGTGCAACTTTTTACTCATACTTATCAACTTAAATAAATTCCGCCAACGAGTAGTTATCATATATTATGAATAAGTTTACTTACATACTATTTGTTTTCCTCTGTTTAATAAGCTGTGCACAACCAAATAATAAAAAGCAAGTTTTAAAGGATGGGGCTGTGATATCACTAAAAAAAAATGTGACAGGAAAAACAACTTTTTATGATTTTTTCAAAAAGTTCGCCTCAGACTCATGTTTTCAACGGCAACACATTTTGTTTCCGTTGAAAATTATATATGAAGGTTATGATTATGAAGAGACAGACTCGATTCTGCATATCAGCAAGAGTGATTGGATATATACAAAATTCAACGATTCTATCATAGATGGGCAAAAAATAATGTTAAAGGTTGATACAATGACGCATACTGTTATCTTAAAGGGCTATGATTCGGGAATATATATAAAATATTTATTCAAAACAGATAAGCATTCTTGGATATTATTTCAGATAGATGACTATTCTAATTAACGTGAATTCGACAAATTCAGAATATCTTTGAATAACAGAGTTCTAAAATATAACAAATTTCGGGTAATGCTTCAAATCGAGAATTATCAAAATATTCATCTGATTATCAATGTGATGTTTAAATGGTTTGACGTACAGGCAGGGAAAGATTCCCTGTCTTTTGCTATATTTGTAGTCCAGAACAAAGAAAAATGAATATACGAGAACGCTTCGGCACATTACGTCCAGATTGGAAGTGAAAAACTCAAGTTTTCAACACCAAACAAGGGTTTTATAAAATGATTGACTAATTTTGCACTTGTAGGTTGACTCTATGAATTAAAATTAATACTCAAGATAAAGAATAACTTATGTATCTTATAGGGGGATTTTCCACCCTATAAGATTATAATACTACAAAAATGAAGAACTATATATATATATTCATTATAATGTGTCTTTTGTCATGTTGTACTTATTTTAAAAATGATGAGAAAAAGAATATCACGAAAAAAAATAAGGATTTTAACACTACAAAAAAACTGACAAATGAATCATTTTCGGACTTTATAACTCAATTTCATAGAGATTCTGTGTTTCAGATACAAAGAATCGCTCAAGAGGTTACAGGATTTAATTCAGACTACGAAGAATCTTCAATAGAAGATGAAACTGATTCTATAACAAATTTTTCTTGGGGAAAAGGTGATTTAATATATTATTTAAATAGTGCCAACAAAGCAATAAATGATTCGATGTATACAGTATCATATAAATTAGATTCAGAAGATAGTGCAACGGAAAAAATCTATATACCTCAAAGTAGTTGTTTCTACATACTGGCTTTCTCTAAAATCAATGGTCATTGGTATTTGTCTGAATTTGTTTATAATGAAATGTAGTGGAGGGAACATGATAAAATACGAACTCTTCAACGTATAAAAAATCATATGATATCCTCTTTAATGAAAAAAAATAAAATAAAACAAAATGAAATATTATATAAATATTTGTTTAATTTGCATAATAGTATTGTCTTGTGGTCAAAAACATTCATTTAAGAATGTTCGTGGCTTTGAAAGGAAGGAAGTTGCAGAATTTTTGAAATATGTTGTCGATGAAGATACCTCAGGAATAATTAACTATATAGCTAATCATAAGGATATGGACATAGACGAACCTAATGCATATTCACAAAGAAGTCTACTAATGTGGACTATATCAAATGGTAAGTATTTGTCATTTAAATGTCTGCTACATTTAGGAGCAAATCCTAATTATATTTGCCGAAAAGACGGTTCGACCCCATTGATATTAGCTTCTGGCTATTTAGACAAAAATTATAATATTGATAAGCGCTATTTAATAGATCTTTTAGACGCAGGTGCAGACCCTACAATAAAAGCTATCGACCCTGCTACAGGGCTTGAGAGGAGTGCTCCTTATAAGGCTGCGGGAACCTCCTTGCTATACGTTAAAGAGCTTATAGAGAAAGGGAAAGTACCACCTCAATTTACAACAAATGAGATCAGTATGTTGGAAGTTGCTGCTATTCAGCATAAGGTAGATATTGTATATTATCTATGTGTGTCTAAGAGACAATCACTAATGGCACCATTAAAAACATATGGGAAAGATTCAAGAAAACTTATTGATATTGTAAGAGAATGGAATTTTAAACCTGATAGTAAATATTATATTTTACAAAAAGAGATTTTAGAAATATACAAATAGTATTGTAGAGGATAGGTAATACTCCAAATGGGGAATTATCAAAATATTCATCTGATTATCAATATGATTTTTAAAAGATCGAACTTTTAAAAGCAAATGGTGTAAATAGTGTTCCAATTTATTTAAATGGTGGCAATGAAATACAATTTTAAATATAAAGTGCAGTCCATTGGCAAGAAGTTAATGGACTGCAAAATACATTATTTTTATTTTATAGGTTTTATTGTTCTCTTATTTTGGATAATATCATGTAAACCTCATAAAAAAAATGGTGCTGAAATTATTTGCGAGGGTTCTTATTGCTTTTGGAAAACAAAGGAACATGAAGATGACAATCATTTTATTTATTATTATTTTAACAAAGATGGGCAATGGTTTATTTACGAGCATATTGATAGAAATAAAATACAAAAATATTATCTACGCGATCAATTATGGAGCGAGAAGTGGTCGCTATATAAAGATAGTCTATTAATTTTAGGAAGTGATAAATATAATATAAAAAGCATCAGTGATTCAGTAATTGTTATAAGCAGTTATGATAGTATCTATAAATTATACAAAATAGACAAAAAAAGCAAAACTTTCAGAATGTTGCAAAATACTTTGAATAACGATATTTAAAGTTTTGGTAATGCCCTAGATTGGGAGTTGTCATTATAATATATGGTAATTATAAATCTTCTCTCAAAAAGGAAATGTTCCTTGGTTATAAATAGATAAAACTATGAATATAAAAAAACAAATAACTATATGCAAAACGGATACAGAGATTAAAATTTATCCTGAATCAAAAAATGAATTAGGGTTATGGATTGCACATCCACCATGTTTTGTAGTCTCTATAAATGATGTTCGTAATATGGAAAGTGTGATAAATATAGCTTTGCAATATAGTAATTCTGGAGTATCTGTAACTGAAGAAACAGCAAAGAATGTGCTAAAAGAAATGCGTATTAAGAGTTGGAATATATTATATAAATCGCACAGAATAATTAGTTTTTCTTTGGCTGAAAAAAAAATTATTGTTACGCCTTTTGTATATACCAAAAAAGGTGTTTTCCCAGATATAGATGCAAAAAAGACTTTTAATATAGATGATCGCAATAATGCAATTGGATTACTACTTAAGTTGTGATAAAATCCGGTAATGCTCCAGATTGGTAGCTGTTGGAATAACTGCCTGATAATCAATTTTGTTCTAAATAATTATGCACAAAGGCAGGGATAGCTTCTCTGCCTTTTGCTATTTTTGTAACCCAGAACAAAGAAAAATGAACTTACGAGAACGCGTCGGTACTTTGTACTCCAGGTTGGAAGAGAAAAACTCAAGTTTTCAACACCAAACAAGAGTTTTATAAAATGATTGACTAATTTTGCACTTGTTGGTTGACTCTATGGATTGACTCTACGGGCTGTTGAAATATTATTTCAACAACCGATATATGAAAAAGATATGGAACAATTTAAATTAGATTTTTTTTAGAAAAGACCATGAAATGGTGAATATTAATTTTATCACCCTTTCAAAAAAAAAGAGTGATGATGCTTTTATTTCTTTTTGTTTAAAATATAAAATACAAAAAAACGAGCGGACGAATATTTTTAATATTATTCAGAATGAAGGACACTATATAAATTTTGTAAATGCCGAAGACGCAGAATTTAATTTAGGTCTTTTGATAAATAATTTAAATATAAGAATTTTACCCACCAACTTGTATGTATGCTGGGATTCTTTCTACAATATTGATGTTTTTAAATATGATGATGTCATTAAGTACTTTGATTATATTTGGTATCCGAAAGTTGATGATATAATTATTTTTGATTATTCGTTTAATTTTTGCCTAATGATTAGGCACGATGGAATTATTTATGCACTTAATTAAAAATCGTAAATTCAATCAAGAAATGCAACTTCTGGAAATAAACAAAAGGGGGACAAAAAGATAATGTTTCATTAAAAAGAAGGAGTGACCATTCCCTCTCAGACGGAAAGTTTTAGTATCTTTGCCAACGTTTTATAACCTTCACGAACTAAACTGCTGCACGAGAACGCTTCGGCACTTTGCACTCCAGATTGGAAGTAAAAAACTCAAGTTTTCAACACCAAACAAGAGTTTTATAAAATGATTGACTAATTTTGCACTTGTTGGTTGACTCTATGTAAAAGGAGAAACGATGAACGGTTTATCCACTGATGAAAGTGGTTTATGGGGAAAGTAGATTTCACAAACAACATAAACATTTCAATTCACGATGAAAATAAAGATTTACATTGCATTCCTTCTTTTTTCTCTTGTTGGCATGAAAATAAATGCTCAGAACGAAATACATGTTGACACTATACCATTTTGCTATTTTAACGGAATTACAAAACAAGCTCAAAACATAAATGAAATTCAAGTTACAAATAATTCAAGCGAAGATTATTTAACATGGATATCATTGATACCAATAAATAAAAAATCAAATAATGATTTAATCTACGATTTCTTAAAAAAAAGAAAGGGTGATTTCAATTGGATTGAAATGATGTATGATAACTTATTAAATAAACAATCAACCTGTATAGGCTACTCTTTTGTCAAAAACATTGCAGTGGGTAAAACTTTCTCCTATTTCATTTCCAAGTCAGACACAGAATTTTATGCAAAGATAGTGCAAGCCGAAAACAAAGGAAACTTGTTTTCTTTGTTGAGGCGATGCCTATCTTATGCAAAAAGAATCGTTATTATCAAGAAGAAGGAAGTTGAAGAATGTTTAAGAATACAGATGGATGAAAGATGTTTTTTCAATTTATCTTGTATTTTTCTGACTGGGAAAAAATAAAAGAAAATGGATTGTAACACAACGGCCATCCGCTATCCCGACCCTCCAGAAAGCAACGTGAAGTACCACTACGGCAGAGGCAAGCTTGCTTGCACTATGCTGAGTGCAGCCAATCGTAGAGTAGAACTCAACGCTAAAGAGTTTGATGAGGAGACAGGTATGTACTACTATGGTGCGAGGTTTTATGATCCTAGATTAAGTGTTTGGGCTTCTACAGATCCTCTTTGTGAAGCAGACTTATCTTCTTCTCCATATGTTTTTTTGTGGTAATAACCCAATAGTCCGAATTGATTCTGACGGTAAAATTTGGGACACCGTTTGGGATGTTGGAAATCTTGTTTATGATGTTGGTGCAGCCATATATCATCATGTGACGGGAGACCATAAAACTGCAAAAGAGAATTGGACAGATGCAGGATTTGATGCCCTTGCTGCTGTTGTGCCATTTGTTCCGGCTGGTGCATCTAAAGTTGTAAAGGGTGGAACACAAGTTGCAAGACACATTGATAGGGCTTCTGATGTAAAGAAAGGCACAGAAGTTGCATCAGGTGTCGTAAAATCAGCAGACGCTAATCATGCAAAAGAGCTGCTTAAAAAAGGCAGAGCAGGAAGACAAGCACGGCTAAAAGAGTTGGGTAATGACCCCAAACTCGGTAAGGCTGACCGTGGTTGGATAAAGCAAGAGCAAAATCAAATTAATCGAGGAAAACGTTCAACTATACGAAATCCCAAAGGAAAAGTATTAGCCCATCCTCGAGGAAAAGAAGCAGCGAAAGGCCATTTTTATCGAGAAAGTCAATTGCAACTTGAGAGTAATCATAAATTACAACATAAATATGACAACAATGGGAAAAGAAACAAGCCTAAATGAACTTATGATTTCTAATGAGGAATTTGAGGCTCTAACGAAGTGTCGGCCTGAAGTAAGATATCAGTATACGCTTAAAAGAATTGCTGATACAGAAACGATGTGGTCAATAGTTAGAGATAAAAGTTCCTTTGCGATTCAGTCTTTTGGAAAAGAACGACTACTTCCTATATGGTCTACTAAAGAATATGCTCAAGCATTTTGTATAAATGACAATGCAGATTGCGAAAGTATTGCTATAACTCTTGATTCTTTTGAAGAATCTGTAATTGATTATATTTGTAAGGAAGAACTTCTTCTTAATATTTTTCCGACAGTACAAGAGTCTCTTGGCAAAATCGTAGGGTTGAATACATTTGCAGAAGATTTAAGTGACATTTTGGAAGACTACAAGTAATACAAAGTGCGCATGAAAAAAAATAGATTGTTGATGTTATGAGTCCAGTTATAATTCAATAGTCATAATTGTAGACAACGTATAAAATGAGAGAAGAATTTCGGGGTGAAAAACAAAATTTGTACATGGGCGACCGCCGCACGGAGGTGAACCATCCGGCAAGTGGAAAGACATCGTTCACCTACAACCCGCTCGGCAACGTACTCACCAAGCAGACGGCTAACATGGCGGAAGAAGGTAAGATGATAACCTATACCTACGACTACCACCGTCTGACAGGTATCAACTATCCCGACCATCCAGAAAGCAACGTGATGTACCACTACGGCAGAGGCAAGCTTGCTTGCACTATGCCGAGTGCAGCCAATCGTAGAGTAGAACTCAATGCCAAGGAGTTTGATGAGGAGACGGGCCTGTACTACTATGGTGCGAGATACTATGAGCCGAGGTTGAGCCTGTGGATGACTTGTGATCCACTTCAAGAAAAATATATTAATATTTCAACATATTGTTATACATTCAATAGACCAGTCGTATTAATAGACCCTAACGGTGAATTTCCAATATTACCTATAGTAAAAGGTATAATAAAGCTTTCTGTTATGTATTATACAACAGCTACAGCATTAGAGAATTCATCTAAAAGTGACCTAAGACAGATTGGCTATGGGATGAAACATCCTATTAATGCATTAAAAGTCGGATATTACGATGAAGGTTCGAATAATATCTCTACTATTGCGAGTAATTTTGAAATAAATATTGTTAATAAAGCTAATCTTGGGAAGCGAGGTGATGGGACTTCTGGTAATGCGATAAGGCATACACTTTGGCAAGCAATTATTACCAAAGAAATTGATGCTACGCACACAGAACGCATTGGGAATGCCCATGAAGATAACAGTAAGTTGGATATGAATCAAAAAGTTTTTGATAATATGGCATCTGCCGATGCGTCTGCCGACTTACATAACAATATTATTGGAAGAAAAATAGGAACAAATAATCCGAAAGCTTCTAATGTCAACTTAGCGAAACTTGTTCTGAAAGAATATAAGGAAAAAGGTTTATGGACAGTCACCAAAATAAACGGCAAGTACCATCTTCAAAGAACTAAAATTTCTCAGAAACATTATGAATTAGGTGTACAAGAAATAAATAAAAAGAATAACTATGGTAAAAATAAATAGATATATAATTTCATTCATAATCATATTGTCTTCCTGTTCTTCACAAGATAAAGAACTATATAAGTTTATACAGCAACATTGCATTGCTGGTGATACTTGTGTCATAAACTTTAAAGACATATATGATGTGGATTTTGATAAGTTTTATATTATTGGAGAGGTAAATAATAGAGAGACAATATCTAAAATTATTAATTTACCATATAAAAATACGAAATATGTTTTTGACAGTAGATGTCGCCTAATATTTATCAAAGGAAACAGGGTGGTAGAAGAATTTGAAACAAATAGTAAATATCTCTATTTTGAACCAAATGATTGCGACACACCTTTGGTTTCCTCTCGCTTTTTAGTTAATAAGCAAGGTAAAAGTAAGTCTTATTATTTGAGAAATATTCATTAATTCTGGCGTAATGGACATTTGGTAGGCTGAAAACCTCTCAAATGTCCATTACGCCAAATATTACGGTCTATTTCTGTCGACTCTACAGCTTGTTGTTGAAGTTGTTTAACCTCCTCCGTGAACTTATAAGGTTCACGGAGGAGGTTTTGTACGTTCTTATCAGAGGTAAAATGCAGAAGTCTCAGTAAATGCTTTTTTTGATTTTACAATTCCTATCTCATAAATAGGCGTTTGTAATACATTTAAAAATATGCCATTTACAGTTCTTTTTTTTGTATTTGCTATTTGGAGTTTATACTCTTTTAAAATTGTATCATTAGCTGTAAAAACAAGTACCTGTTTTAGAATGATAGGAGTTGAATATGGATCTTCTTGATAATCTAAGATATCTAAAGTATCCTTGCTATATTCACTCTTTACAATTAAAGTATACTTTCCTGTTTTGTTTATAAAAATGCTATCAGACTCCGAATAGTATGGTTGTTTTTTATTTGTACCTATAGTATTATCTGTAAGGGTAATTATACCCTTATTACAGGTAATACATGTAAATACTAATAACAAGCAAATAATAATTTTCATCATTTTTTTCTCAATAAATTTCCAATAGGAGTAGCTATTTTAGAATGTCCCGATAATTCCATTGCTCTATATTTTAGAAAAACATTATTTTTTTGTTGACACATGAATTATCTACATAAGCGCTTGATAAAATCGGAGAACGAGTAAAAAAAATTACTTTATTCTCACAAAGAAAACCTTGTTTATTAGTGTCGGTTTCTTGTAAGTTTTTTGCGGAGTTGGGGAATTTATATATATAATCGTATCCCCATCGTCAAATTCCCCCAATTGATCTATAATGCCATTATGATAGACAATTTCATTCCATTCATCCATTCCTCCAACCTTCCATGTTCCTACAGAATCAGCCATAAATGGCACGGAAAATGATAAGGAAAATGTCATATCAGAATTAAATATTAATCTTAAATTATTATATTTTTCAATAGAATCCTTATAAATTTCAGAATCAGTATGATTAAAATCTAATTTATAAATTCCTACGATACTATTTATTTTATTGTATCTATAATTATAATCAGATATGCACCAATATAGCACATATCCAATTATAAAAAAGAAGAATATTATAGCGGGTCTTTTCATTTTGGGTTCTTTATATAGGGTCTGCTAATTAGTTGAAAAACGTCTGGCACTAATCTTTGTCAGAGGTTATGATTTGGCCCAACTACTGATAGAACGTCTCCACCTCGCCCAAATAAGTTTTCAATATCTTCCCATCGGGACCTATCAGCACCTTATAAGGATAACCTTTCACCCTATATGCGGTCTCGACCTTCGCATCGGTGTCTCTCACCTGCGGCCACGGCAACTGGTATTTCTTCAAAGCCTGTTTCCATTTTTCGGCTTTGTCGTTGCAATCGATGCCCACAAACTCAATGCGGTCGCCGTATTGAGCATAGCATTCTTTCATTTTGGGAAATCCCTTGATGCACCATGTGCACCATGAGCCCCAGAAGTCCAGCAGCACATATTTGCCCTGCAGGGAACTGAGCGTGAGCGTATCGCCCTGCGGCGTGGGGAGGGAAAAATCGGGGGCCATCGCGCCGACTTTAGCCGTATCGGCCACTTCTTTCCGAGCTTTCCTCATCACGGCCATCCGCTCGAAGGCTTCCTGCCACATATCCAAATATCCTTTGAAACGACCGTTGCGCACTGCGGGACTAAGCTTCCGTATGACCGGAACCACACGGTCCATATTCACGTCAAGCACCAAAGTCGCCGTGGCGTCCTCGTCGGGATGTTGTACGATGTACTCCTCGACCACAGAGTGCATGCGCCGATTGATGTCACGGTTGGCGGCTTTGCGTATGCTGTCGAGCCGAACGGCATTGTCACCGGCAGCCACTCCCGCCTCATACTCTTTTTTGGCGATGCCAAATTCCTTGTGGAAAGGCCTTCCCACGTCCGTCACTTTGGCGTACTGCTGATAGAATGCGCTTCCCGAAATGCGGACGCTGTACTCGTCGATGAAATCTCCTTCAATGTTGACAAATTCGTCGGGGACAAAGAAAAAGTACATGACTTTTTTGGGACTGGATTTCAACCGAAGACTCCCTTGGTAGGCCTTGTCTATATAAAGCAAAAAATTAAAATGGCCGTTATTGACGGGCGTAGCAAAATTGATGATCTTCTTGTCTAGATTTCGCTCTACATACTCCACGAGGATGGAGTCGTTTCCAACGTCGGTCAGTGCGCCGCTCATCGTGAAATTGCCCTGTGCCGAGGCCCCTGACGAAAACAGCCACGTTGCCACCGACAAAATAAAGAATTTCAATTTATATGCTCTTTTCATCTTATTGGGATTTAAAGTTGTTTTCCAATGTTTCGGCAAGCTGCCTCATTCACGACAAAATTCGGTAAAATAGTTGATTTGTCAAAGTGTTTTCGTTCTGCTTCTTTCATGTTTTAACACCCAAAAGTAGTCATTTTTGGAGAATTATACAAATATTACGATATACATATCAAAAAGGTAGATTCAACTTCAAAATTCTTTTCATCCCGCACGCAAGGGATGGCAAGTCGGGCATCCGGCATTTAACACACAACTACCTGAAATCCAACGCGTTGACAAAAACCCCAAAACAGTCTTTCAATAGCATAGAGATTGGAGGGCAAAGGCATGGAGATTGGCGGTTAAAGGCAACGGGTTTGGAGGGTAAAGTCATGGAGATTGAAATCCATCGCCCATACGTTAGATGATGACGGAAGCGGAAGGGAGCGGAACATCTGATGGCATGCTTGGTCTGGAGGCGACAAATCTTTCATTGAAGGGCTATATTGTTAAACAACGAATTTAACAAATGTAACGAATAAACTAAACAAGACAATGAACGCAAGCGTTCGACGAATGTAACAAATCTGCCGACATAAACATGATGTGTGTCATTCTCAAATTAGTTTGATTCGGTGAACGCCTACGTTCATTGACTCCGACAATTGGATTCGTTGCATTCGCTTAATTCGTTGTTGAAACAAAAAAACATGATTGTTTATGACAACAAACAACCTTTTTTAATGATAGAGCTTGGCCTGGAAGTGACAAATAATCGGCAGGGCAAAGCATAATTCATGAATTTTTTACTAACTTTGCAAACAGATGGCTCGAGCCGGAAAGGCAGCTGGCAACGGCCCACAACAACGATTTTGAGACAGTGAAATTCAGCGAAGTAATCGGACAGGAAGACGCTCAGGCGCGCCTTTTACAGCTGGTGCGCGAGAACCGTGTGCCCCATGCCATCATGCTTTGCGGCCCGTACGGCAGTGGCAAGTTGGCCTTGGCCTTGGCTTTCGCCTCCTATTTGCTGGGCGAACGCAACGAAAAGGGGCAATCGGTGCTGAACAACGACCATGCCGTGACCAATGCCGAGGCCATGCTGCGCAACTGGGAGCATCCCGATTTGCACTTCACCTTCCCCGTGATTCGCCCAACAGGCACCTCATCTGACCACAAAATGGTGAGCGACGACTTTGGCAGGGAATGGCGAACGCTGCTCAAAGAAGGTGCTTATTTCAGCATGGATCAATGGCTCGACCGCATGAAGGCCACCACGCAGCAAGCCCAAATATTTGAGGCAGAGAGCGATGAGCTGACCCGCAAGCTGAGCTTAAAATCGAGTCAGGGCGGGTATAAAATCTCCCTCATCTGGCTGCCCGAGCGCATGAATCAGGTTTGTGCCAACAAACTGCTCAAGCTACTGGAAGAGCCGCCCCTGCAAACCCTGTTCATCCTGGTGTGCGAGGAGCCCGAAAAACTGCTCGAAACCATCCGAAGTCGCGTGCAACGCATCGACGTGAGGCGCATTGACGACCAGGCCATTGAGAAAGCGTTGGTAGAAAAACGCGGACTGGAAGCCGACATGGCGCACCGCATAGCACGCACGGCCAACGGCAACTGGCTGAAAGCACTGGAGACGCTGGATGCTGACAACGAGAACAGACAGTTTCTGGAAACGTTCAAACAACTGATGCGACTGGCGTACATGCGCAACGTGAAGGAGCTGAAGAAATGGACTGAGGGCGTTGCCGGCTACGGACGAGAGAAGCAGCGGCGCATGCTGGACTACTTCAGCAGAATGGTTCGCGAAAACTTCATGTACAACTTTCGCCTGCCCGAGCTGAACTACATGACGATGGAAGAGGAGGATTTTGCCAAGAACTTCGCCCGATTCATCAACGAAGCCAACGTCATGGAGATTGAAGAACTGTTCGCCTCGGCACGAAGAGACATCGGGCAAAACGCCAATGCAAAGATTGTTTTCTTCAACATGGCGTTGGAAATGATTATTCTGCTCATCAAAAAATAACAATATATACAAGAATGTCGTCCACGAGAAGGCACACCGCCGACAACCGTGACAGCGGCATTCTTCCACTCAACTTTTACACAATGGATTACAAAAATATGAAATTCAAGATAGCCAACGGGTGTGACAGAGGCCTTTGCCGCCACTCGTGTGGCCGCCAAGACAAGCAGTTGAACACCTATGACTGGCTGGCTGACATCCCAGGAAACAACCTGACGACCGACTTGGTGGAGGTTCAGTTCAAGAATACCCGAAAGGGATATTTCCACAACGTGAACGGGTTGGACCTGAAAAAGGGCGACATCGTGGCCGTGGAAGCCAATCCGGGACACGACATTGGCGTGGTGACGCTCACCGGAAGCCTGGTGAAGCTGCAAATGAAGAAGGCTAATCTGAAATCGCAAGATGAGATTAAACGCATCTACCGCATCGCCAAAGAGGTGGACATGGAGAAATACAGGGAGGCGAAGGCTCGCGAACACGACACCATGATACAGAGTAGAAAGATTGCGAAGGATCTTGGTCTGCAAATGAAGATAGGCGACGTGGAGTATCAGGGCGACGGCAACAAGGCCATCTTCTACTATATCGCCGACGAACGCGTAGACTTCAGGCAGCTCATCAAAGTGCTGGCAGAAACTTTCCACGTACGCATTGAGATGAAACAGATTGGTGCCCGACAGGAAGCAGGGCGCATTGGCGGCACCGGACCGTGTGGACGAGAGCTTTGCTGCGCCACCTGGATGAAGAACTTCGTGTCGGTTAGCACCAATTCGGCACGCATCCAAGACATCTCGTTGAACCCACAAAAGCTGGCTGGAATGTGCGCCAAACTGAAATGCTGCCTCAACTACGAGGCCGACGACTATCTGGAAGCCAGTCGAAAACTGCCCAGCAGGGAGATTGTACTGCACACGGTGGACAAGGATTATTATCATTTCAAGGCAGACATCCTCACAGGCATGGTGACCTACACCAGTGAAAAGAACGCTGCCGTGGACCTCGAAACGATTGATATCCAACGCGTTCAGGAAATCATCGAAATGAACAAGCGGGGCGAAAAGCCGGCTTCGCTCTTGAATGATGGGCAGAAGAAAGAGGAACCCAAGCACAAGGATTTGCTTGCCGGTGCTGACATCAGTAGGTTTGACAAAAACAAAAACCGAAAGAAAAGGCCCAACACGGAGGCTTCAGATGGCAATGCAAGACGGGCAAACAATAACAATCGGCGCAGAAACAACCAAAACCGCAGGCCGAGAACGGATCGAAATGACAATCAAGAACGTCAGGCAGATAATTGATAGGACATGAGAAAGTTGGGGGTAGCACTCATCCTTTGCATCCTTTTTGCAGCTTGCAACGAAAAAAAAGTGTATGACACCTTTCGTCATACACCGCTTGCAGGCTGGGAAAAGAATGACAGTCTGGCGTTTGATGTGCCCAAGTTGAAAGCATCTGGACGTTACCAATCGGCGTTGGCCCTGCGAATCAACAACGAATATCCGTTCATGGGACTCACGCTCATCGTTGAGCAAACCGTTCATCCGGCGCATACCAAATACGTTGACACGCTCAATTGCGCGCTCATTGGTGCCAATGGGGTGCCCAAGGGACAAGGAATTGGCTACTATCAATATGCGTTTGACATCACTACGATGGACTTACACGAAGGTGATTCGCTGCACATCAGCGTTCGTCATGACATGAAAAGAGAGATTTTACCAGGCATCAGCAACGTGGGAGTGAGCCTGACGAAACGGTAAGGGGTTTGGTGCTTTTGAGAAATTGGTAGCTTATGTGTGCACCAAGTTGCGCCCCGCGTCTATCCTGAGGAAGATGAATAACAGGAGGGTGAAGCCCCAAAGCGACGAACCGCCATAACTGAAAAACGGCAAAGGAATGCCGATGACAGGCGTAAGTCCTAACACCATGCCCACGTTGATGAAGACATGGAACAGAAAGATACTGGCCACGCTATATCCATAGATGCGCCCAAAAGCAAACGGCTGTCGTTCGGCCAGCTTGATGAGTCGCAAGATTAATGCCAAGAAAAGCACCAACACGCCGGCAGAACCAATGAATCCTTCTTCCTCTCCCACCGTACAGAAGATGAAATCGGTGTCTTGTTCGGGCACAAACTTCAGCTTGGTTTGGGTTCCATTGAGGAATCCTTTCCCCCTTAGTCCGCCCGCACCAATGGCAATCTCACTCTGATGAACGTTATAACCCGCCCCGGCCACATCTTCTTCCAACCCTAACAGCACGGTGATGCGCACGCGTTGGTGCGGCTTCATCACGTTATTGAGCACGTAGTCGGCCGAATAGAAAAACACGATTGAACCAACAGCAAACAATGCGATGTAGAGATAACTCCTCATTTGACTGGCCAGCCAACAATAAGTCAGATAACCAATCAGCACAATGGACACGATGAGCTGCACCCAAACCACGTCAAAGGGAAGCACAAATTGAGCAAAAAGCAGCGATAGCGCGGTGACTCCCAAGCAAACCAACAACATAAAACGGGCTTGCCGCTTATCCTTACAATAGAGATACACCATCGAAGCCGAGAACAACTGTACCAATAACAGCACCATGAACTTGCCCGCAGAAACGGGTAGCGACCACAATGCGGTATCCTCATACTTGATACCCAACACGAAATAAATCACCATCGCCACGCCTGTAAACAACACACTGCCTGGCATTCCCTCGCGATAGAACATCAGGAAGAACGATAAATAAACCAAGGCAGAACCTGTTTCTTTCTGCGCAATGATGAAGAGCATGGGCAACAGGACAATACCCATGGCGATGGCAAAGTCTTTCCATTGATGAATGTCAAAGCCATAGCGCCCCATAAACTTTGACACGGCCAACGCTGTTGCGAACTTCGCAAACTCTGCGGGCTGCAATCTAATCGGTCCCAGCACCAACCATGAGCGCGAACCTTTGATGTCATGCGGATTAAAGATGGTGGCAAAGAGCAGCACGAGGAAGGCAACATAGATGATGTACGAGAACATATCGTAGAATCTATCATCGAGTAAAACCAGCACCATGCCTAAGAAGACGGAGGTGGCAATCCACACAATCTGCATACCCGACCGCGTACTGAGGCTGAAAATATCGGTGTCACCGTAGGTATAGCTGGCTCCACACACACTGAGCCACCCAAAGATGAGCAGCGCCATGTAGATGAGAATGGTCCACCAGTCAAGTGAACGAAACACTCCAGAGGGTTTATCGGTTACTCGAGCCATATCCTATTCGACGATTTTGCATTGTTTTTGCTTTCGCTTCCGATGCCGGAGAAAGCTTTCCTTTAATATATTGTTCCATCATGAGAGAACCAATTGGCACACCATAATCGGCTCCAAATCCGCCATTCTCCACATATACGGCAATGGCTATCTTTGGGTTGTTCATCGGAGCGAAGCCCATGAAGACCGAATGGTCGTGTCCCCGATTCTGCGCCGTACCTGTCTTTCCGCACACAGCATAATCAGCTCGATTGGCAGCTCGGCAGGTTCCGCGCTCAACAGCCGAACGCATTCCCGCCACAACATATTCGTATGCCCGCTTGTTGGCCTTGGTATAATGGCGTCGAGTGAACAGGGTATCGAGCGGTTCGCCTTGCACTTTGCGCACCACATGCGGCACATGATAGTAGCCCCGGTTAGCAATGGTTGCCCCAAGGTTGGCAATTTGCAAGGGAGTGAGGTTCACTTCTCCCTGTCCAATGGAGATACTAATGATGGTTAAGCCGTTCCATGAACCATGATAGGCTTTGTCATAGAAAGCCGAATTGGGTATCAATCCGCGCTTTTCACTTGGCAAATCGATGCCAAGTTTATAGCCAAAGCCCATGCTCACCATGTAGTCGCGCCAAGTGTCCATGGCGGTTTGCACGTTCTTGTATTTGCGTCGGTTGCCTATCATATAGTACAATCCCCAACAGAAATAAGCGTTGCACGACGTACTGATGGCCGGTACGAGTGACAAGGGTGAGGCATGACCGTGACAACCCACGTGAAGTCCGCGGTAATAGAATCCGCGATGGCAAGCAAACGACGTGGAGGGAGAGATGATTCCCTCTGAGAGATAGGTCAAAGCCTGCGTAGTTTTGAAGGTAGACCCTGGTGGATACTGCCCCATGATGCTTCGATTCAGCAGGGGTTTCCATTGGTTTCGCTGCAACGCACGATGAACTTTCGCCCTTTTCTTCCCCACCATCCAACGCGGATCGTAGGTGGGTGACGACACCATGCACAGCACTTCGCCCGTGGAAGGCTCAATGGCAACGATGCTTCCTATCTTTCCTTGCAGCAATCTCTCACCCAACGCTTGCAGATCAAGGTCGATGGATAGAGTGAGGTTCTTGCCGGGAATGGGCTTAGTATCAAGCTCGCCGTTTTGATAACTCCCCTGAACTTTGCCGTGCACGTCACGCAACAAGATTTGAACACCTTTCTGTCCACGCAACTGTTTCTCGTAAGAACGCTCCACACCCAACTTTCCTATATAGTCGCCAGCCTGGTAATAGTCGTCCGCTTCGATGTCACTTGGCGAAACTTCGGCCACATCTCCCAACACATGTGCTGCGTAAGGATATTGATATTGCCGAATGCTTCGCTTCTGAACATAGAACCCTGGAAAGCGATACATCTTCTCTTGAAACACGCTGAACTCTTTGTCGCTCAACTGACTCATGAAGAGTTGTTGCGTAAAACGCGAATAACCGGGATTTTTGTTTCTATCCTTAATCTCGGCCATGCGCGCCTTAAAAAAGTCTTTGGTAATGCCCAAGGCTTCGCAAAACTCGAGGGTGTCAATCCTGTTTTTCTGCTCATTCATCACCACCATGATGTCGTAAGCAGGCTGGTTGTACACCATGAGTTTGCCATGGCGATCGGTAATGATGCCACGAGAGGGATAATCTATCTTCTTAAGAAAGGCGTTACTGTCGGCATTCTTCTTATAATCGTCGCTTAACAACTGCAAGGTAAACAGACGAATGATATAGATGACCACAATCACGATGGCCACCCCGGCTATGACATATCTACGTTTTTCAAGATTATAATCCTTCATTCATCCGCAACAAAAGCCTCATCCACCCACTAACTCTTCCGCATGTTTTCTAAAGTGAGCAGCAATATTAATGTCAGTACCGTGCTGCCGCCAACGCATTTGAGCCATTGCATCCAATTGAAGAAGCTGAATGACTCGAGTGTGAAAAAGACAATGCAGTACAAAAACACCAGCAACAACGCATAATTCAAAAACGATACCACGCCCAACGACCGCATGGACGGCTGCAAATCATCAGCACTCTCGCGAGGCAAGAATAACATCAGCACGTAAGGTTGCAGCAAACCGATGAACGTCATGCTGGCTGCGGCCAAGCCAGGGGTGTTGGAAAAGATGTCAACACATAAGCCCCCTAAGAATCCGCAACACAAGATTGCCCACTTAGGGAAGTTGCGTCGGAAGAGCAACATGACGTAAACATACAGCAAAGGGGTGGCGAAACCAAAGAGATGGATATGGTTGAACACCAACACTTGCAGCAACAAGAGCAGGACAAAGAATGATATTCCTTTCAATATGTCTATACTCATATCCAATAACTTTAATCGTCTTTCACTTCCATCGAATCACGTGCGGCTCTCATCACCTCAATTCGCTCTTTCATCAGCGTGTTGTCGATGACGGAAACATCACGCAATGTGGAAAAATCGGTGGCGAGCTGAACGCACAACCGATACGAAGCACCATCAGGAGAATTGTAAACATGCAAAATTTTTCCCACCAAAATGCCAGGCGGGAACACCGATGAGTAACCACTGGTTACGATGTTTTCGTGCAATTTGAAACGCGCATGCCGTGGAATGTCATCCAAGAAGGCCTGATCGGTGGAGCCTCCACGCCAGTTGAGAAAACCAAAATAGTTGCGATTCTCAATCTTACAACTCACATTCGACTTTGCGTTGAGCAGCGGAATCACGACGGCATAGTGTGACGAAACCAAATAAACAATCCCCACAACGCCTGTCCCACTGACCACACCCATGTCTTTTCGCACACCGTCAACCGACCCTTTATCAATGGTCATCAGGTTGTTGGCATCCTTCAAAGAGTTGCTCACCACCTTGGCAGGAATCTGCTTAAACTGGGACAACTGCTGGGTGACATCGGCTTTGACGTATGATGAATCCTTCGTTACAGCCGTCAGCTTCTCCGAAAGCTCCACAACTTTTTGCTCTAAAGCCAGATTTCGTTGGGTCAAATGCTGGTTGACCGTGGCCAATGAGAAGAATTTTTCCAGTTGCGAACTCCACTCATAGACCTTTCCCGTCACGACATTCGCAGACGAGAACCACACGCTGTTCTGGTAACTGTTGTACCTGAACAGCAACGTAAAACTGATAGCTTCAAGCAATATAAAAACAAACCAATGGTGGTGTTTTGCAAGAAACTCAATGAGATTCCGCATGCATACAATTGATTTTCAGTGTCACAAACCCTTAACCGTTATCTCATCAAGAACGAGAAGCGGTCTACATTCTTCAAAGCGATGCCTGCTCCCTTTGCCACACTGTGCAATGGATCTTCTGCAATGTGGAAAGGAATGTTGATTTTGTCAGTCAATCGCCTGTCAAGTCCGCGCAGCAAGGCTCCGCCACCACTGAGATAGATGCCATTTTTCACAATGTCTGCGTACAACTCAGGCGGCGTTGCCTCCAAAGCAGACAGCACTGCATTCTCTATCTTGGCCACGGTCTTATCCAAACAGTGCGCTATTTCTTGATAACAAACGGGCACCTCCATCGGCAAGGCTGTAATTCTGTTAGGTCCATGAACCACATAATCCTCAGGAGCCTCTTCGCCCAAATCGGTCAACGCAGAGCCAACGTGAATCTTGATACGTTCAGCCATGCGCTCGCTGACCTTGACATTGTGCTGCCTACTCATGTATTCCTGGATGTCGGCCGTCAAGTCATCACCGGCCGTACGAATGGAGTTGTTCGACACAATGCCACCCAACGAGATCACAGCAATCTCGGTACTACCTCCACCGATGTCCACAATCATGTTGCCTTCCGGTGCCTCAACGTCGATACCGATACCAATGGCGGCCGCCATCGGTTCAAAAATCAGGTACACATCACGACCGTCGGCATGTTCTGCCGAGTCGCGTACGGCACGAAGTTCCACCTCGGTACTGCCCGATGGAACCCCGATGACCATGCGAAGTGACGTTGAGAACAAGCGTCTACCAGGTCTCACCATCTTGATTAAGCCACGCATCATCTGCTCGCAGGCCGTAAAGTCGGCGATTACTCCGTCGCGCAGCGGACGAATGGTGCGAATGTTGTCGTGCGTCTTCTCGTACATCAACTTCGCCTTCTCGCCCACAGCAATCATCTTGTCGGTGCGACGATCCAGCGCAACAACCGACGGTTCATCAACCACAATCTTGTCATCACTGATGATGATGGTGTTGGCGGTACCCAAGTCCATTGCTATTTCTTGGATAAAAGAAAAAAATCCCATATCTGTTTATATTTTATTTTTAGGCCTAAATGCCGACACGGAGCCACCCCCTGCCAGCCTATATCATCTTTATTTTGCAAACCATTGGTGGATAGCCGTGTCATAGTGGCTGCTCACCCCAAAGGCACGCTCGGCAAACTGCTTTCGCTCTTCGAGCGTGGTTTGTGCGCCATTCTTGTCAAGGATGCCCTGCAACATGCCATATTCGTTCTTACTTGGCACGATAACCACATCGTTGAAGTTTTTAGCACCAGCGCGAATCAGGGAGATACCCCCAATGTCAATCTTCTCAATGATTTCTTGTTCTGAAGCACCACTGGCCACAGTCTCCTCGAAAGGATAAAGGTCAACCACCACCAAGTCGATTGCCGGGATGTCATATTGCTGCATCTGCGCCTTGTCGCCCTCGTTTTCACGACGGGCAAGGATACCACCGAACACCTTGGGGTGCAACGTCTTGACGCGTCCACCCAAGATAGATGGATAAGAAGTCACGCTCTCCACCGTTTGACATTCGTAGCCCAACGACTCGATAAACCGTTGTGTACCACCTGTTGAAAGGAATTTAACGCCCTCAGAATCCAACTTTGCCAACAGTGTCTCCAATCCATCTTTGTGAAAGACGGAAACCAACGCTGTTTTAATTTGTTTTACTCCAGCCATATTTTTATGTGTATTTGCCCACAAAGTTACGAAAAACACTTGAATGAACCGCATCAATGATTGTAAAAAACGTTATTTTACATAGAATACGCACGGTACTTTCAATGAAAAAGGTTTTTTGATGTGAAATTGAAATTCGCCACGAAAGAAAAAGTGATGCGAATCCTTGGTGCTACCCTACGCTGCACGCCCTATTCGCCTCATTTCACCCGTGGCCCGCCCAAGTTTTTGGGGAGGATTTTCAAACTCCATGACTTTGGAGCGCAAACCCACTGCATTTGGATGCCAAACCCAATGACTTTGGACGCTAAACTCAATGACTTTGCCATTCAATCTTTATGCTTTTGGAAAAATGTTCTAAACGGCTGGAAAACAAGAGAATATAAGGGCGGGATTTGAGAGCGGGGCATGAGGCAAGTTCTGCGTGACAGTTTTCCGACACAAGTCAGCTTATCATAAAAACATGTTGCCCCATCTTGTTTCACTTGGCAGTAGCGATGGGCCTGAAAAATCGGCCACCTGCTAGGAAAACAAGATGAGGTAACGCTCTAATTAAAATTCTAATCAGTCTTTAGACGAAGGTCTATCAAAGTCCACGAGCCTTCAACAAGGCCTTGGCATCAGGTGCCTTCAAGCCTGTAAAGTCGCAGAACATCTGCATCAGGTCGCCCGTATTGCCTCGGCTGAGCACCTTGTCACGGAAAGCCTGACCTACCTCTGGTTTCAATGCGCCATGCGCCTTGAAGTAGTCGGCCACGTTAACAGCGAGCACCTCCGACCACAGATAGCTGTAATAGCCAGCCGCATAGCCGCCGCCCCACACATGGTTGAAGTACGAGGTAGAATAGCGTGGAGGAATCTGAACGTTGTACAGTCCAATTCCTTGGAGTGCCTTTGTCTCAAACTCGCCAGCCTTGTCGGCCGCAGGAATTTGCGATGAAGCCATGTTGTGCCAAGCCAAATCCAGACAGGTGGCTGCCAGGTTCTCGCCCAAGGCGTATGCTGAATGGAATTGAAGTGAGTTGAGCATCTTCTGTTTCAACTCTTCCGGCATGGGTTTTTGGGTCTTATAATGCTTGGCGAAGTTAGCGAACACTTCGGGAATGACGGCAAACGACTCGTTAAACTGTGAGGGCATCTCTACGAAGTCGCGCGTCACAGCCGTTCCACTCAACGTGTTGTACTTACAATTCGAGAGCATTCCGTGCAGCGCATGGCCAAACTCGTGGAACATGGTGGTTGCCTCATCCCAAGTAAGCAACGTGGGTTGTCCCTCGGGAGCCTTGGCAAAGTTGCACACATTATATATCATAGGCAGCTGGTTGCGCAACTTGCTCTGCTTGGCAAACGAGCTCATCCATGCGCCACCGCGCTTGGTTGGTCGGCGGAAATAGTCAACATAGAACAATGCCAGCTGCTTGCCATCCTTGTCCATCACGTCGAACACCTTCATGTCCTTGTGGTAAGTAGGCAGGTCGGTACGCTCTTTGAAAGAAAGTCCGTAAGCCTTATTGGCGGCAAAGAACACGCCATTAACCAGTACAGAGTCGAGGTTGAAATAGGGTTTCACCTCATCTTCCGAGAAGTTGAACTGCTCTTTCTTCATCTTAGCCGAATAATAGAACCGGTCGTAAGGCTGCAATTTGAAATCAGTTCCCATGGTTTTCTGCGCATACGCCTCGATGGCGCGCGTTTCCTCATCGGCCTTTGGCGTGTAAGCACCAATCAACTGCTTGAGGAAAGCATTTAAATTGTCCATATTTTTCGCCATGGTATTGTCCAGCGAGTAGGCCGCATAATTCTTGAATCCCATCAGTTCGGCCTTCTCAGCACGCAGCTTTGCCATCTCAACGATGATGGGGAAGGTGTTGAATTTTCCTGTTCCGTCGGCACGATGAATGGAAGCATTGAACACACGCTCGCGCAACGCACGGTTTTCAAGGCTTGCCAAGATGGGCTGTTGCGTGGTGTTGGTAATCACGATGCAGTAAGGCGCCTTGCCATCACGGCTCTCAGCGTCTTTCTTGCACTGTGCGATATCCGCCTCACTCAGTCCGGCCAGGTCTTCAACCTTGTCCACCCAAATGGCCGCTTCGTTGGTAGCTTTTGGCAACATGTTACCAAAATCCTGCTGCAATTTGGCAATTTTGTTGTTGATTTCCTCCATGCGCTTTTTCTTATCTGCCGGCAACAAAGCCCCAGAACGCACGAAATTCTTATACACTTCTTCCAACAACTTTTTGTCTTCGCCTTGCAACTTATCGTGTTCGTGATCGTAAACATATTTGATTCGATCGAAGAAAGGTTGGTTGAACGATATCTCGTTGTTGAAATCGGTGAGCAAAGGCACAGCCTCGTTCTCTACTTTCTCCAGTTCAGGGGTCTTGTCTGCACTGGTAAGCCCATAGAAAATGCTGGTTACTCGGTCGAGCAATACGCCACTCTTTTCGTAAGCCAGAATGGTGTTCTCGAATGTCGCCGAGTCCTTGTTATCCACAATGGCCTTGATGGCCTCACGCTGTTGTTCGATTCCAGCTTTCATCGCTGGCAAAAAATGTTCGGTTTTGATTTTACTAAAATCAGGCGCGCCAAAAGGTAGCGTGCTCTCTTTCATCAAAGGGTTGTTGTCCAAATCGGCTCCTTTCTTGTCTGTGCAGCCCGTTAGTGTGGTTGCACACAGGGCCGCGCATAACATTGTAATTCCTAAAAAAGATTTTCTAAAATAATGATACATAGTTTTTATGATTTTGGTTACATTCTTTCTGAACTGATGGTGTTGGTGTATGGACTGGCATTCATCCAACGATTTTCATTCATCCATCCACCCGCATGTCCTCACAACAAAACTTGTTGGAAGATGAAAAAACCGTGCAAAACGCTCAACAAGTTTTCTTTAGATGGGATGGCTTGTCAACAAAAATAAGCATATTTTTCGAGATAAGCGTAAGATTGCCACTTTTTTCAAAACTATTAAGAACTTTGTGTTTTCATTTTTATCGTCAAAACCCAGCGCACCCAAGGCAATATCCGCCGAAAAATAGCGTTAATGATACATCATGAAGAAGGTTTTTCAGATTCTGCTGCTGGCGCTGTGCGCGATGGTTGCTCATGCGCAGCCCGACCGGACGGTGCAAAATCGGCCGTATACCGACCTGCGCCCGTTCCATTTCGGCGTGCTGCTGGGCACTCATTTTCAGGACATTGAGTTCAATAACGTTGGCACACAGCACATCACGCACGAAGATGGTTCGACGAGCGAAGCACTCATCACGACCGATCAAGACCGCTGGGACGCAGGTTTAACGGTGGGCGTGCTGGGCGAATTCAGACTGAGTACCAACTTTCAATTCCGCATCGCCCCTGCCATGTACTTCGGTAATCGCCACTTGACGTTTCACAATTTCAACAAACAGGATGCGAATGGGCAGGCCATCGAAGAGCGACAAGATATAAAGACGGCGTACATTTCTACCGCACTCGACTTGATTTTTGCCGCACCTCGCTTCAACAACCATCGTCCTTACCTCATGGCAGGCGTGAATCCCATGGTGAATTTGAGCGGCAACAGTGACCAATACGTTGCCTTGAAGCGATATGAAACATTCGCAGAGGTGGGGGTGGGATGCGATTTCTACCTACCTTATTTCAAATTAAGACCCGAATTGAAGTTTTTGTTTGGCCTGACCAACAGCTACGATGCCAAGCATGCGGACGGTTTGAAGGATAAAAACATGATTCCGTATGCCAAATCCGTGAATCGATCTCGGTCCAAAATGATTGTGCTCACCTTCTATTTTGAATAACAAACAGCGGCTTACAACCCTTCCGGCACATCATCAGTGCCACGGATTGCAAGCCGCTATCTGACTTGAAGGCGCTGCTTCAGCGCCTTTTTCTTTATTTTTTCTTGACGAAAGAGAGTTTCAGTTTACCCACAAACACCGCGTGTTTGCCGTTCTGATCGACAGGAATCTCTTTTCCATCCAGGTTCTTTGCGTACTCCAGAGTCTTGAAATAAGAGTGCGAATGCCCACCCAAGACCAAGTCGATATACCGCGACCCTGCAATCATGGCTTTTTCGCCTTGGCTGCCATCCAACCATCCTAAGTGAGAAATACATATCACCAGGTCGCATTTTTTGTCGCGCTTGAGCATCAGAGCCGTGTCGTGCGCCGTCTTCACAGGGTCTAAATACCGCACACCCTTGCATTTCTGGGCATCAACCAGTCCATCTAAAGCCGGCGAAAGACCGAAGACACCAATCTTAATGCCTTTGCGCTTGATGATTAAGTAAGGCTTAACCAGACCTTCACAAGGCGTTCCCGTAAAATCGTAGTTGGTGCAGACGATGGGAAAACGCAGGTTCCGGAGGATGAAAGCGAAGTTTTCCATGCCGAAATCAAACTCATGGTTGCCAATCGTACCCGCATCATAGCCCATCCTGTTCATCAGCTTCACCTCCACTTCGCCTTTGTAAAGGGTATAATAAGGTGAACCCTGACTGAAGTCACCGCTATCGAACAGCAACAAATCGGGGTCTTTCTTCCGCTCTTGCTTCAACATCTCGATGCGGCGAATGAATCCACCTCGGTCTGCCAACATCGTGTCGGCCAAATTGGGATTCAAGGGATAAATGCAACTATGTGTGTCGTTGGTGTGCAGAATGGTCAAGGTTTTGTCTTGCGCCGCCATTGGCATCACGGCCATCATGAGCAACGCCATGGTTACAAACAGGTATCTCTTCATTTGTTTTTTCTCCTTCATTTTGATGGTCAAATCTATTCTATGACAATTCTTCCTTCTATCTTCGCGTCTACTTCCACATGCTTTGCCGCCTGTTGTCTAAAGTAGTCCATGATGATGAAGCGCACGTTGTTCTCGTAAACCTGTGGCGACACCACATCCGTCTTGTGCTTGAAGGCCACGAGTTTGTCATTGCCCTGTGCGAGATAGTCCAAGGTTGCGATGCGATATTTAGCGTTTGGATTTATTTTCTGCCCGTTAATCAAGGCCGATTTGAGTCGTCTATCTTTGGTAATCACCAACCGTACCTCCTTACTCACGCCTTCACCACCCACGCTTGCCATCTGCTCAAAGAGCTGAAGAACTTGCGATCCCGTGAGCGTAAGCAGGCAAAGTTTGTTCTCAAAGGGCGCCACATCCACCACGTCGCCAATGGTCACGTCGCCCTTGACCAATGCCGCACGGATGCCACCCATATTATATACGGCGAAATCGGGTGCGTCGTTGGCTTTCTTTCCACCCCATACCAGGATGTCAGACAATAAGTTTGACAGCGTGCTTTCTGGTCGTTTCACACTCATGTCACGAGCCACTCGCCCCACCACCGGTGCCATGAGGCTGTCAACATTTTCTTTATAAGGTCGCATCAACATCTCAACAACCTTATCATGCGTGGCATCATAGCGCTGGTCTACCACGATACGCGTGCGCTGAACGCTCGTGAGTTGGTACTGATGTACGCACGACGCACACACCATGCACATGCCGATGCACGCTCCTACTAATCGTTTTTGCATCATACAAAATATTGTTTTTATTGTACAAAGATAGTTAAAGCATTCGTATCTATCCGTTTCGCTTACAATCTTATAATAAAATTTAACACCCATCCTCTACGATATCGCCATTCTACGCCGTTTCTTTTGAGGGATTAATTGAACAACAAATGAAATAATTGAAGCAAATTGCATGGGACGAAACCAACGAACGCAGGCGTTCTGACGAATGGAAAAAAAGCAAGAACCATGCACCATCATGCACAAAAAAGCAATAATGCTTGCGAGTTTGGTATATTTGTCGTAACTTTGCACCGCTTTTCGGCATAACCGCTGGCAGTAGAAGAGTTACTTGCCATGTTGTGTTGGAACGACAAACAATATTTAATGACCAAATACAATGGATTTAATTAAAGTTGCTGAAGAAGCATTTGCAACCGGCAAGGAGTTCCCAGAGTTCAAAGCTGGAGATACTATTACTGTCGCTTACAAAATCGTCGAGGGAGCCAAGCAGCGTATTCAGCTCTACCGTGGTGTTGTTATCAAGATTTCAGGACATGGCACCAAGAAGCGTTTCACCGTTCGCAAGATGTCTGGTACAGTAGGCGTTGAGCGTATCTTCCCTATCGAGTCACCCAACATCGACTCTATCGAAGTGAACAAACGCGGTAAGGTACGTCGTGCTAAGCTTTACTATCTGCGTGGCCTTACAGGTAAGAGGGCTCGCATTCAGGAAAGAAGAACGGTTACAACCAAGTAACACGCAGTCTTTTCAGACTTTAGAACATATAAAAAGAGGTTTAATGATTTCGCTCATTGAACCTCTTTTTATATATCTACCACCTGTTTTTATATATCTACCACCTGATGCAAACGACGCATTTCCCTGTCATCAACCTATCAGTCTCAGCCATGACGAAGGCGTTTGGAATGGTCTTCACCCTCCAAATCACCATTGTTTTCACCATGCAAAGCCTGCTTAAAATCGTCCCAACTCTGGAATCCGGCAAACAAAGCCAGCACGTCCAATGTAGCCTTGGACGGCTTTTCTTTCATGCTGACATGGTTCCACACGCTCTTGAGCGCGCTCTCCGTCATGCTTAACCCACGATTGGAAAACAATTGGGCCAGCTTTTCAAAATCAGAAGATTGGGTTACCTTTTTACCAATCGTAGCCTCCACTTCTTGCAGAAGGAGCTTTAAATCGTGTAACATACGCTGATGAACATCCCTATTTTGACATGTCTTGCCACCGATTGACCTGTTGAAACTTGTGCTTTTCAACCCATCAATTGTTAACACGACACAAAAGTACTGAAAAAATACGAATGCAATTGCATGCTGACCTTTATTTTTTTGCCATCAAGTAAGATAGTTGACAAAGGTGTAAAAAACAGACATATACACAGCATAACAAAATAATTATTCGTAACTTTGTAACAAAATAAAATACGATTCCATCATGAAAGAATTAGCATTGAAGTACGGATGCAATCCCAACCAAAAGCCTTCGCGCATTTATATGGACGAAGGCGAGTTACCCATCACAGAGTTGAATGGCCGACCAGGCTACATCAATTTCCTCGATGCCCTGAACAGTTGGCAGCTGGTGAAAGAGTTAAAAGCCGCAACCGGTTTGCCATCGGCAGCCTCGTTCAAGCATGTTTCGCCGGCAGGAGCCGCCATCGGACTTCCTTTGAGCGACACATTGAAGCGGATTTACTTTGTTGATGACGCCAAGATGGAACTTTCGCCGCTGGCATGTGCCTACGCCAGGGCACGCGGAGCCGACCGCATGTGCTCGTATGGCGACTTTGTAGCACTGAGCGACACCTGCGATGCTGCCACGGCCACATTGATTAAGCGGGAGGTGAGCGATGGCGTTATCGCACCCGACTACACGCCTGAGGCACTCGACATCTTAAAACAAAAGCGCAAAGGCACTTATAATGTCATCCAAATAGACCCCAATTACGTTCCCGCACCCATCGAACGGCGACAGATTTTCGGCATTACCTTCGAGCAAGGACGCAATGACATCAAGCTTGATGACGATTTGCTCTTCATGCATATCCCCACCAAAAACAAGCACTTCAGCGATGAAGCCAAGCGCGATCTCATCATCGCCCTCATCATCCTCAAGTACACTCAGAGCAACAGCGTATGCTATGTGAAGGACGGACAGGCCATCGGCATCGGTGCCGGACAGCAGAGCCGCATCCATTGCACACGCCTGGCGGGGCAAAAGGCCGACATATGGTGGCTGCGCCAATGCCCAAAGGTCATGAATTTGCCCTTCAAGGAGGACATTCACCGTGCCGATCGTGACAACACCATTGACCAGTACATTGGTGACGAATGCGAAGATTTGCTGCACGAAGGCACTTGGCAACACTTCTTCACCACCAAACCGGAGCCGTTCACCGCAGATGAAAAGAAGGCCTGGATAGCCCAAAACAAGGATGTGGCCTTGGGTAGCGACGCCTTCTTCCCCTTTGGTGACAACATTGAACGCGCGCACAAGAGCGGTGTAGCGTACATCGCCCAAGCCGGAGGCTCCATTCGCGACGACCATGTGATTGAGACATGCGATAAATATGGTATCGCCATGGCCATGACAGGCGTACGACTGTTCCATCATTAACAGATATCACACCTACAGACATGAACGATTTTGACGATATTTTAGAGAATGGCTTGGTGTTTCGCAAACCACCGAAAGAGCAAAAGGACGATGCAAAGGTAAAGACCAAAGCCAAAAAGAAGCAATACATCACTGGCGCACATGGCAGTGGGTCGGCCCGTCAAAAGGCCAAATACCGCCAACAGCGCGCCAACAGGAACAAGAAAAGATAGCTCAGAGGCAACAGAAGTTGACGGGAGTTAATGGGAATTAGCAGGAGTTAATGGGAGTTAGCGGACATCAGCAAAGATGCTAACTGCCCAACAACTCGTGAACTTGTCAACTCGTGACTTTTGTATGAGCAGTCATGAACACAGAAGCTAACAACTCGTAAACTCGTCAACTCGTCAACTTGTAAACTAAAGAAGCTAACAACTTGTAAACTTGTAAACTCGTAAACTCGTAAACTGAAGAACTCGTCAACTTGTAAACTCGGCTACTACCGTCCTACAATTTTTCTTGACAACGCACCTCTCCATGCTTGGCGAATTTACAAACAACCCTGCCGCTGGTCACAAATACGCCCAAGATAAACGATTTTCGCATATCGCTAATAGTCAACACTTTACGCGCATCGCATATCGAACGAGCGGGATATCCAACTACTTTTAGCTTCAATATCATTGCTTTAAGAGGCCAATTCACATGACTTTGACCTGCAATACATTACAGATTAACGAGCAAAAGGATGGTTTTAACGGAGAAAAAGCAAGATTTTTAGTGTAAAATGCGATTTTTCTTACCAAATCATCGTCTGTTTGCTTCCTGTTTGCCTATCATTTTTTTCTATTTTGTCAATTTGCAGGTGCCGTTTTTGGGGCTAAAATTGGTAAAAAATCACAACGTAATGGGCAACGTTACCCTCGTTGCCGAAATGGGATAAAATGCACCAACGGGGATTAAACAGTGGCATTCTTTCTACAGTTCTACCCCACCCTCCATCCGTCTAACGTAAAGATAAAACGTGCTTTACGTTGCAAAAAAGAAACATAAAACCACACTTATTACAATATTTTTCAGTATATTTGCACCTTGAATAAGAATACCAGATTGTTTTTAGGGTTATTCGAATGAAGTATAACAAAGACAAAGAAAGGATAATGTCTTTAAATTTTGATGATGTATGACAAATAATCAATCGGCAAAACAGTTACTTTTCACATGGGTTGTGAAAAGTACTGTCATCACTTGTTGCTTATTAGGATCAATGGCTGCGATAAACTTTCATGCGTTTGCGGCTCCAATGAAAAGCGAATTTCCAACAGACTCGCTGCGCACCACCGAAGCGAAATCAAACGATGGGGCACGCAAGCACCTTATCCAAGGCATTGTGTTGTCGGCTACCGACAAAGAACCATTGCCAGGAGTAACCATTTTTATCAAAGGAACCTCGCAGGGTACACAATCCGATTTGGAAGGACGTTTCAAGTTGGAAACCGACGTAGCCGCCCCAAAATTGCAGTTTACCTACGCCAGCATGAAGCCCCTGTTGCTTCCATGGAAGGGCGAGAAGGAAATGAAAGTATTGATGGAAGACGGGGTAGAGCTTATTGATGAGGTGGTGGTGACGGGCTATCAACGCATTAGAAAGAATGAGATGATTGGCTCTGCCAACACCGTAAAAAGCGAAGATTTGTTTTACGATGGGCATAAAAGCATTGAGCAGATGCTACAAGGCAAACTTGTGGGAACCAGTGTGTTAAACACCAGCGGATTGGTAGGAACGACTCAGAAAGTACGCGTGCGTGGTACATCTACCTTGTTGGGCAACCAAGAGCCTGTCTGGGTGGTCGATGGCATCATACAAGAAGATCCGTTGCCTTTCAAGCCGCGCGACTTAGATGCCTTAGGAAGCATCTCGCAAGACAATTTTGACATGATCAAGAATTTTGTGGGAAATTCTATTTCTTGGCTGAGTCCCAACGACATCATGACCATATCGGTGCTGAAAGATGCGGCGGCAACAGTGATGTATGGGGTGAAAGCAGCCAACGGCGTTATTGTCATCACTACCAAACAAGGTAAAGCCGGCCGAGTATCGGTCAATTATAGCGGCGGCATGACCGTTGCGCCGCGCATCTATTATAGTAAGATGAACTTGATGAACTCTTCTGAGCGTGTAGATGTGTCCGAAGAAATTTATAGAAGAGGACTGGTGAGCGAAGCCAACCGACCATTGGAGCGCATCGGCTACGAAGGATTGCTGGGGCAATATTTGCGCAAAGAGATATCGTACGCACAATTTCAACAAGGAGTTGAGAAGGTTCGCATGAACAACACCGACTGGTTTAAGGAGTTGTTTCGCCACTCTGTAAGTCACAATCACAGCGTTAGTCTGAGTGGTGGTACCGACCGTTTTAAGTATTATGCGTCTATCAACAGTTCGTTCACCAATGGTATATCTGTTGGTAACGATGCGAAGAATTACAGTGCATCGGTGAGTGTCGACACGCGTTTGAGCGATAAAATCAACTTGGGCATTCGACTGAACGCCGCTTCCAATAAGACGAACGGCTTTTTCAGGGTAGATCCTTATCAATATGCGTCTACCATCAATCGTGCCATCCCAGCCTATAACGAAGACGGAAGTTTGTTTTATTATGCGAAATCGCAGGACGCCAACCGACGTATGTACAACATTTTGCACGAGATGGATTGTACGGGCAACACCAATACGACAAATTCAGTGGCATTATCTGCCAATTTACGGTGGACTATCTTGCAGGGATTGCAGTTTGAAGGCTTGTTTGGCTATAATCTATCCAACGTGGTGGGCTCATCGTTCGCCGACGAACAGAGTTTCTTTATTTCCAATCTACGTGGTTACGAATTTGGGCTGTATGAGCCTGGTGATCTGGAATATAAAAAATCTCGCCTGCCTCATGGTGGCGAACTCAACACCACAGAGAATCGTAACACCAATTATACCTTACGAGGTACACTGTCGTACAACAAGATTTTCGGTGACGTGCATCGCATGAGTTTGATGGCTGGAAGCGAGATTAGAAGCAATAAGTACGACGGCTACAACACCACGTTGTATGGTTACTTCCCCAACAGAGGTAAATCTATCATCTTTCCTCCACGTCAGGTTATCGACCCACTGGATGCCTCACGCTGGATAGAAAACGATCTTTACCATCAATTCAACAACGCTATCATCGATCGTAAGATTAATACGGTAGGTATGTTTGCCACGGGTATGTATAGTTTTGATGAGCGTTACATCTTTTCGGCAAGCATTCGTTCCGACGCATCTAACCGCTTCGGACAAGATGAGCGTAACCGTTTCTTGCCTGTGTGGTCGGCTGGAGCCCGCTGGAACATCATCAACGAGCCATGGATAAAAGACATTCGTTGGATTAGCGACTTTAATTTCCGCGCTTCGTACGGGTGGCAAGGCAATGTAGCAAGCAACTATGGGCCCGATTTGATTGCAGAATTAGGACGTGGGCGCGACTTTATTGATCTTCGAACAGGCCGTTATATCCTGAAAATAAAATCGTTGCCTTATGATAATTTGCGTTGGGAAAAAACCAAGAGCATTAACCTAGGGGTAGACTTTGGCGTGTGGAAAAACCGAATTGCTTTCAGTGCCGAGTATTATTCCAAGCATACAACCGACCTTATCGTTTCGAAAGCCGTACCATACGAATATGGCGTGATGTTCATGCCTATTAATGGGGGCAACATGAATAACTATGGATTTGAGTTTACGGCTACCTTTACGCCCATCAGAACCAAAGACTGGGTTTGGAACATCTCGGTTAACACGGCGAAAAACTTCAACGAAATCAAGTCGACCATGGCCGAAAATCAGAACTGGCGCGCTGCCTCAGGTGGTTCCATTCACAAAGAAGGTTATCCGGTTGGTGCTTTCTGGGCTTGGGATTTCGCAGGCTTAGATGCGCAAGGTGGTTATCCGCTTTTCCGCATTCCAACCATTGAGGAGGGTGCTGACAAATTGGATGCTACCTCTTACATGAAATATGCAGGTACTACAGAACCCGACATTTCGGGCGGTTTGTCTACCGTATTGCGTTGGAAATCAATCACTCTGTCCTCTTCTTTTTCGATTGCGTTAGGCGGAAAACGCTTCTTAACCGATTTGTTCAGCGAAGATTATCTCAACAACAGCACACCATCGGCCTACAGCAATCTGTCTAAAGAAATGGTGAACCGTTGGCAAAAACCTGGTGATGAGCTGCATACGCAGATACCTTCCATTCCTAATCATAACATACCCATGGTATACTTGCCGAATGGGTCGAACGAATATGCGCATCGTTTGTACAACTATTCTACAGCAAGAGTAGTCAACGCATCGTTCATGCGCTGCAACAACATTTCGCTGTCGTACACGGTTCCTACGAAATTGATACAACGAATGTCGCTCAATAATCTGTCAATAAGCGGTTCTGTGAGCAATCCGTTCATCGTGGTGAGCAAAGATTACAAGGGCATCGACCCCGAAGTGGCGACCGGCGCACAGCCCATTACGCCAACTTATAGCGTGACTTTGAATATTGGAATTTAATAAATCAGACACATTGTTTTATGAAAAAGCATATTTATTTATACATTTCATGCATCGCATTGCTGCTTTCGAGTTGTAATGACTTCTTGTCTGAAAGCAGTCAAGACGAGGTGCGACCCAGTACAACATCCGACTTGGAAGAGTTATTGTTAGGCGATGGATACGCTTCGCACACACCTATTTTTTCATATCTGGAACTGTTGACAGACGATGTTGAAAGCAATTATTCGGATGCCACCAATCAAGAAGATGCTCTTCGTGCAGGAGCAGCCGCATTTACATGGGCTAATGACATGTTTGAGCAAATGCAAAAGAACAACATTCCCTGGAGCAATTCGTGGCAACAGTTGTATCATTGGATCAATGGTTGTAACGTTGTGATTGATCAGTTGCCAAAAGTATCAGGCTCGGGCTTAGCTAAACAAAAAATTGAGGCAGAGGCCTTGGCACTTCGTTCGTTTTATTATTTCCTGCTTGTCAACACTTTCGCGCCTGCTTACAATACAGCAAACCCAGCATTGAATGACGCTTTGGGTGTTCCATTAATACTGAAATCGACGGTAAAAGATGAGTTCCCTAAGCGTAACACCGTGGCAGAGGTTTATCAACAAATAGAAAAAGACCTGTTAACCTCTCAAAAACTGTGGCAGAATTGCGGTGAGTATAAAGCCAGCGTCTACACCGTATCACCCTTGTTTGTTGACCTTTTGCTGTCACGCCTTTACTTATATGAGGGCAAATGGGCTGAGTCGGCACGCTACAGCAATGCCGTAATCGCCCAAAAACCTACCCTAAGGCAGCTAAGCAAATACTATACATACGACGATTGGCAAGGTACCGTGTTGTACGACATGGCAAAAGGGGGAGTGTACAATAGTGACAGTCCTGAATTGATATGGGGATATTCTATCAATGGCGAATATGATGCGTTCTTTGTAGGTATCAATCCGCACATCGACTTCGGCAAATTGCCCGCTTTTACGGTTAGCAAAACTTTGGAATCACTTTACGAGCCCAATGACATCCGGCGTGAAGCTTACTTCTACAGCTATCTTACCATGAATGGTTTCATGCCAGAGAAACATCTCTTAGTAGGACGTAAAAGCGACAAAGTGCCGCAAAATCCCACCAAGGGAATGCGCGTTGCCGAGGCATATCTCAACCGGGCAGAAGCAAACGCACGCTTGTACTTACAAAATAAGGATGAAAAACTAAGACAAGCCGCGTTGAGTGACTTGAACACTTTACGCGCATCTCGTTTCACAGGTACCTATCAACCCATCAACATCACAGATGCGAACGAGCTCATTGACTTCTGTCTGCAAGAACGCAGACGTGAACTCTGCTTTGAAGATCATCGTTGGTTTGACTTAAAACGACAAGGAATGCCAGCCATAGAGCACAAATTTTCCATCGTGAGTGGACAAACCACAACTTACAAGCTGGAACAAAACAGCAGCAAATATGTATTGCCCATTCCATTAGAAGTAAGACAACGCAATCCGGAATTGGATTAATTGATAAACAATTGACAAGATGAAACATTTTTTTTTATACATACTAACAGCTTTTCTCCTCATCAGCTGTGGCAACGAAGACCCCATTTCGTCTATTCAAAAGCAGAAAAACGCCTTCGAATCTCATCGCCTACCGCAAGGCAACCATCCTTATGATGCTGACATTCAGCGCATCTTTAAGCAAACAGGCACATTGGTTCTTTATAAATACCAACCCTCGGAATTCGATTGGGGCGTGACGAGAAACTATCTGTGGAGCAAAGAACGAATGGCTGATGAAGGGTATTTATACCAGCTACCTGACGAGAAATATGTGGGAGAGCAAGTAAAAATGTTGCAGACAGAGTTCTTGAACCTCTTTCCAAGCAGCTTTTTGAAGAAACATTTACCGCTGCGTATTCTGCTTTGCAGCGAGCTGTATTATTTAGAAGGTGGATATACAACAGAACCAACTCATGACGATTACAAGCCTGTCAATGCGTTTGAAGGATACGAATTCTTTGCCGTGAATCATGGAAATAGCACTATTAAGAAGATGACACGACAAGAGAAAGACGAATTTCGCATCGACCTTTGCAAATTGTTGTTGCGCCGTATTTATCCTACCATCAATAGAGGCGCCCTCCGTGAAGCCATTCCAGAGGCGTTTGCTGCCATATCTACCTACGGTACAGATGTGGATGGAAGTCTGGATGCGGGGTTTATAGACGACCGACATAAAAACAGTGTGCGCGAAGATTGGTACGACTATTTGCAAACAATCGTATCTACGCCAGCCAGCAAGTTGAAAACAGCCGATGGACTATTGTCTCATCAAAAGGTTAAACAAAAGTACGAAGTCGTGATTAACTACTTTAAAAACAACTTCAAAGTTGACCTTCAGCGCATTGGCGACATGGCAACTGCACGGTAGTTCCTCACACTTCGTTGTACGAGAATCACATTTAACGAATTAAACTCACGATATATCATTTATCAACATCAATTATGAAATATTTTAAGTTCTATCATATCGGTTTACTGGCCTTATGCCTCTTGTTTCAACCAGTAAGCATTGTCAAAATTCATTCACAGGAGTTGCCACAGAAAGAGCTGGATTGGTACAATCTCTCTCCTACCCAAGATAAGGTTTATGGTATTGGAGTGAACGAGGCTTATCGTTTGCTTCAAGGCCGAAAAGCCAAACCCATAACGGTAGCACTCATCGGGTCGGGCATCGATTTGATGCATGAAGATTACCAAACCATGATTTGGCAGAACAGAAAAGAAAAACTGAATGGAAAGGATGATGACGGCAACGGACTGGTTGATGACGTGCATGGATGGAATTTCCTTGGCGGGATTGACAAAGACGGAACTACGATTGCCATGACTTCCACCATGAACCAGGGCGATCGCGAATACTTCAGACTACGAGAAAAGTATGCCGACTACATTTCAGACGGCAAGCGTTTCTTTCGCTTCCAAGGCGATGAGATGGTAGAAGTGGCACCGCCTGCAAACGTACAGGAGTACCATTACTATCGTGACACCATTGTGTACGAATCGCCATTGGCTTCACGTTACGCCGGAATCTTGGCTGCCAAGATGGTGAAACACTATACCAAGGTGTTTGACAAGAAGCTGAAAGAACGGTTCCCCGGTCAAGAAATTACGCAAAAAGAGTTCGAAACGTTGTATGACAAGAATGCTCCAAAAGATTTATTGTCAGACATGGCGTTCATGATTTTAGGCTACAGCTTTCCCTTGGCAAAGACTAATTCGTGGAAAAAGATATATGATGTAGAGATGGCGGGTACGCCTATCAAGCAAGCTCAGCAGGAATACGAAGCCTATTTGCAGAAACACAGCACTGACAACCGACAGACTATCGTGGGGGATGATCCCTATAACTTGCTTGACAACCATTACGGTAATGCCGATTTGCTGACAGAAGACGCAAACGTAGGCACCATGGAGGCATCTATCATCGCGGCCATCCGTGGCAATGGTAAGGGAGCCGACGGCATTTGCAATGCTGCCCGCATCATGCCCCTGCGTGCAACCACAGCTGGTGACCCTTATTTAAAAGACGTAGCATTGGCCATAAGATATGCTGTTGACCATGGAGCTAAGGTAATGTTGCTACCGTCGCAGAATACGTTGTTCCCTCCCGTAGAGCGTAAGTGGATTGCCGACGCTCTTTACTATGCCGAACAGCACGATGTACTGGCGATTGTTCCGGTGACAGAGAGTGCGCAAGATTTGCAAAAAACCACTTATTATCCTAACCGGAAGATGATTGCGGGACATGAACTAACCAACTTAATGATCGTCGCACCCAGTGACAAGTTGGGCAAGCCTTCGTTGAAAGCCAACTATGGAAAAACCGAATTGGACATTCACGCGCCAGGAAAAGAAATATACAGCGCAGGGGTGGGAAACACCTATGGCCTGTCTACCGGCACAGGAATGGCTGCTGCAACATTGGCCGGGGCCGCTGCATTGGTAAGGTCTTACTTTCCCAAACTCACCGCCGCAGAGGTTCGCGAGTTACTCAACAACTCCGTGACACCCATGCAAGACATGGAAATAGAGAAAACGATTGTGGTAAACGACCGTAAGGTGAACGACCTCTTTACTTATTCAGACATTTCCATCTCGGGTGGCATCGTCAATGTGGCAAACGCAGTGAAAAAAGTATTGCAAGAAAAAAACAGCACGAGGAAATAAATCAACAAGGTGTGTGGCCCATTCATTGATGAAGTAACATCAAGCAATCTTATTGAAATAGATTTCAAATCAATCATTCAACGCTGGCTATGAAATATGTTGTAACACTGGTTCTCACATGTTTGGCTATCCACCCCATGTCGTGCTTAGCTCAGGCAACGGCAATCAACCGTTACGCTGACACCATTGCGTATGAGGTGAAGTATAGACGAATCATCATTCCGGTTGAAGTGAAGGGGCGTTGCCATAAATACATCTTAGACACGGGCGGACAGACAGCCACCATGTGGCGTGAGGTAGAACAGGCAAAGGGTGAGTTGACGGGAGGCCAACAGGTAACAACCGACATGAACGGACAGGCCCACAGCTATTCAAAAGCTACCCTGCCGGAGGTGAAGATAGGTAGATATTTACGCTTTACCACACTCAACACCATTGCGTTGCCCGAGATACAAGGCTTTCGTGACTTAGGCGTGGTGGGCATTCTTGGTGGCGATGCGTTTAAAGATGTGGTGATCAGTATCGACGGACATGCGCAACAACTTCGCCTATTTTATCCCTATCGCCCAAAAGGGCTTAAACTGTCTGACGGCATTCCCTTGGAGTATTCGCCAACATGGCACGTTAATTTTCCATTAACGTTCAAGAATCAATCCGTACAGATGATGTTTGACACGGGCGTTCCTGAACTGCTCACGTTGAGCGAAGACGACTTTCATCGTCTTTCGCAGGCGCAAGCTGCCACCGTTACCTGCGAGGGAGTGGGTTCTGTGGGTGCTGGATTAGAGGGATTGGCCAAGCCGAAACCTTTGAAATATGTACGCTTAGCACCGTTTACCATCAGCGGTAAAAAGTTTGAAAATACGCCTGCAATGGCGGCAGCGGGCATCCCCACGATTTTAGGAGCCGAACTTTTGCAGTATGGCACAGTAACCATTGACTATCCGCGAGGCAGGTTCTATTTCCAACCCTACAAAACTTCCACGGCCGATTTCGCAAATAAAAAGCAAACATGGACTGTGGGAATTTTGCCAGTCAACCAGCGTTTTGAGGTTACTACGATATGGGGAACCACCCAACCACAAGTTGAAATTGGCGACGAAGTGACGGCTGTCAATGGCCATGACATCACCGCTTTGCCTTTAAGTGAAATGACTATCGTTGATATTTTTAAGGATATCAAAGGTCAGGAGGCCGAACTGACGATTCGTCGCCATCACCAAGTGTTTAAAGTTACCATTCATAAATTATAATTTTATCAAGATGCGCTTACATTCTTTACTTATCTATATCTTATTGCTGTTGGCCAATATTCCTACAACAGCCAAGGCACAGGTGAACAACACTTCGCAAGAGACGTTTGATTATCAATTATTGCGTCAGGGTGAAATGGCGTTGGCCATGACGTTGGACGACCAACCTGCTCTTTTCGTGTTGGCGTTAAACGAGAAGACTGTGTTGTTTCAAGAAGAAAAGTCAACGCCCCAAACGGTTCAAAACACTACCCACACACTATCGTTAGGCAAAAGTTTGTATGCCGAAAAGCAGTCGTTTGCGGTGGAATCTGCCCCAGCTACCTATCGTGAGCAGAATGTCAAAGGACTGTTGGGCATGGACATGTTTCGCAATGCGGTGCTTACCATCGATGCAAAAAATAACAAACTAACCATCTCTGCGCCCTATCGACCCGATTTCATGAAATTGTCTAATCGAATAAGGTTGAACGAAGCCCCTCAACAAGTATTGCGCTTGCCGGTCATGGTGAATCAACAGAACGTCAGCCTGCCCTTGCGCTTAGACCAATCGTCTGAGCTAACACTCTCTCAAGAGCAATGCCAACAGCTGGGCGTTACAAATTCGTGTTCCCTGAAAATAGCGCATACGGAATGGAAAACAGCCATAGCAACGACGAAAGAGGCCGCTGACTCGTTCTTAGGTAACGGCATTTTGCAACATGGATTGCTGTCCGTTGATTTCACGAAAGCGTCCATCTACTTTCAAGCATACGATGAAAATGCCATCGTTTACAAATCTGTTTCCAAATCTGCCGTCGTCATTGAAACGGGCAAGCCCACTGACATCGGTCGTACCTATTTCTTAGATCATGTGTGGGATTACACTGCTTCCACTCCTTATACCTATCGCGACAATGTGCCGTGCGTCATCGACTTTTGGGCCAACTGGTGCATACCGTGCAAACGCTTGTCGCCATTGATTGACGAGTTGGCTAAAAAATACGCTGGAAAAATCAAGTTTTATAAGGTTAATTATGACCAAGAGAAGAAATTGGCGGCCGATTTAGGCATCGGTGCCCTCCCCACTCTCTTAGTGATTCCGACAAAAGGAAAGCCCCAAACCATTGTAGGGCCCAAGCACGAAGAATTGGAACAGCGGATTTTAGAATACACGGGAGAAAACACGAAAGAATGACTTGAAAAGGAAGGGTGTTTAAGACGGGATTTTAATCTCCATGCTATTGAAGGCCAATCTACATGACTTTACAGCCCAATCTCTATGACTTTGGGCCCTAATCTCTATGCTATTGGAAAGGCTTTTTATGCTTTTATAACTAACAGATAATCAAACGGTTACAGCCACCTTACAAGAACTATAGCCAAGAACGCCCTGCTTTTCACTCCTCATTCTACAGAATGTCCCATGCAGCACTGCATAAACTTGGCGACGCAGCTCGTTATTTCACGGTTAGCGGTTGCGCTTCGAGGTAACACGGCCCGACTTTGTCAATGTTAACGTCACATTCTGCAACTTTCGGTTCGGGATGTCGAATATCACGTTCGGATTCATTCGCCTTCCTCTGAACTTCACTTCCAAGTGCAAATGCTCTGTGGTGGCTCGGCCCGTACGCCCCGTGAGGCCAATCACATCACCCGCCTTCACGCGCTGTCCCACCTTGACCAGGTTTTTGTACTGATGACTGTACAGCGTTTCAAAGCCATACCGATGCTTGATGGTGATACAATTTCCGTAACCATAATGCGGCCCGGAAAGGGTCACCACACCATCAAAGGCGGCCAGGATTTCATCTTTCGGCTTGGTTTTGAGGTCTGATCCGCTATGCCCTCGCCTGCCTCCGTAGGGACTGATGAGCTTGGCGCCGGGTAAGGGAAACGCCCACTGCCCCGACTTTTCCATCTCAGCCAGGTTCAACTGGAACGAGTCACCGTGAGCGAAGGGATCATCGGAGTCGACGCCTATCGGTCGTTCCGGCTCAGACAGCACGGCGACATCCACATGACGGCCCTTTTTTGTGCATTGAATCATTCGACGTCTGAGCTGATGACTATTGCCCTCGATGATGATTTCGGGACGGATGCGCTTGCCATCCACCATGATGGCAAAGGTGCAACAGGCTCTGCCACCCCGCTCACCCACGATGGCGAGGGTTTGTCCCGCCGTCACCGTTTCGCCAACCTTAACCAGATTTTGCACATTGTTGCCATAAACGGTTTCCAAACCATTGGGATGTCGAACCACCACCACATGGCCGTATTCGGGAAACTTGCGTGACAGGCGAACCACACCGCCGAACATGGCCTTCACGGCATCGCCCTTCTTGGTTGCTATCTCCATGTAGAGATTGGGCAAGGTTTTGGGCTTTCCGACGGGCAGCGGAAACGAATATTCGTTGTCCTTGAGCTGCGTGAAGTCGATTGAAAACGATTTTTCCTTGTCAAACAGATGGGGCGTGGATATGTTGATTTGCTGCTGCTCGGCGGCAGTGAATTGGTTGACGGCGGGTGCGAACGCAGACAGCGTCACAACGGTGGTTGCAGCCAAGAGCATTTTTCTTACATGTAGTTTCATTGATTAACAAAAATAATGTGCAGACAAGGCACCACTCCCGATTGTGAGGGGCGACATTACCTGCATGGTTTACAACAAAATGATGCCGTTATAGATTCTCCCCGACCGGATGCCTAACCGCCGAGCCGAGAAATACGCATCCACTTGCTCGTACGTACAAACGCCGGAGGACAGGATTCGGTCATCACTTACGCCCGCTTCTAACAGCTGCATGCGGTTGCACTCGGGCAGGTCGATATGCCATTTGTCCATCTGTTGGGTGATGGCAGACATGTTGAAGCCGGCTTGTGCGAATGCCTGATACACCTCATCCCCTACTTCAAAATGGCGCAACGAGATGCCGGGGCCGATACAGGCATGCAGATGAGCGGGCTGCGTGTGGAACGACAGCTGCATCGCCGCAATGGTTTTTTGCACGACGCGCGCCACCGTTCCGCGCCAACCGGCGTGCACGGCGGCGGCCACATGGTGCTCTTCATCGTACAACAGCACGGGGATGCAGTCGGCTGTTGACACGCCAATACAAACATGGGGGATGGCCGTGATGAGTACGTCAACGCCTTCGAGCAACCGCTGACGTGTAGACGGCGAGAGGGAGAAGAACTCTTCTGCGATGATTCGGGGCTCGGTGCCATGAACCTGGTGCGCCATCAACAAGTGGGCATCGTCTATCTGCAGCTCGGTGCACAGGGCCTTGCGGTTCATCATGACCGCATCGGGAGCGTCTCCGCAATAAGGATTGATGTTAAATTCGCCATACTGGCCTTCACTCACTCCACCTTTCCGCATGGAAGAGAATGCTCTTACACGCGGGTGCAGGGAATGATATGTGAGTTGTGGTTTGGTCAAAATATCGTTGTTTGGTTGAATCGAAGCCCCGGTTAATCGTCCAGGTCCTCGTATTCAAAATCTTCCAGGTCGGCGACATCGTCGAGATCATCATCGCTGACGTATTCTATCTCGGCGAACTCTCCTTCATCTGCCAACTCTGCGGCAAACTTGTCAGGGTCTTTGTCACGGTGCACCAGATTGTCCTCTGCAATGATTCCCTTGAGTTTGTTGCTCTCACTGTTGAGTTCTTGCCACAGAATGTCCTTCAGTTCGTTGATACCTTTTCCCGTCACGGCAGAGATGAAGATCACGGGAAGGTCGGTAGGCAGGGTTTCATGAAGCATCTCAATGAGTTCGTCATCGAGCAAATCGCACTTCGTTACCGCCAAGACACGATGCTTGTCCATCATGTCGGGATTAAACGTTCGCAACTCGTTGAGCAAGATGTCGTATTCCCTCTTGATGTCATCGGTATCGCCCGGCACCATGAAGAGTAGCAACGAGTTGCGCTCAATGTGCCGCAAGAAACGAAGTCCGAGGCCCTTTCCCTCACTCGCCCCCTCGATGATGCCCGGGATGTCGGCCATGACGAACGACTTGTGGTCACGGTATTCAACGATGCCCAAGGAGGGTTCGAGGGTGGTGAACGGATAGTTGGCTATCTTGGGGCGCGCGCTGGATATGGCTGACACCAAGGTAGACTTGCCCGCATTGGGGAATCCAACCAAGCCAACATCCGCCAGGAGCTTCAGTTCGAGTATGATGGTGAGTTCCTGCATGGGCTCACCGGGTTGCGCATAGCGCGGTGCCTGATTGGTGGCCGTGCGGAATTGGAAGTTACCTAGTCCGCCTCTGCCGCCTTTGAGCAACAGCACCTCTTGTCCATCCTCGGTGACATCACAGATATACTTGCCCGTCTCGACATTGTACACCACCGTTCCGCAAGGCACGTCGATGTACACATCCTTGCCATCGGTGCCGTGCCGTTTGTCACGGCCGCCATCCCCACCGTGCTCGGCAAAGATGTGTCGGTCGTATCTGAGGTGCAACAGCGTCCAGTAGTTATGGTTTCCACGGAGATAGATGCTGCCACCTTTGCCGCCGTCACCACCGTCGGGGCCGCCGTTGTAGTTGTACTTAACATGACGAAGGTGCATGGATCCCCGGCCGCCCTTACCAGAACGACAGCAAATCTTTACATAGTCTACGAAATTGGAAGCCATCTTTTACTTTGAACTTTGAGATTTGAACTTTGAACTGTTCTTACTTTGAACTTTGAGATTTGAACTTTGAACTGTTCTTACTTTGAACTTTGAACAGTGAAGGTTGTGATGTTTTGAACATGATTCAAGTGCCTTTGGTTGCCTTGACTATTTTAATTAAGACAGCCTTGAGACGCTCGCAATCGTTAGAGATAGAAAGATATTCTTGCTCATTGATAAATTTTGCTTCATAAAGTAAATCAATCCAGTATTCAGTCTCAGTTGCTTCTTTCAAGGCAATGTTCATCTTTGTTGTAAAATCTGGACGACTTTGAGCATTCTTACCTTCATGCACATTCGCGCCTATGCTTGTGCCTGAACGAAGGAGTTGCTTTGACAGAACATATTCACCATATTCTTTTGTCAGATAACGATATAGATTCACTATTCTTAGTGCAAACTCCTTCGACAATAGATAGATGTCATTTTCTATGATTTTATCCTCAGACATACCTTAAACTTTGAACATTGAACATTGAACTTTGAACTGTATTTTCTTTAAACTTTGAGGTTTGAACTTTGAACTTTATTTATTTTGAACAGTTTTTACGTTGTACTGTGAACAATGTACTTTGAGTGATGAATGGTGAACAATGAATTTTATACCCATGACGAAAACTCATGTAACTATAAAGTTCAAAGCTCAATGTTCAATGTTCAAAGTAAACAAAGTTCAATGTTCAATGTTCAAAGTTCAAAGTACATCGATTGTTTGGCTAATGTCTGCCGTGATTCTGTCTAATTCGCCCAAGCCGTTGATGTGATGATGAATACCCTCTGTTTTATACCATTCAATCAAGGGAGCGGTTTGAGAGTGATAAACATTCAAACGTTTCTTGATGGTTTCCTCGTTATCATCGGTACGACCGCTCTCCTGTCCGCGGAGAATGAGGCGCTTCATCAGTTCATCTTCAGGCACATCCAACTCAATCATTGCTGCTACACAGTGACCGCGGTCGGCCAACATCTGCTTCAAAGCTTCGGCTTGAGGGATGGTACGTGGGAAACCGTCAAAGATGACTCCCTTGTGATCCTTGCCGAAACTATCGTACACACTGGCCAGGATATCAATCATGAGTTCGTCGGGAATTAACTGTCCCTTATCAATATATCCCTTGGCAGTCTTGCCCAGCTCCGTACCATTCTTAATTTCACTGCGCAACACGTCACCCGTGGAGATGTGTCCCAAACCATACTTTGCAATCAACCGATCGCTCTGGGTGCCCTTTCCTGATCCAGGCGCACCAAATATTACAATATTTTTCATTCTTCTACTAATGTATAAATGTCTCTTAAGTTTCTTCCTTGTTGTTCGTAATCAAGTCCATAACCCACGATGAAGTCGTTTGGAATCTCCATGGCCACATATTTGATGTCCAAAGGAACGCTCAACTTGCCGGGCTTCAGTAGCAAAGTACAAATGTCTATCGATGCCGGACCGCGCGTGCCTAACGTCTCAATCATACGCCGCATCGTAGCTCCCGTATCGACAATATCCTCGACAATGATCACATGTCGGTTGGTGATATCCTCATTGAGACCTATCACTTCCTTAATGACACCCGTGGAGGCGATACCCTGATACGAAGCCAATTTGACAAACGATATCTCACTGGGAATCGTGATGTATCGCATCAGGTCGGCCGCAAACACGAAAGAGCCGTTCAACACGGCGAGAAACAGCGGCTCTTTGCCTGACAAGTCGGTATTGATTTGCTCAGCAACCGCCTTCACCCGCTCCAAGATATCAGCTTCCGGGATGAACGTTCTGAACGTTTTGTCCTTGATCGTTACTTTACTCATGGAATCTAAATTTGATAATTATCAATCGCAAAGTTACGAAAAATATCATAAACATGCGACAACACGCCGATGAAAGTAACAGGACGGAGATAAAAACCGGCTAAGAATAAAACGGAAATGAATGTCCAAAAGCGCATCATCAAGATGTAATAAACAGCATTTAATGTCGCTTGTAGATGTTTACGAAAAAAGAATAGAGATAAATTAACAAAAAAACACTACCTACTTATAGGTATTCAAAATAAAAAGATGTATCTTTGCATGGTTAAAAGTAGGTATCTACCAAGACTATTATACAAAAACATTATTGAATACTTAAAAGTTAACATCTATGGCTTACGTAATTGGAAACGATTGTATCGCATGCGGTACATGTATCGATGAGTGCCCAGTAGGCGCCATCTCTGAAGGCGACATTTATTCTATTGATCCTGAAGCTTGCACAGAGTGCGGAACTTGTGCAGAGGTATGCCCTAACGAGGCTATTTCTCTTCCGGAATAAAAACATGGAATGAACAAAAGTCACAACCCGGTGACACATGGAAGGTAAATCTGAAGAAGATTGAACCACTCACTGGAGTTGAAAGTTTAAGAGGCTGTTTTGCGAGTCAAAACAGCCTCTTATTATTTGATATTCGCCGCACTATGTCCGTATCGTGAATCAACGATATGAAACATGCAAACAAAAAAGAGGATGAAACGTGACTTCACCCTCCTTAACTTATATGTTTTATACTGATTATTTCATTCCCAAAGCTTGCTTGGCTGTTTCGTTCTCGGGATCCAACTCTAAGACTTTCTTCCAATAGCCATCGGCTGTTGATTTATCGTCCTTAAGCAAGTGGTAGTAACCCAAGTATCTGTAAGCCTCGATTAAACGAGTATTGTCCACATTATCACGATTTGCCTTTTGACTCAAAGAGCTGGCCAAAGCCTCATAGAATGGCTTTGCCAATCCCTGCTTGGTGTCAGGATCCAGATTAGAATTTACCCGTGCACGCAAGAAATTTGCAAAATCAATGTTGGCTGGGAATTTCTCACCCAACTGCTTGTACACCCCATCAGCTTTCAGATACGTAGCTTTCTGCTCTTCGCCGGTCTGACTTGCTGCCATGGTCGTATAGATTGATCCCAATCCTGCCAAATCTGTCGCAGTAGGTTCTTTAACATTTTTCAGATATTCTTCATAATAAGAAATGGCATTGGCATGGTCGCCCTTAGCCAAATAAGCATCAGAGAGACTTTTCTTGTTGCTATTAGCCAGGTCCTTACTTTCAGCATTGGCAGTTAAAGCCTTCTTGAACATATCAATAGCATTGTCATATTGCTTATTGGCTAAATATGCCTGACCATAATATGTATAGTCGTATCCAGAAATCTTCGCACTGTCAGAAGCGTTGAAAAGTCGGTCAGCATATTGAAGCGCCTCTTCAATCTTTCCCTCATCTGTGTAATTATAGAACGCCAGACGGTTCCAAGCTGCGTTGCGTGGATTCTTATTGAGTCCATATAGAGCCATATCCAAGCTCTTTTGACGATGCTGTGACAAATAGCCAGCCATGGCATAATTGGTAATATCTACATCTTCAAGCTTGCTTTTGTCCACTTTTTCATACGCTTGCATACTCTTATCAAGCATGTTTGAACTGTAATAAATTCTGGCAGCCAGTGCGTCAACCGCAATATCTGGACGCTGTGTACGCAGCTCATTGAGATTTGCCACAGCCTCTTCAGGGCTTCGACCACGGAGGATGTTGGCATACTTGAAGTAAGCATCCGGGTTCTTTGGATCAAAGTATTTTGCCTGCTGATACCATCCTGCAGCAGCACCACCATCGTCTTTGGCTACTTCAACATCGCCAGCCAAAATGTAAGCAGGAGCATATTTCTTATCACGAGCCATGGCCAACTCGGCATACTTCATTGCTAATTCCGTATTTTTCTGATCCAAAAACGCATGGCCAATGCCCACTAATACTGCTGGATTCTTTTTGTTTGCTTTCACAATATCCTTCAATGCCTTTTCGACAGTCGCAGGACTTGTTGCCTTGATAATCTGAGTCGCTTGTGTGATGGCTACATCGTTTTGAGCCATTGATGGAGCTGAAAATCCTAGTAACAAGGCTCCAATCAGTAAATATTTAATTGCTTTCATAATCTTCTACTTTCTTTGGTTTTGTTGATAATTCAACGCTCCTCACGTTTTGTTTGTCAGTCTTTTCGTGCCAAAAGTACATTTTTATTCTGAAACACGGACGTTTCGTATAGTTAAATTTCCATAAGCGGGCAGCAATCCTGACCTTAGAATTATTTTCTGGCCCTTGTCTTGCGAGATAATGAAATTGGAAAATCCTGTGGGTAGGCCCATGTGAGTATCATTCAATAGAATGTATAAAGTACGCACCAAAGGATAATTAGCATTGTAGAAGTAATACTGATAAGGCTTCCAACTGTTCTGCACATTTGCCACCGGAATTGAAGAAACAGCCATCGGGCGTATTTCTTTCTTGAAAGTAAGGTTGGTGGAGTCACGCTTATCATTGAGCCAATTGCTGCCAATGATGCCAATGGCTCCCTTATTTTCTTCGACGTATTTGATAACCTCTTCCGTCTTTTTGACTGCAGCTACATTTTTATTCGCAATAGGCTTCCCTCCAAGGATGGAGTCTTCGACATAGTGCACGGCAGAAGAGTTAGGATTGTCAAATACTACCGTGATATCTCCAATCTTAGAATGGGGATAGATTTGACTCCATTTAGTAATTTCTCCGTTAAATATCTTCCTTATATTGTCAACACTGATGCAAGAATCTGTGTTGTTTATATTCTGAACCAAAGCAAGTCCATCGTATGCGAACTTGATAGAGCGAGGAAACTGTTTGCTTGCTTTCAAACTTTCCAGCTCGTCTTTTGTAAAATCACGCGACGTTATGGCCATGAACACCTCTCCCTTGAGAAGTTTGTTAATGGCATCTGACTCGTTCGTATAGATGGGAGTCAGCTTAGCTTCTGGATAAGTAAACTCGAAGAGCTCGCGCTCCTCTTCGATAACAGGACTAAAACTTTCGTCAGAAGCAAAAGTTATTGCTCCTGACGAATAAGTATCTGTTCTGCCATCTTTTGACTTCTTGTTTTGGCAAGAAGCCAAAAGAAAAGCAGAGAGTGTTAATCCTACGATGACGTAAGATAATTTACAATTCATATTATTGCAATTTGAACGAAACAGGCACGTTGTATTTCACACGTACGGCTGAGCCATTTTGCTTACCAGGAATCCAGCTTGGCATGCTCTTTACAACACGAGCTGCTTCCTTATCCAAAGAAGGATCTACTGAACGAACTACTTTAACGTCAGTGATATGTCCATCTTTCTCTACTACGAAAGAAACAACCACACGTCCCTGAACACCATTTTCTTGTGCCACTACAGGATACTTAACGTTTTCGCTCAAATACTTCATCAAGGCAGAAGGACCACCAGGGAATGATGGCATCTGCTCAACTACATCGAATACCTTGTTCTCAACTTCAGGTTTAGGCTCAGGTTGAGCAACTGCTTCCTTAAGTTTCAAAACTTCACCACCCTTATCGTCATTACCTTTTACGTCAATGGCGCCAATGGCGGTTTTCGTATTCATCAATTCATCTTGAGTTTTCAATTCTTCTTCAGGTTTCACCTCGTTGTCCTTCTTGATGACAGGTGCGGTAAACTTGATAGAACTCTTTACTCGCTCAACAACCTTTTCAGGTTCAACTTGAATTTTCTTTAGTTGTTTTACTTCGGCCTTTTTCTTAGGCTGTTCCAACTTAGAAAGTTCAACTACCTCTGTCATGGCTGCTCTCTTTCTGGCTTCTGCGTCAGCGGCCTTCTTTAAAGTAAGACCGATTTGACACAACAACACTAATGCGACTACAGCAATGATAGAGATAACATTTCTCTTACCAGTACCTTTCCTTAGCTGATAGGCACCGTAAGCCTGGTTACGACCGGCAAAAACAAGGTCGGTCCATTCACCAGAGATCAAATCAATTTTTGACATTGTTTCTCTTTTTTAATAGTTAATACTTTGTTCTCTTACTCAACGCCCTTGGACTTCAACAACTTTGCGTCGTCTGGGGAAATCTTGTCGAGAACGTATTTAGCTATGCTGCAAATCTGCATCTCGTCGAGAGCATCTATAACATTCTGTGCTAACGCTTTATCCGTAGCCTTGATAATGACAGTCATTGTCTGGATCTTCTGACCACCGATCTCACCGGCCTTGATCTTAGTCAATTCCTGCTTGTATACGGAGTCGGGCATTTGGTCTTTCTTCTGATCGAGCTCTGCCTTGGCCTTCATTACCTGTAGCACGGGTTGCGTGTTGTCCTCGGTCACGTGCTGCATGAAGACTTTGCGGATTCCGTCTTTACCCCAAGTTGTTTCTTTGAGGGTTGATGGATCGTCGTATTTAGGCAAACCTGCCGTGTAGAAGATCTTATTGTTCCCAGCCACATATACGGTAATCGTGTATGAAGCCTTCGTTACCGACTTGTCTTGATCTGTCATGTTCTTATCGTTACTAGGCATACTCAACTCCATCGTTTGAGGTTTGGCCAATGAAGTACAGAGCATGAAGAACGTAATAAGAAGCATCATCATATCCACCATAGGCGTAAAGTCTACGCGGACATTGATTTTCTTCTGCTTACTTGTATCTTTAGATTTTGCCATACTTATTTATCCTCCCCCGTTTTTAATGTAGTGATAAGGTAATAACGGTTTTGATTCATATCCTGAAGTTCAGACATCACCTTCTTCATCTTAGCGTAAGGTGTCTTCGCATCAACTTTGATAGCAATCTTGATGTCTTCATTGACATTCAATGCTTCGGTTACCCAGTGTTGGAATTCACTCTTTCCACCATCGATAGAATCCAAAGGAACGCCAGCCTCAGCACTGGTAATCACTTCTGTCATCTTCTCAGTAGGCAAACCCAAGTAGCCTTTCAAGTTGTCCAAAGGAACGCCCCACATTGGGTCGGTCTGGAACTTCTTCATTTCAGCATCAGTCAGTCCGAGGCTGCCTGTCTCATTCATTCCCTGAATGAGCGAAAGCATGTCGTTCTGATTATCCATACTCATAAACACCTTGCCCTTGTCATTGACAAGAATGTTTAGCACGTCGCTTTCTGGAACCTTGATCTCAGAGACAGACGATGGCTGGTTTACTTTCACTGGTTCGTTCTTTACGAATGTTGAGGTCAACATAAAGAACGTCAGCAACAGCACCATCACGTCCGACATAGGAGTCATGTCGATCCAGACATCTTGTTTCTTAACTTTTAACTTACCCATAACTGAATAATTTTTAAGGGGTTAGCTAAAATTAAGCTTCTGGATGCTTTTCTTCGAATGTGTGAGCGATTGTGTAACCAATCTCGTCCATTGCAAATGTTAACTTGTCAATCTTGTTGGTGAAGTAGTTGTAAGAAACTACAGAGAACCAAGATGTAGCAATACCAGAAGCCGTATTTACCAAGGCCTCAGAAATACCAGTAGAAAGTGCCATAGAGTCAGCACCACCACCAGCTGCCAAAGCTGCGAACGAACGAATCATACCAAGCACGGTTCCGAACAAAGCGGTAAGTGTACCCAATGTTACGATCGTAGCGATAATCGGCAAGTTCATCGTCATGGTAGGCATTTCAAGTGCAGTAGCCTCATCATGTGAGTTCTGAATGGTAGCCACTTTCTCCTTCAACTTGATATTAGCCGTTTCCATCTCTTTGTAAGACTTTAAGTCTGCCAATACCACGTTTGCCACGGAACCACCCTGCTTGTTGCAAAGCTGTTCAGCCTTAGCGATGTCACCATTTCTCAGAGCTGCCTTCACGTTTTCTGTGAATTTTATCACGCTACCTTTACCCGAGCAAGCGCTGATTGCAATCAAACGCTCAACAGACATTGCAATTACGGTACACAACAAACCAAAGATAATAGGCACAACCCATCCACCTTTGTAAACGGTACCCAGCATATTCAAAGGATGACCTTCACGATCGCCGTTAGCGAAGTTGGCAGGATCACCAAGAATAAAGTTGTAGAATGCCCATCCTACAATGAATGCCAAGATAATGATAATAAACGCATGTCTAACGCCCTGAAAGCCCTTAGACTTTTTTTGTGGGGCTGCTTTTGTTGTTGCCATAATTTAATAATTTTAATTTTTGGTTATTAATAATTTAAGTTGTTAATATGCTAATCGTTTTTCAAGATTTCCACCATCCTCATTCAACAAAGGAGATTTACTTGGGGTTTAACATCGCAAAGATATATAATTTATAGATAAATCTTTGTGAAATTAAGAAGTTTTAACGAGTATAATCTTGCTTTTTCTTGCAATTTATCTTCGTTTGGCCCTTCTTTATTTCAATTTTGCGAGTACTTCTTTCATTCTCCTGAGTGCTTCCCGAATATTTTCATCGCTGGTGGCATAGCTCATGCGTATGCACTCTGGATCGCCAAAGGCATCACCGCCAACAGTGGCAACGTACCCATTTTCAAGCAGATACATAGCCAGGTCGGTAGCATTGTTGATGGTATGCTGACCGTCACTCTTACCAAAATAGCTGCTGCACTTGGGGAACAGGTAGAAAGCTCCTTGTGGTACGTTCACTTCAAAGCCGTCAATCTCTTTTGCCAACCGCACAATCAAATCTCTTCTACGTTGAAAAGCCAGACGCATTTCCTCCACACATGCTTGCTCTGTGACGTATGCTGCAAGCGCGGCACGCTGACTCACCGAGCACGGTCCGCTGGTGTATTGTCCTTGCAGCTTGTTACAGCCTTTCACAATCCACTCGGGAGCGGCGATGTATCCTATTCTCCAGCCTGTCATGGCATACGCCTTTGAAACGCCATTGACAAGAATAGTACGTTCCTTCATGCCGGGAAACTGTGCGATGCTCTCGTGACGTCCAACATAGTTGATGTGCTCGTATATTTCATCAGCCAGCACAAACACGTCTTCATGCCTTTTGATGACGTTGGCCAGTTGCTCCAGTTCCTCCTTTGAGTAAACACTTCCGGTAGGATTACTGGGTGAGCAGAGTATCAGCATGCGCGTCTTAGGCGTGATGGCAGCTTCCAACTGCTCGGGCGTCATCTTGAAGTTTTGTTCAAAACCAGCCTTCACAATCACCGGATTTCCACCTGCCAGCTTGACCATCTGCGGATAACTCACCCAATAAGGTGCTGGGATAATCACCTCGTCTCCGTCGTTTACCAACGCCATGAGCGTGTTGCATACGCTCTGCTTGGCGCCATTGGACACCATAATCTCGGCGGTATCGTAACTGAGCTGGTTTTCTCTCTTCAGTTTCTCCGCGATGGCTTTCCTCAAGTCCGGGTATCCCGGTACGGGGGAGTATTTCGAGTAATTCTCCTCGATGGCTTGCTTTGCGGCTATCTTGATGTGTTCCGGCGTGTTGAAATCAGGTTCGCCAACGCTCATGTTGATGACGTCAATGCCTTGAGCTTTCATCTCACTGCTCTTTTGCGACATGGCGAGCGTGGCTGAAGGAGCCAGACGGTTCAGACGGTTTGATAGGTGTGCCATTTGTTTTACAATTGAATAGTTGTTGACTGCAAAAGTAGCATTTTTATTCTTTGAGGCGAAATAAAAGTGATATTATTTCAACAATCGTTTTGATTTTGTAACATTCAGGCATTTATTTGAGGTGCAGCGTGTGTCCCATCTTCACCTGTTTGGTCTTCAGGTAACGCTCGTTGTATCGGTTGGGGGTCACCTCAATGGGCACGATTTCGGAAATTTCCAATCCGTATGCTTCCAGTCCAACGCGCTTCACGGGGTTATTGGTCAGCAGTCGCATCTTGTGTACGCCAAGATGACGCAGCATTTGTGCGCCGCAGCCATAGTCCCTCTCATCGGGTTTGAAGCCCAAGTGTATGTTGGCATCCACGGTATCGTATCCTTCTTCTTGCAATTTGTAAGCTGCAATTTTGTTCATCAACCCGATGCCTCTACCCTCTTGCTGCATGTAGATGACAACGCCTTTTCCCTCTTTCTCAACCAGTTCCATCGACTTGTGCAGCTGCTGTCCGCAGTCACAACGCAAACTTCCCAGGATGTCGCCCGTGGCACAAGACGAATGCACGCGAACCAGCACCGGTTCGTCCCGTTCCCACTTGCCTTTCACCAAAGCCATGTGTTCCAAGCCGTTGCTCTGTTGCCTGAAAGGTATGAGGTGGAAATGCCCGTATCGGGTAGGCATGTCTACCTCGTCGCCCACTTCTATAATCGACTCCTTTTTCAGTCTGTAGGCGATGAGCTCAGCGATGGTGATGATTTTCACTCCCCACTCCGTGGCCAACTTTTGCAATTCGGGCATGCGAGCCATGGATCCGTCCTCGTTCATGATTTCCATCAGGGCCCCGGCGGGGTAAAGTCCGGCCAACCTGCACAGGTCTACGGTTGCCTCGGTATGTCCACTGCGCCTCAACACTCCATTGTCTTGCGCATACAGCGGGTTGATGTGTCCTGGTCTACCAAATGTCTGTGGGGTGGATGTTGGGTCTGTGAGTGCGAGGATGGTGGCAGCCCTGTCATGAGCTGAAACACCCGTAGTGCATCCTTCCAGTTTGTCTACGGTCACGGTAAATGGGGTTCCCAGCACCGATGTGTTGTCTGTCACCTGATGCGGAAGATCCAACTCCTCGCATCTGGATAACGTGATGGGGGCACAAAGCACTCCGCGGGCGTGTTTCAGCATGAAGTTCACCTTCTCTGGAGTAATCTTCTCAGCTGCGATAATGAGATCGCCTTCGTTCTCTCTGTCTTCATCGTCCACAACGATGACGAACTTTCCTTCCTTGAAATCTTTGAGCGCATCCTCGATGCTGGCCAGTTTAAAGTTTTCCATATCGTATATATCTATATATAAAGAGGTGTTATTTTGAATGAATTATTTTCGTAATTTGCTCGGTCACCGCATCATTTGTCTGCACGATTTGTCTGAGATCGCGCAGCAGCCGAATTCTGAATCGCCACATTCTGAGGTAGAAGAACAGTCCCAGCGGGATGATGATGGCCGAAACTATGTTCAGCCACTTGTGCTCAAAGGGACGCGTGTGGGCCTTTACTGCCAGCACGGGATAGTTGTTCAGCTCGTTCAAGACCACTTTGTCCCGGGTGTTCGTGAGGTCATCTATCACTTTTTCAAGTTCATTGCTGATGCGTTCCACCTCGTGGTCGGGCTGGTATTTAAAGAACACCTGCACCACGTTGGGGAGCGATTTCAACCGATGTTCCTCGGCATAACGCCTTATGTCTTCGTTCAGGTTCAGCAGCAACTGGCGGTCTTCAATGTAGTTGGGATCTTCGATGATTACTTCCTTGCCGTATACATGACGCTTGGTTCGCCAGCCCAGCGCTTTCATAATAACCGCTTTCCACTGATCGATGTTGAATACCATGGATTCGCGGTTGGCCTTGTATGTAACAAAACCCGCCAAGGGGATGAGCACCGCAGGGGCCAGCCCCTTGCCGAATTCCACCGTCCACATGTCGCCACGCGCCATACGGTAGCCGGTATTGTCGAGAATATAGTACACGATGAAGACCAATACCGATACAATCACGGGGATGCCCAGTCCGCCTTTCCGGATGATGGCACCCAGCGGCGCGCCAATGAAAAAGAAGATGATGCACGACAGGGCCAGCGTAAACTTGTTAATCATCTCAATATAATGCTCCCTAAGCAGCTTGTCGCCGTCACTGGTTATCATGCTTCTGAAGTTAAGCTCGCTCACCTCCGACTGAACGGAACTAAGTGCCATGTTCACCGCGCTCAATTTCTGCTCTTTGGTTAATTTGTTGTATATCGAGTCAAAATGGTATGTTTTGCCTTGCGCTAATTTCACAGCGGCCAGTGAATCTCTTTTGTTAACTTTCGGAATACGGTAATACATTCGCTGCGCATCGTCATAGATGCTGCGCCCCACGCTGTCGTATGTTATATTGAGCGAGTCGATGCTCGAAGTGAGTTGTGACAAGCTTTTTGATCGGGCGTTATTGGACAGCGCAGCGGCATCGGTCATGTTAAAATCGCCATCGTAGTCGAGCACGATTCGTTTGTCGGCAAAGGTCTCTCTGCGGTAAGGAATGCTGGCACTGGCACCCAGTTCTTGCGACTGCATGTTCTCAAACCATTCGCCACTCCACAGGGTCAGCAGCAGATGTTTCTTGTCGGCTGTAGCCTGGAGCATGCCCGAATCAGCTAAAATGATAGCCTGATCCTCGTAGCTGCCTGTCATCCTGTAAATCATGATGCCGTACAACTTGCCGGTTTTTAGGTCTTTTTTTTGCACATAAATATTGCTGTTGGGAATGCCATCGTAAAAGATGCCTTCAGGAATCTCAAGCTCCGGATTCTTCTGTGACATCGAAATCATCAGCTGGGCCATCTTCATGTTAGCGTTGGGGCCTACATAGTTTTGAAAATAAAAAGAACAAAAGCAAACCACAACCGAGATGACGATGAGCGAGCGAAAGGTTCGCATGGTTGATATGCCCGCCGACTTGATAGCCGTGAGCTCGCTACTCTCGCCTAAATTGCCAAACGTGATGAGGGACGACAGCAAGATGGCCAGCGGCAAAGCCTGTGGAACCAGAAACAAGCCCATGTACCAAAAGAACTGTGCCATGACCTCCATGGACAGTCCTTTGCCGATGAGCACGTCGACATACCTCCACAAGAACTGCATCATCAGTACGAACTGACAGATGAAGAAGGTTCCGGCAAACAGCAGTCCAAATTGCTTGGCGATGAATAAATCTAATTTCTTGATACGAAACATCTATGCCCTTGCTATGTTGTACACGTGTACGAACGATGTGCAAAAATAGCATAAAAAAATAAGATATGCACCGATTTTCGCTTTTTTAAGCATGATGCCGCCTTGAAGCATGCAGCAATAAATCCAATTATAAGATAGAAGTGATGAAATTAGAACGACTAGCTAATTACAACTTGCTACGCATAGTGTGAAAGGAAGGAACGAAACCGCTATATGTCGAACTGCATGTATGGTAGTATAAGAAGTCAGTAAGAGATAAATACCAAAATTAGTGTTTACCTCCTACTCGATACACATTATACAATCTCCTATTCCTCATGGAGTTGCTTCACACCAGCCCTCACTGCGCTTCAGACAGCATGGCGATGGTGTATAAATTCCTTGAATATTCCAAATTAAACTAGTCTGCAATTTGAACGATTTTACATTTAACACAAACACGCCTGCAAAATGACTCATACTCCAATTAAAAATCCAGGCTAGCACTGTGCTGGCCTGGATTGTTATTTGGACATGTAATGGTTTTACTATTTATCCCACCACACTCGAGTACTGAAAGTATCACCACCCTGACGGCTAACAGCAGCATCGTAGTTGGCCTTGTTGACCTGTGACTCTGAAGAAGGATAGCGGAAGCGGCGTGGTATAGAACCGTCGGTTGCACACTGTCCATCCTGCTTGGCCATCGCGGCTGGTGTCAGCACGGGGAAGCCCGAACGGCGCCAGTTGGCAAACACCTCGTGAGGATCGCCAAATGTTGTGATGTAGTACTGTGTGTTGATCTGCTCCAAAGCTTTAGCTACGTCGAACGGATTCTCCTTGAGATACTTCTCAACAGCGCCTTCCGGTAGATACTTGTTGTACACCTTGCCAGCATTGGGGAACTGCGTGAACTGTTTGAATGCAGCCTTCACACCATTCTCGTAGAAAGTCTTTGCGTCACCACTAATATATCCACGGATGGCAGCCTCTGCCAACAAGAAGTTGGTCTGTGCGGCCGTGATGATGAATGTAGGCGCAGTAGGATCACTGTAGGTATACCGGTTAGGAATTGAGAAATAGCGCGTGTAACGGGAGTACCAATAAACCGGCTCTTTCTTCACGCTTCCGTCATCGGCTTTCCCCTCCTTGTATTCCACAATGTTCTCAGGTTTTATCCCAAACCGAGGGTCAACCTTTGCTATAGCGTAGGGACTGGTGGGGTTCAGACTGTATCCTCCAGAAAGGATTCCTTCTTGTTTCTCGGCCGTCATATCACCGAAATCATCTTCCTGCCAGCCATCCTGCACGGAGATCAGGTCTTTCTTGCTCACGGTGGTTCCAATGAGCGACAAGCGTGGATCGTTGGTCTGCTTAAGCATGTCAACAAAAGTCTTGCTCAAGAAGAACTCCCTGTCTTCGCTTGCGTTGATTTTTGCAAAGGGCTCAGAAGAGTCGTTAGTTGTCACGCCACCTGCATGGTCCAGCTTGGCATTGTCGGCTACGTCTGTGATAACACCATTGGCGTAAGCTTTCGCGGCATAGGTCTTAGCCGTTGTCGGGTCAACCTTTACAAGTCGCATGGCCAGGCGAAGCATCAGCGAGTTGGCGAATTTCTTCCACTGTGCGGCATCACCTTTATAGTACAGGTCCTGCACGCCCATTTCTGCTTTTCCGCTAGCCAGCTTGGCCTGAGCCTCATCGAGTTCCTTCAGCATCCCTTTGTAGATACTTTCCTGCGAGTCGTACTTGGGATACGAGAACTCTTTGGGGCGTCCGGCCTCGGTGTATGGAATGTCACCGTACAGGTCAGACATCTTCGCAAAGGCATAGATGCGCATCACGCGAGCCATGTTCCAGTCTATCTCCAACCCCTTCTGGTCCTTCCACTTGTCGTAGCAGGTAGTCACGTCACGCATGGCCCCACGGTCGCCGCTGAAAGTATCCCAGAAAGATGCCGAGTAGCCATCGCTATAGTTGTACCGGCCGTAGCCGTCCCACCAGTCAATAGAGGTCAGCTGCTGCGTCCACTGGGCTGAGTAAATACAGCCTGTGCGCCACAAGTCCCAGTCGGACCCCAATGCCTGGTGCTGGGCATTGGAGAAGACCATCTCAAAGGGGACGTTAGCCTCGTTCAAGTGTTCTGGGTCGATGTTTAGATCACCGAAATCGCCACAACTTGTCATGCCCAAAGAGAACACTGATGCTAATGCAATATATTTTATCTTTTTCATATTCAATCTCGATTAAAAAAATTAGAACTTAACATTCAAGTTGAAACCAACATTACGGGTTGCGGGATAGCCGTTGAGCTCAAGTCCCTGTCCGTTCGACGCATTAAGTGCAGACTCTGGATCGATGTTCGGCGTATGCTTCATGATGGTCCAGATATTACGTGCGACGACAGAGAGACTCAGTCCTTTGACAAACTTCACGCGGCTTAGCATGGCCTTTGGGAAAGTGTAGCCCAATGAAAGCTCACGCAGTTTGATGTAGCTTGCGTCGTATACAAACTCCTCTGCGATGTTTGCTTTCGTGATGGCACGGTAGTAATCCTGCGAGGAAACGGCCGTTGTATTGGCCTTACCTGTTTCTTCGTCGATACCGGCTGCCACGATTTTGCCAATGGGGTTTTCCTTTGTACGCCCATTCAGGGTTTCCTTGTGCATGCCATAGTAGTAAAGCATATAGTTGGTACCCGAGAAAATCTTGGCACCGAACTTGGCGTCGATCAAGAATCCCAGGGTGAAGTCCTTGTAGGTGAACGTGTTGCGCCAACCACCTGTCCAGCTGTACACGCCATTGCCAAGGCTTGTCTGCTCACCGGCCTGTGGCAGTCCCTTCTTCAGGAGCAGCTGTCCTTGCTCGTTTCTCTTGTATTTGTTACCGATAATCTCGCCGTAGGGACTGCCCACCACATTATAAATGTACACATTGCCGTTGCGGCTCTGGGCACCGTCAATGGAAAGGCGATCTACGCCATCGCCCAGGAACTCCACATTGGAGTTGTTGTAGGCAAAGTTGAGTGTCGTATTCCACTGGAAGTCCTTGTTCCTTACGGGGTAGGCGTCAACCATGAACTCGAAGCCGTTGTTCTTCATCTTGCCGGCATTGATGACCTTTGAACCATATCCCGAGGCTGAGGAGGTGGATACCGTCGCGATGTCGTCGGTGGTCTTCTTGACATAATAAGCCATGTCAAAGTTCAGACGGCTCTGGAAGAATGAAAGGTTCAGACCAGCTTCAAACTCTGAGATGTGTACGGGCTTCAGGGTATTGTTGGGCAACTTGTTGCCATTGTTCTGGGTAGCCGTGGACTGACCGTTCACCTTATAGTTGCGCAGCTGATAGAGTAAAAGGTTCTGATAGGCAGATGTTCCATTCGATGCTGAAGCCATGCCGACGCGGAACTTACCAAAGTCGAACGCCTCGGGCAGCTGCTCGCGGAACGTGTCGGTGAACACCCATGAGAGGGTAGCTGATGGATAGAAATGGCTGTTACTGTCGTCGGCCAGTGTGGAGAACCAGTCGTTGCGTGCCGTCAGGTTCAGGAACAGTTGGTTCTTCCATCCCAGGTCGGCCGTGCCGTAAAGCGAGTTCACTTGGTAGCGAATATGCGCCTTTGCCGGACGCTTGTCGTCCAGGTTGTTTATGGACCACAGTCCGTCAACAATGAAGGGGCGTCCTCCATCGGTCACGATATACTGGCGGGTGTTGTTAAACTGTGTGTTGCCACCGAATGTAGCGCCAAGCGACCAGTCGCCAAATGCCTTGTTTAAGCCCAGCAGGAAGTTGAAGTTGTTTTCGTAGAAGTTCTTCTCGTTTTCTGCCATGAATCCTTTGGGGTCGGCTGCGGCTCCAATGGGCTGCACCTGCTTGAACTCGATGCTGTAGCCGTCGCGCTGGGCTGCTCCCTGGAGATACAGCCAGTCGGTGATGTCCCATTTCAAATTGACCGAGCCCACCAGACGCTCGCGTTGTAAGTCATTGGTCTTGCGGTACTGCAGCCAGTACGGGTTGTTGAAGTATTTGTTGGTTCCACCAATCATCTCCTTGCCTTCCAGAGTGGTACCCCATCCCTTCTCAGTTCCTTCCATCCAGGTGATGTCAAACGAGTTACCTCGGTAAAGCAAGGCAGCGTTGGTGTTGCCATTCCCGTCAGAGAGATTAGATCGGCCGTTTGACTTGTCAAAGGTGTAGTTGGCGGTAACCGTCAGGTGCAGGTTCTTGAAGATGTCGTAGGTGGTGTTCATGTTGAAGCCCAGCTGTCTGTTGCCGGCATTCGGCAGAATGCTCTTCTCCTTGTTGAAGGAGGCTCCAAAACGGTAGATGACATTCTGTGCTGACCCCGACACTGCGGCAGAGGTATTCGATGTGACACCCGTGCCATAGAACTTCTTCCAGTTGTCCACCGGACTGTATTTATAGGTATTCCCTAAGAAGTTGGTGGCTTCCGATCCGTCCATCATGGCACCCCAGCTATTGCTTTCACCCTCCTGGGCAGCCTTCACGTCGGTAGGCTTGATGCCATTGAGCCCCAGGCCATACACATTCTGCCAGTCACGATAGTCGTAAATACTGTTGACCGTGAGGTTCTCGTTCAGCTCTACCGAAACTGGCTGGTTTTTCTTGCCGCTTTTGGTCGTAATCAGGATGGCTCCGTTACCGCCCCGGTAGCCGTAAAGGGCGGATGCAGCGGCGCCTTTGAGCACCTGAATGCTCTCAATGTCATCGGCATTGATGTTGTTTAAGCCGTCACCCGAGTCCATGCCGCCCCACATTCCTGCCGAGCCCTGGTTGGTGTTGTCGAAAGGCACGCCATCAACCACATACAGCGGCATGTTGTTACCTGTCAACGAGGCATTGCCACGAATGATCACACGCGATGTACCAGTAGATCCCGTACCGTTGCCGGCCACGTTGACGCCAGCGATTTTACCAGATAAGGCATTTCCGATGTTCGGGTCACGAGCCAACTGGAAGTCCTCTCCACCGACTTTCGTCGTGGAATAACCCAGAGAGCGCGATTGTCGCTTGATGCCCAATGCTGTCACCACCACCTCGTCGATGGCCTGCGATTCATTCTCCAGTGTGACGTCGATGGTGCTTTTGCCATTCGTAGACACACTCAACGTCCGGGCACCTACATAGGAGAACTCCAAGGTAGAATGGGACGGACACGCGATGGTGTAGTGTCCATCAATGTCTGTAATGGTACTGACATTGGATCCCTTGACCTTAACTGTTGCACCGATAACCGGCTCGCCTAAGTTATCAACAACGGTACCTTTTACAGTAGAATTTTGTGCATGCAACGATAATGATACCAACATGAACAAAACTGCCAAGCAAGCCCTCATGGAAAGCCTAAATGCATACTCTTTTTTAATCATGCTTCTTGTTTGTATTAAAGAATTAACTATAAATTGAATAAAGGGTGTTTTCTCAAAATAAAATGGTTACCTTTTCTTGTTTTTTATTGATTAGCTTCAATGGTTATTGCATCATGATGGCTATATATGGCTATCACGCTACAAAAATAGACAAAAATTAGATAAGGTCAAAATAAAAGTATCATTATTTTTCTCAGAATTAAA
>NZ_AWXC01000042.1 GCF_000479005.1 Prevotella sp. BV3P1 | reverse complement strand
ATGAGCGCAATGCTCACGTCGAAAGCGGCCGGTTGGTCACTCATACTTTCAGCTGTATTGCTTTGATTATCAAGTCTTACGACTTGTGTTCTACTTTACAGTTTCGCTTGTGTCAATATGTCAAAGATCGTGCGGAAACTTTGAAATTTGAGCATTGAACTTTGAACTTTACTACAAGTGGAGTTCTTTGTTCCTCAAAGTCTGTTCCCGTGAGTGGAGAATAACGGATTCGAACCGTTGACCCCCTGCTTGCAAAGCAGGTGCTCTAGCCAGCTGAGCTAATCCCCCAGGTTTTAATTCATAATTGTTAATTCATGATTCATAATTATTATTAAATCAACAATTGATTGAATTATTATTCAAGAGGCAGAGGTTAATCCATATCATCACATTGCATCATTCTTAATTATGAATTATAAATTGAGAATTATGAATTAAAGACTGTAGTCCCAGGCAGACTTGAACTGCCGACCTCCACATTATCAGTGTGGCGCTCTAACCAACTGAGCTATAGGACTGTGGTTCCCGGTGTTCATTCAAGTCGCAGGGCCGCGTACTCTTCTTCGCCCGGCTTCCTTTTTCTCTCTTATATTAAAAAAAAACAGATGTAGCAGTACAAGAAATACCAAGAGCCACCGTGTGGTCACTCCAGGCTGGTTTCTTACAAACCTTGATAAGAAATATCACCTTATAAATCCTTCGTGCAATTCTTGTATCATTCATCAACCTATTGGCTGTTTTAATTATGAATTATGAATCGCACTCGTTGTTTCGTCTCCAGAAAGGAGGTGTTCCAGCCGCACCTTCCGGTACGGCTACCTTGTTACGACTTAGCCCCAATCACCAGTTTTGCCCTAGGCCGCTCCTTGACGGTTACGGACTTCAGGCACCCCCGGCTTTCATGGCTTGACGGGCGGTGTGTACAAGGCCCGGGAACGTATTCACCGCGCCATGGCTGATGCGCGATTACTAGCGAATCCAGCTTCGTGGGGTCGGGTTGCAGACCCCAGTCCGAACTGGGAG
>NZ_AWXC01000041.1 GCF_000479005.1 Prevotella sp. BV3P1 | reverse complement strand
CTGTAAAAGGCTCGCGCCAAAAACATACCTATCAAACCAACTTCATTTTCTCTGTTCAGAACGAAACTCCAGAATTTAAGTATTCTCACCTTTGTTCGTTTCTATTAAGAATTGAACGGTTCGTAAATATTCACCCATGAGCATCTTTAACAATACTCATGCTTCTTGTACTACTTCTGTCTTTATGTAAATCTTTTCAAAGATCGCTTCTCTGTAACGCTAACGCAACTTTTAGTGCGAAAGCGAGTGCAAAGGTAATACGAAAAACAATACCCTCCAAATAAACGAGCAGAAAAGTTTGAAAAAAGATAAGGATTTAACGTTTATTTGTATTTAAGAAACCTTTCTCGGCAGTTTTCACCTTATTATATATGGGGCTCATATTTCAGCAAACCATTACGCAGACTTTCTTCTCTTCCCCATCTTTCGTTCCAAACCAGCTAAGAAATCCTAACGAGGGTCAAGCCTCCATTTCCTTGGCCAACAAGCTCTCCAATTCTTCTGCCGACAACCTCAACCGAAATCCTCCCTTTATGGCCACGCTGATGCGGCCTGTCTCCTCAGAAACCACAACGGCAATGGCATCCGTGTTTTGCGTAACCCCTGCTGCAGCCCGATGGCGCAATCCCAACTCTTTTGGTATACTCAAGTCGTGCGACACCGGCAAGATACAGCCGGCAGCTTTGATGCGCTTTTTGGAAATGATCATGGCGCCATCATGCAAAGGCGAGTTCTTAAAAAAGATATTTTCTATCAGTCGTTGATTTACCTTGGCATCAATAACATCCCCCGTTTCCACGATATCATTCAAGGTCATACCTCGTTCAATGACAATCAATGCCCCCACATGGCTCTTAGCCATACTCATGCACGACAGCACAATGGGCACAATGGTTTCCTTGTCCTCCTCACCTTGTTTATCGCTATTGGTGAAAAGCCTGGAAAAAGCCTGAAAGCGCTGGTGCGCACCCAACTCATACAAGAAACGACGAATCTCTTCCTGAAACAGTATAATCAAGCCGATAACTCCAACGCTTACCAGCTTGTTCATAATAGAACCCAGCAGGCGCATCTCTAATATTTGACTGACAAACAGCCAGATGAAGATAAATATCAATATTCCGATAAAGACATTGAGCGAACGGCTTTCTTTCATTAACCGATATACGTAGTAGAGCATCAGTGCCACTAACAGGATATCAATGATATCTTTCGTACCTATTTCGAATGGAATCATTTTTTGAGTTTATGAGTTTGTGAGTTTTTTAGTTGATAAGTTTACGAGTTAACAAGTTGACGAGTTGATAGCTCTTCTTTTAGTGGACGAGTTGACAAGTTTACGAGTTTATAGTTCCGCGACCCAAAATGCTAATCACTCCCCTCCCCTTTGGGGAGGGGTTGGAGGAGAGGCTGCTGGGGGCGTGAGGCCATTGGGGATGAGGTTGCCGTAGTGCCCCATCACACCCCTTGCATTCTCTCATAAATCTTACAGGCCTCCACAGCCTCTCGCACATCGTGCACGCGCAGAATGGAAGCTCCCTTCTGTAACGCGATGGTATTGAGTACCGTCGTGCCATTTAGAGATGTTGTAGGATCACCGCCCAGCAACTTGAATATCATGCTTTTTCGCGATATCCCCACCAGCAACGGCAAGTCAAGTACCTGCAGACGCTCCATATCATGATAAATCTTGTAGTTCTCGTCGAGCGTTTTTCCAAAGCCAAACCCAGGATCCAGGATGATATCTTTCGCGCCCAGGGCATACAGCTCCTGCGTCTCCCTGGCAAAAGCAATCAGCATGTCATGCAGATTCGATTTCACCGACATGAGGATATATGGCACCTGAAGCCGTGCAACGGTTTCGAACATGCTCCCTTCCTCGTGTATCGGTGTGTTGACAATACCAGTGAGTCCGCCTTCAGACACGTCGTTGATGATGTCAGCGCCCCACTCTTCTACACATCGACGGGCCACACGAGGCCGATAGGTATCTACCGAGACAATAGCCTCCGGCTGTTCACGCCTAACGATGGCCAACGCACGGCAAAGCCTATCCATCTCCTCTTCCTCGGTCACCTCAAAAGCACCGGGACGTGTGGAGAACGCACCCACATCAATCATTTCTCCACCTTCTTCTATAATCTGGTTGGTGCGCTGGGCAATTTCTATTTCCGTCTGCTTTCTGCTCCCTTGGTAAAAGGAGTCGGGCGTGACATTCAGAATCCCCATCACCAAAGGACTGGACAAGTCAACTAACCTGCCTCGAACGTTGATTGAATAATCCATTTTCACCTGTTTTTTTAGACAGACACGCTTTGAACCACAATTCGGCGACTGGTCTTAGCGCATCAGATTAGAATCTTCCGTGCAAACTTACGAAAAAAAACAAGAAAGCTCATTTCACTTGCAAAATTTAGGCAAAGCAAGGCGAAACTATAATCAGGGAGTTGCCAGAAAACACCCATAAAAAAGCGAGTCCTAAGAATGACTACACTCTCAGAACTCGCCTTATCACATAAAAAACACTCTTTGGGTTATGAAAAATTAATGTTTTTAGTTGTTTTTAGTTTCTATCACCACCCTTCGATGTGAAGGGCCACCTTTCATACTGTCGCCAATGGCCTTTGCAGAGACGATTCGGGCAGGACTAATGCCGTTCTGCACAAGGAAAGTCTTTACATTGCCAAGCCTTACCTCGCTAAGCCACTGGTTGTGGGCAGAATTGCCCTCGGCCGATGCCTCCCCAACAAGATCTAGGTACACGGACTCCTGTGGTCCAAGCGTCCTTGTGAAATCGAGCAAACGCTCTCTCTCTGTATCGGATATCTTGGTTGCGTTTACCGAGAAATAGACAGTGAGAGCAGGAGCCTCTGCTTTTTTCTCAATGTTGTTCTGCTGGAGAATCTCCTTGATTTCGCGCAGCTCCCTGGCTATGTTCTCAACCGGATTCTCTTTCTTGCTGTCTTCCACGCATTTCTCGTAGGCAGCTTTCATTCGGTTGAGTTCCTCGTAGGTTTCCCTGTACAGCGGCTCGTAAGAACGCACTCCATGTTTCTTTCCAACAATGTTGTAGCGTAGGGTCAAGCCTGCCTGAATACCATCGTTGAACCGCTCGGACCTTCTTTGCAGCAAGAAGTCGCATCCGCCCTTCACACCAATGGTGAGTTGAGGGATAATGTCGTATTCCAAACAGAGCACCGATGGAACATAGAGGGTATTGTAGCTGTCCCTCAGGTTGCCGGCTCTTACGTATGCCTCTGTAGACACATTGTTCTTTACCTGCTTTCCGTTGACCACATTGGATGGGTCTTTCCAGGTATTGACACCCATGGTAAGATCATAGTTGTTTCCACTGCTCCACATCAAACCGATACCAGTTCCCAGATAGAGATTGAACCTTCTGTTTTCGCGCTTGCTCCAGAAAAGCTCCAAGATGTTGAGTTCACCGGTCAGGTCTACGCTATGATACATGAAATGCTTGTTAGCGTATGCCAATCCGCCGGTACTCTTCTCGAGTTCTGTTGCGTTGGCGTTCACACCTTCTCCCCTTTGCGCGGTTCCTTGCGGGGCGAAGCTTTTGTATCGCTGCTCACGCTTGTAAGTAGCAAACTTGTAATTCAATCCCATGCGGATCCATGGACGGAAGTTGTAATTGACACCTGCACCCACCATTGGGGATGTCTCGGTGCCTGTCGACGGGTTTATGCTTTTGAAGTGGAGTCCCGTCACCCATGTGGCGCCTCCCTGACCATACACACTAATGGTGTTGGTTCGCAGGGCCTTGCCATCTGGCTTCAGCTTCGTCTGTGCATCCGCAGTAGAAACTGCGAATGCCAGAGAGGCCACTAATATTATTCTAAGACACTGTTTCATAATCTGATTTTTTACGTTTATAATTCGTTAATGCTAACCTGTTCGTCCGCATTCAGATTATGGATGATCTACTATCGCAGCCTTGATGTCATCAAGTCCCTGCTTAATGGCTGCTGAATTAGTGTTACTATCGTTGTTCAATTTACCAATGGCAGTATTCAAAGCATCAAGTTTCGTGGCAGTTGTAGCGTTGTCGGTCACAAGTGCAGTTTTCAGAGCTTCAATTGCCGTTTTGATAGTTGTGAGGTCATAGCTCTTGATGGCGGTGACAACGTCATTGATTCGAGTTGTCCAGTTGCCGTCGGCTGCCTCGATGGCGGTCTTGATAGCTTCCAACTCAACCTTTCTGTCCTTGATAGCGGTCGTGATGGCTTCAAGTTTTGCCTCAAGGCTGGTCGTTGAGCCAGTAACGGCAGCGTTGATGCTATTGATAGCGGTTGTCGCATCGATAAGCTTGGCTTCGAGCATCGTCTGCAAATCCTTCATCTTGCTTGTCAAGCTATTTGTATTTGCAGGATCAAGGATAGCCTTGATAGCTGTCTCAACAAGTCCCATTGCCTGTACTTCATCTTTGAAGCCTGCCGCGCAAGCGGCCTTCAATTCCGTGATAACATGACTAAGGTCTGTGGTCTGTTGGAGGATAGCAGAATTTATAGCATTGGTAGCAGTGGTCTGGCTGATGAATCCGTTAGCCACGGCTTCCTTCAGGTCGGTAATCACATTCTTCAATGTCGTGGTATTCGTGGTCAAGCTCGTGGTAATAGCTGTGGAAAGAGCGTTGATAGCACCCTGCGTATCAAGGAAGCCTTTCTCGACAGAAGTAGAGATACCTTCAAGAACTGTCTTGAGATCAGCTTGCCCCTTCGTGATGGCGTCCTTAATGGCTGAACCCTGTGTCAGTATTTCAGACTTGATGGCATTGCCGGTATTATCAATTTGTGTAGCAATGGTTGTACCGTTTTTGTCAATGGCAGCGACAATTTTTCCACCAGTGCCATTCACCTCTGTGGTAAGGGCTGTCAATTTAGTCTGTGCATTTTCATCAAACTTTGTGATGGCGGTAGTGTTTTTATCAACAGCTGTGACAATTTTCCCACCGTAGGTGACCAGGCTTGTGTTAATGGCCGTCATGCCAGTCTTGATTTCAGCAGTTTGCGCACCGATAGCCGATGTGTTTTCATTAATCGATTGGCAAATAAGATTTCCTTTGCTGTCGATTGTCAAAGCCAGCTTCTCTGCGCCATTATTGATTGCTTCAACCAGTGCAGTGGTCTGTGCCATGACAGCGTCTTTTACTGAAAGGAATCCAGAATTAACGGCTGCCTTCAAGAGATCCATCTTGCTTTCAAACGAAGCGGTGTGGCTCTTGATGGCGGTCTTGATGGCAACGAGGGCGTTGGTAGAGTTGTTGAGAGCGTCCCTCAACAGATCCATTTTCTGTGCGTGTGTGAGGAATCCGTCTTTTGTTGCTGTTGTCAGCAGCTCGATCTTGCCGCCCAAAGCCAATGAGGCATCTTTCACCGCGTCCTTGATATCGTTCAGCTTGTTGGTAGAGGCGTTGATGGCTTTCTCTATCAGTTCCAGCTTGCTGGCCTGTGTCAGCATATTCTTGTCCATGGCTGTAACAATAGCTGTCATCTTCTCACTCAGGGTAAGGGTCTGGCTGCTCATGGCATCGCTCAGCAATTGCAGCTTCTCATTCAAAGACTTGGTCTGGCTGTTAATGGCATCAATCAATCCCGAGAAATCAGAAACGTGATTGTCTACCTGACTGAAATTAATTGTAGGAGCATCCAATTCACAAGAACTGAATCCCACTGCAGTGCATAAAACGACTGCGAGTTTAACTGTTAAATGTTTCATAATAGTACTTTTTTTAATAAGTTTATAAAAAAATTGAATTTATCACTTCACCTTTGATGGTTTCTATGTCATTATTTTTGGTTTCAACATTCTGTTCCCGGACGTTGGGTTCCGCACCCATATTCCTGCTCACCATGATTTTTCTGTGTTTCCGCAGGACGTTAGTTGTTTGAGACAACATGCCCTTTGTTCATTCGACCGCAAAATTAAAGAGAATCGCAGTTGCTGAACGTTGAATTTTGTTACCTTTTATAGGATTTTTGCAACTATTAAAACAAACAGAATAGGATTTTTGTTCCCTATTTCTGACTTAATGCTTTAATAATCAAGAAAATAAAAATACAAAATCACTTCTCCCCTGTTGTGGCATCACATTCTTAATATATAGTCACGTTGACTGAGAAACAAGCTACCCACACAAATGCTACAGGCTCGTCTTTTCATCATTCGGCAAACGTCTGTATTGCGTAGGAGTCATAGAGAAAGTCTGCTTGAAAATCCTCGAAAAGTAAGAAATGTCATTAAAGCCGCATCTTAAAGCCACATCCGCCACGGAAAGATCTGCATTGCCGTCCAACAATTGTTGGGCATATTTCATCCTGATGCGCTGTATATATGTCGAAGGAGCCTCGCCGGTGATGGCGAAGAGCTTGCTTCTAAGCTGCTTGGGTGTCATGCAAAGCGAAGAGGCCACCTGCTCCACGTCGGCCGTACGGCTACGCATGTGGGTATACACCGTGTCCACAAACTTGTTGAGAAATATCTGCGAGACATCGCTATAGTTCATTGCCTCATCTGTTCCGTAACGCAAGGCAGCCGAGAGTTTCGACCTCATCAATCTCCTGACGGCCAGCAGGTTGTCTATCCTAACCAGCAGCTCGTCCGCACTAAACGGTTTCACAAGATAGGCATCGGCACCCGCCTTTAATCCCTCCAACCTGTCGGCATCGGTACTGCGCGCTGTAATCATAATCACTGGAATGTGATTCAAAACCTCAGACATTTTGATTTCACGGCACATTTCCAAGCCGTCTTTTCGTGGCATGAGCAAGTCGGTTACTATCAAGTCGGGCATCAAGCTCAAGGCTCTTTCCAGTCCTTCTACGCCATCGTGGGCAAAATACAATTGATATTTATGCCCTATCTGCATGCCGATATATCTTGCCACATCAGCATTATCTTCCACCACCAACACCGACACAGCGTTCTTTTGAGTGGTTTCTGGTTCTTCAATAGATTCTTCTGGCACTTCAATAGATTCTTCTGGCTCTTGGTTGTAGTTAGGACTTTCTGGTTCATACGTCTCAATAGGCTTGATAACAGCACCCTGACGGGCAGCCTTTAAGGGCAAACTCACCGTAAAGGTAGTACCCACTCCCACCTTACTCTCTACCTCAATTGTTCCATTCATTGCCTCCACCAGTTGGTTCGTCAATGCCAAGCCCACGCCCGAGCCAACATCTGCCGACGGGTTTTGTGCTTGGTAAAACAGGTCAAATATATAAGGTAAGTCGTCCGATGGAATTCCTTGTCCGTTATCTCTCACCACCAGTTTCAGTTTATCTTTTTCTTCTTCCACGCTCGCTCTCACCTCTCCATGTTTTGGTGTAAACTTAATCGCGTTTGACAGCAAGTTACGTACAATCTTGGTAAGATAGCTGGGTATAAAGTCCATCATTACAGTAGATTGCTTAGCAGTGAACAGAAATTCAACATTTTTATCTTGTGCCAATATTTGGTGACACTCTGCCAGCATCCTTATATAAGTTACCGCATCCCCATGTCGATACAGCGGCTGATCTACAACCGACCTTTGCTTTGCTATATCCAACAGTTGGTTAACCAAATCGAGGAGTCCATTGCCCTGCCTCAATATCATACCACCGGCTTTTTTCAGCTCCTCTTTTGTCGTCAGCGTTCCATCGGTCATCTGTCTGCCAAAACCTAAAATAATTGTCAACGGCGTACGGAATTCATGCGTAATATTCATGAAGAAATGATCTTTGGCTTGTTGTATCTGTACTTGCATTTTATGGTTTTTAGACCTGATGCGTATCACATACCACAAAAATACAATAATGACTGCACAGAGTAAGATAATGCAAAGGCTACTGAACAAGAACACTCTTTTGATGAGTCGCTCTTGCTCAATGTCGCGCTGCATCGCCAACATCTGCTGCTCTTTACTTTCACGCTCATACTTGATGCGAATGTTCTGAATGTGCTGTATTTTCTTTTCGCTGATCAAACTATCACGATATGCTTGGCTCTTATTATAATTCATGAAAGCCTGCTCGCTGTCGCCACGTTTGAAACTCATCTTGGACTTCTCATGATATAAGGCTTCCAAATCCTCCCATGCACCCAACTGCTCAGCTACTGGCTCTGCTTCTTTCATGTAATGTGATGCCGTGGACAAATCACCTTTGTCTATATTTGCCCTAATGAGTGAAATGACTGCTTCCATCCAATGCCACTGGTCTCCTACGCTTCTCAAAATTTCTTCAGCATGCTGGTATTTAGCAATCGCTTGATCCCATTGACCAGCCTTCTCTTCCAATCCTCCTAAATGTATCCAGCACAACGCTACTCCCAATCGCGAACCTGCTTTTTGATTCAACTGCATTGATCTTTTGTAGTACCACCGTGCTGAGTCTATTTTCTGCTGCGATTCCAACAGAGAGCCCAAATTAGCATAATTAATAGCTTGTCCCAAGTCGCTTCCTAACTTTTTCTCCCCATCCAAAGCCAACCGGAAAGCATTCTCTGCAGCCTCAACATTGTCAAGTGTGAGATGCACATTTCCAATGCCATTTAACGAAACCACTCTGCTTTTTTGGACTTTGACACTTGTATGATCGCTATACTGGTCACATAAGTTCAAGGCCTGATAATGCGCAGACGATGCCTCTTCCAGTGCACCAATCCGTCTATTATCTGCTCCTATCTGATTGAGGGCTACAATTGCTTCCAGCGTGTCAGCCTGTTCACTGGCAAGCTCATACTCTTTTTGATGCACTGTCAAGGCTTGATCAAACCGGCTTGAGTCACGATAAGCAGCTCCCAAGAATCGATAACACAGCATCATCGCACTGCGATTGTGCTCCTCACGGTATTGCTCAAGCCGGCGTTGCAATGAATCAATCCTCCCCAAACCCTTTAGCTCGGTCTCTAATTGTTCTTTCTCAAAAGTTGCTTTGTCTTTCTCCTCGCTTCGAGAACAACCAATCAACATTGACATGGTTAATAACAGCATGCAGAAAGAAGTAAGCAACTGCTTGGTATTAACCTTGCGATAGTTGCCAAAGGTTTTGTGTCGATTCATTGTTTAATCTGGATTTCTCTTGCAAAAATATAAATAAATACACGAGATTGCAAAGAATCTTCAATATTTATGCCTACAAAAACAAGAATGATTTATTTATGAAAAGTTCTTCTCGTATTTAACCTCAAACGGAACGTTCTATTGTAAAATGTCTTCGGCTACAACGGTTTTTTAACACAAATGCCAGCCGTTTTTCAACCAACTTGTTCCTGCATTGAAAATAAGCCCAAAATAGCGAAGTTTTATTATCAACCTGATTATTAGCGAGTTATACTATTTTCAAATCTAAAACACAATTAAAAAGTGAAGTGTTTGGGGCAAAAAATCCTTTTTATGTGCGAAAAAGTGCTTCTATCTCATGTAAATTGGAAGGCAAAGTCATACAGGTTGGGTAGCAAAAGCATGATAATAGCCAACTAACAGCATGGGAATATGGCGCAAGATGATAATCTCAAGGTATTAAAACACCGAAACCATCATCCAATGTTATCTATTTTACGATTTTATTTTGTAAAAGAAAACGAATTGATTTAACAATCAAAATGTTTTTTAACACAATAAATGGCCTTGGCACCCATTCCGCAATCTTTTCACAGATTGTCGTAAATGGTTGCTTCATTCAGTCAACACCTTGATTATATAAAACAGCCAGGTTGTTTTTATTTACACCACACATTGTTTTTAGATGAAAGAGACGTGGCAAAAACGAGTATCACCCAACTCGAGTGACACATGATGCCTCGCCATACAAAACACCATATAAAACCTGTGGGTTGCCTTTGTCAGGCATAGCTGTGCACCCCACCCAGCACATAATTCACACCAAAATAAGTCATCAGAAAAAGCCAAACTATTTGATGAGGAATTTTGGGTGACACGATGACGAGGTCGGGAAAAATGGATGTGTCAATAATCCTTATAAATCAGGATTGTAGGTTAAAAAATAATTAAATAATTTTGCAGCGTCTTAAACAATTATTTACAATTACATTGCACATGAGATTCTACACGATTTTATTTGGTACTCTGCTGGCAATCAACGCTGTGGCGGAAGAAAACGACACCATCAAGATAGGCAACGAACTGGAAGAAGTCTCCATCGTGGGATTCAAACAAGACAGGGCGTCACTGTCGCCTGTCTCGCAGTCGTCGGTTGGAAACCTGTACATCAACAACAACCAGTTGGACGGTGTGCGGGAACTGAGTGGCAGACTGGCCAACTTCTACATGCCCGACTATGGGTCGCGACAATACTCACCTATTTATATAAGGGGCATCGGCTCAAAGACCAGCACACCGTCGGTCGGCGTGTATGTGGACGGCATGCCCTTTTTCGACCGCTCGGTGCTGGACATGGACTTGTTTGGCATCAGCAAGGTGGAGGTGTTGCGTGGCCCGCAGGGCACGCTCTTTGGGCGGAACTCCACGGCGGGGCTCATCAACATCTATACCCTGTCGCCTTTGGATTACCAAAACGCTATGACAAAGGTTAGCTACGGGTCGTACAACGACATCCAGGCCATGGCATCGGCATACCAAAAATTATCGGGCAACCTTGGCATTTCGGTGGCCGGCAGCTACCACCATAATGACGGCTACTTCACGAACACCTACCTGAACAAAAAGGCCGACCCGATGGACAACGGGACATTTAGAATAGGGACGGCATGGAAGCCATCGCAAAGATGGACTATGCGATACTCATTGAGCCTGGACTACATCGACCAAGGGGGCTTTCCATACGCCGTATACGACGCCAAGAAAGACGAGCTGAAAGACATCAGCTACGATGCACCTTCGGGGTACAGACGGTTTGTGCTGACAACGGGCATGAACTGGCGCTATGACGGAAGCAGGCTAAGCTTGAACAGCCAAACCTCTTTCCAGCACAGCAACGACAAGGTGTCTATCGACCAAGACTTCACGGAGCGCAAAATGTTCTTCGCCACCATGCCTCTTAGGCAGAACATGTTCAGCCAGGAGCTTACACTCCGGTCGAGGAACGACACATGGTACCACTGGATAACGGGCGTGTTCGCATTTACGCAACACAAGAACTTCTCGACCACCATCGACTACTACACCCCAAGAAACCCGATGCGTGCCGCCGGCGTGAAGGAAAACAACAACGAGATACCGGTATACGGACTGGCTGCCTACCATGTCTCACAATTCGACCTGTACAAGGGACTGTCTGCCTCGGTGGGCATTCGCTACGACTATGAAACATCGAAGGTGGAGAATGAGACCTATTGGACGCCCACGGGTAAGAACGGTGCCAACGCTACCAAGCTGGCCGACAGCTACGACAGCAAGATGCACTCGAGCCAGGTGACGCCCCGTTTCACCCTGAAGCAGCAGTTCGCACCCGACAGGATGGTGTATGCCACCGTGGCGCGAGGCTACAAGCCTGGTGGATTCAATGCAGCAAAGGAAAGCAGGAACGACCGCTCGTTCGACCCGGAATACACCTGGAACTACGAGGTTGGAGCGAAGCTCAGCTTCCTTGACAGCCGCCTGTCGCTCGAAGCCAGTGCCTTTTACGTTGACTGGAAAGACCAGCAACTGTCGGTCATCATCCCTGCGGTAGGTGCCGTGATACGCAACATCGGGCACTCGGACAGCAAAGGGTTTGAGATAGCTGTGGGCGGACAACCCATGGCAAACCTTTTCCTGCACGCCAACTATGGATACACCTATGCACGCTTCCTTGCAGCCAACACGGGAAAGAAATCAAACTATACAGGCAACATGCTTCCCATGGTGCCGCGGCACACCCTGTCAGTCAATGCCAACTACTCCATGTACCATGTGGGGTTCATTGACAAGCTGATGCTGAATGCAAACCTCACGGGCGTGGGCAAAATTTACTGGCGCGAGGACAATGAGAAGTACCAGCCTTTCTACGCGCTGCTCAACCTGAAAGTGGCTGCCACCAAAGGACATTTCACCTGGGAGGTATGGAGCAAGAACACCACCGCAACCCAGTACATGGCCTACTACTTTGTGTCTTCCCAGAAACTGGCACAGGCTGGCAAGCCCTTCTGCATAGGCACCTCATTGGTGTACACGCTCAAATAAACAAGTCGAGAGCCCAACAAGGCGGGTACATCGTGGCCATGGCCGCGACTCACCGCTGGGCTTGCATGACCAATCCATTCCAACCAACACAACGTATATGCCCAACAAGAACAACGCCCAACTGTTAGGTACCTTCTTCAGTCTGTACATTGCGCAGGCGGTGCCCATGAGCTTCTTCTCCACGGCGTTGCAGGTGATGATGCGCCAACAGGCCTTCTCGCTGACAACCATCAGCCTTCTGCAACTCATCAAGCTGCCGTGGATACTGAAATTTCTGTGGTCGCCCATCGTAGACCGGCAATGTATGACGGTGAAAGACTACAAACGCTGGATTGTTTCGTCTGAAATAGTGTACGCCGTGCTGATACTGGGTGCGGGAATACTAAGGCTGGAAACCAACATCCAGCTCATCATCATCCTGGTATTCCTGTCGCTCATCGCCTCTGCCACACAAGACATCGCCACCGACGCACTGGCCATACTCTCTACGCGGAAAGAGCAGAAGAGCTTTGTTAACGGCATGCAGTCGATGGGCAGCTTTGGTGGAAGCCTGCTGGGCAGCGGCGTACTGCTCATGGTGTTGCACCACTATGGCTGGAATGTTGTGACCATTTGTCTAAGCGGCTTTGTGCTGCTGGCACTTGTACCCTTGCTCATGAACAAGAAGCTGCAACTGCTCCATGCCAAGGAGCCGACCCACAGGGCCAAATGGAATGACATCATCTGGTTTTTCACCAATCGAACCGTTTACCCGCAGATAGGGTTCTTGCTCCTCTACTATGCCAGCATCATGGGACTACTGTCGGTTGTAAGGCCCTATATGGTAGACCTTGGCTACAACATGAAGGAGATAGGCGCGCTCAACGGCATCGTGGGCATCTCTGCCGCCATGCTCGTTGCCTATCCCGCCAGCATGCTGATCAGGCGCTGGGGGGCGGAGAAGGTGAAAGTGGTCTTTGCCGTCTGTATCTTGATGGCAACCGTTTACTTCACCTTGATGTCGTGGTCTACACCCTCGAAGCCATGGCTCGTCGGGGGTATCATACTTCTTTGGGCCTGCTATGGCATGGGGACAGTGGTGGTATACACGTCGGCCATGTTCTGTGTGAGGAAAGGACTCGAGGGAACCGACTTCACCATACAGATAGTTATCACGCACATCAGCGGACTGCTCATGACCATAGCCAGCGGAAGAATTGCAGACAGATTGGGCTATAATGGTCTTTTTTGTATAGAAACAGCCATTGCCACGCTTTCGCTCTGCTATGTAACCTACTTCTTCTGCCACACCCGACGTTCTCAAAAACATATCACAAAACCACATAACCGATGAAGAAAAACATCCTGATTACAGCTCCACGTCACTATACGCAAAGACTGCTAACGGCCTTCGAGAAGTACAAAGAAGAAGTAGAGGTGACCAACATCGCCATGGTAGAATCAACTTTCGACACGGCGAACGATGAGATGCAGAAGCTATGCGCCGACTTGGGCATGTTTGATTTCGTGGTATGCCTCAGCCGAAAGGCCGTTGACGCCATGCACAACTGCTGTGACCGTGCAGAACAACTGGACAAGACGCAGTTCCTGGCCATTGGAAAAGACAACGAATATCTACACGACGTGCTGGGTGTAACGCCTCCGTTCATCTCAAAAGAGCCAAGTCCCATAGGCATCGCCCATGCACTGAAAGAGCATGGCATCAACGAAGGATGCCGCCTGGCAGCCCTCGCGCCTGCGTTTGTTGGCATGGAAGAGCCTCGAACCGTTCCCGACTTCATGGCAAAACTGAGCGAACTGGGCGTACAGGCCCACCGTGTTGATGCCTACGTCAACATGGCAACAGAGCTTTCCGCAAGGAAACAAGCCTACGACCTCATCATCGACAAGCGCATTGACTGCGTAGCCTTTACCAGCGGAAGCGAGGTGATGGCGTTCAATGATGGACTGAAGGAAGTGTATGGCACCGATGCCTGTTGTATTCTCAACGATGTGGCTATCGCCTGCATGGGGCCATACACCGCCATGCAAGCCAAACGCATCGGGTTGAAAGTAGATTGGGTGCCTGCCGAGTTCAACTCTTTTGATGACTTCACAGCCTGCCTCGTTAAGCATTGGCGATAATCAGCACTGAGGCCTACAATTGCCACAACGTACTTCTTTGAGGATGCAACGACTCCCGCTCCCCCTCCAAAAAGACCATCAACACATCGTATATCGTAGGCTCCGTCCTTGCCAGCAATTCCATAACCGAACGATCTACACCTTAGACCGAGGGTTGAGTCGATTACAGATGATAATGTGTGGAGTCAAATTGCTCCATGATTGAAAATAATCCCCCAAAAGGAGTGAGTCTCTCTCAGATTTAATTTGTATCTTCGCCATGTCTATCGTCGGATTCTCTTGTTTTTTTTGCAACACTAAGATAAGTGAAAATTCTGACATGGCAAAATCCTGAGCAACTTTTTGTTGCTCAGGTACTTAAAAAGTTTAATTTATAATCGTGTTGTGGAATTAAGGTAAAATAAAAAGATGATGAAGATAAAAGGAGTCAAGAATATAATAAAAGGGGGCTTTTTAATACAAACGGCCAAAGATAACAGTTTGATGTATCAAATCAGTAATAATACTTTTATAAATAATAAAAGCTATCATTATGTAGCTCGTTTCGAGCAACATACTTTGAACGATACTTTGTATGTGAATAATTTAAAACATACCGTATATAAATTTGACTCTCAGACAAAGGAATTACTTCCCTATATCACTCATGGAAAAGGATGGGTAGAAGGTGTTACACCTAATGGATATATATTAGCTAATTACAACAAGGAAAAGAAATTGAGAGAGTATACATGTATTCATAATGATAATAATATATGGGAATTGGAATCTCCTTTTGAATCTTTTTCCTTATTCAAGCAATATGCACTTGCATGGAAAGGGAAAAGAGAATATGCTAATACATGCCAGCTAATCGACTTGGAGACAGGAAAAGTAATGTGGGAGAAAAAATATACAGAAGCTCATATAGACTTAGTTATTCCTTTTGAAGATAAGATAGTCATAGAATGGTGCACAGAATTATCATCTGACAAAAAAGATAAGATTATTTGTGTAGAGATTCCGTCAGGTAAAGTCTTATGGGAAAATTCTACAAGTGGAAATTATAAAAAATATGGAAAAAATAGACTTGTGAATTTTTGGTCACATTATTCAACGGTTGGACCATCCAAAAACCATAATCAATACGCAGAGATTGATACTGAGACGGGTGAGGTATATATTCATAAATTTGAAAACTATAATAAAGAAGTCTTCACAACTATGGTTTATAAAGACTATCTCTTTTATGCTTATCATTCCGACAACTCAGAATATTCAGACAGAATGGGAGTCGGCATTATTGATTTGCGGACACATGAAATGATCCAAGAATACGACATCGACTTCACTCGTGGAGATTGCAACTATATAAAAAGCATGGGCGTTTACAAAGGCGACCTTTACGTGGAAGTGGAGACAGAAGTGAATCATAGCGACATTCATGTATTCGAATTGGAAGAGGAATAAACTCATGCAGAAAAAGTATTTTTCCTCAAATCCGCAACTAAGCCCTTGAACGTCCCTATTGCGTTTACACGTCCTCTCATTACTGAATTTGCAGATAATTTGAACTTGAAGCCCCCACTTCTGCCTACAATATCCCCTTACCCCACAATGTGACTTGAGGCAATACACAATATCATTCCCATAAGTTGTAGGCATTATCCAAAATCAGTCTGGAAAACATCTGCGTAAGCATTATTACAGGTATAGATATTCAGCACATACCGCCATGATGTCCTGATCCACTTGGCTGGTACAGAGATAAACCTGAAGACAAACGTTTTTATGCAACTTGTTGCATTGAGTCCGAACTTCTTTACGTCAAGTCTTTGAATAATGGCCTTATAAAAATTACGGATTATACCGACTATCAAATCTCCAATAACCGCCACAGAAGTAGATACTCATGAGAGAACGGATGATTTCGCTGTACTGATAAAAGTTTAATTTATAATAGTGTTGCGGAATTAAGGTCGTACAGAAAATATCAATGATGAACAAAAAAATTAAGTCAGAAATAAGATAGATACTAATAAAAATCTTAAATTTGTCAGCAAAATACAAATGAAATCACAAATATAAAACCATTATATGGAAGCAATATCTGAAAACGCCACGGCTCCAACCTCATAGAATGGTGGCATTTACAGATATCTTTCAATAATGAGAGTAAAAGATACACACGATTACGAACCTTAATGACAAACAAAGTGAATAATACAGAGGTCAAGAGAGAAACTGTCTCTACACAGGATGAATTGCCCCAACAGCAAACAACAGACAGGAGCAATGATAAGAAAAAGAGAAGAATGCCAAAGGGGATTATATGTCTGCTTATCATCACTGGACTGTTTGGAGGAATAGCAAGCATTATGGGAGTGGCTAACATGCTCAACACCATTATGCACACGGCTCACGACTTGTTGCTCAACACCTGCTTTTATCTCATGGGCATCTGTGTGTTGACAGGTGCCTTAGGGAAGCTATTTGTTGAGTTTGGAGTTGTGGACTTAATAGAACGAGTACTGCGACCATTGATGAAACCCGTGTTCAGACTGCCCGGAGTGGCTTCACTTGGAGCAGTATTAACGTTTCTCTCCGACAATCCAGCCATTATCACTTTGGCACAAGATAAGCATTTCGGTAGTTACTTCAAAAAGTATCAGTATATTTCGCTCACCAATTTCGGCACAGCGTTTGGCATGGGTCTCATCGTCATCGTCTTCATGTTAGGCAACGGTTATTTCGTGGAACCCCTCATTGGTTTTATAGGAGCCTGCATTGGGTGCGTAGTCTCTACAAGGCTCATGCAACACTTTGTACTGAAAGCTTATCCACAATATCGTTCCGAAGAAGCTTTGGATGGAGAGAAGTTTCGCCAGCAACCCATTCGGCAGTTACACCGTGAAGAAACATCGGTGTTTCTGCGCATACTCAATTCTCTATTAGACGGAGGAAAATCGGGCGTCGACGTTGGTGTTTCCATCATTCCCGGTGTGCTTATTATTTCTACGTTAGTGATGATACTTACCTTTGGAGCCAGCGCAGAAGGCAATTTCACAGGCAAAGCTTATGAGGGAATTGCCATTTTACCAGCCATTGCTAACAAATTAGATTGGTTACTCAATCCACTCTTTGGGTTTTCAGACCCACACCAAATCGCCTTCCCTATCACTGCGCTCGGAGCAGTTGGTGCTGCATTGAGCTTAGTGCCCAACTTTATGTCACAAGGATGGCTGGATGGCAATGCCATAGCTGTATTCACAGGTATTGGAATGTGTTGGAGCGGTTTCCTTAGTACACATACAGCAATGCTTGACACCATTGGCTATCGGGAACTTACCTCTAAGGCCATTGTTTCTCATACTATCGGAGGACTTGCAGCTGCGCTTGCTGCGCATTGGGGATATCTGTTATATGCTGCGCTTTTCATATAAGGCTTTTTTATTTGTATCCAAGCTATCCTTTTATTGAAAGTATGAGTTAATGGTAGTATGGCGATAAGTTGCGCTTATTCATGACAAGACAGATAAATATAAGATTAATCAAATTAATATATGGTGGAAGGATTATGAAAATCAAATTAAGTAATGTCATACGATATATTATTGTTTGCATAATATTGGCAGGATGTACAAATAACTCAATTTATCTTGATATTACCAACAAAGCGATATATACAAAACAAGGAAATGGTATTTATTATATGTTAATAGAAGAAGACGGATTAAATTACATGATGTATGATGTGAAACTTAGAAAAGATTCTGTAGCAGTTAATGTATTCTATTTCAATAGACATAATCCATCTTACAAAGTAGTTACGGCGCTACATCCCAAGGAAATACAAATGATAAATCTCAAACCTTTTACAAGATACACAATAGAAAATCACTCAAATGGAGATAGAAATGGTGGTCGTGTTATTTTCAAAACAGATTCGTTAGGAAGACCATTAGTTAACACATACAAAGAATTGAATACTGTCGATGAAATTGTTTTGCATATGAACATGAACGGTAATTAGAAATTAGTAATGCTCCAAATCGGGAAATATCAAAAAAAATAGGGTCTGCTAATTAACTATAACTACCTGACAATTAATTATTTATGTTGTATAAAATTTGGTCAATTTGCCCAAAATGACTACCTTTGGATGTTAAAACATTCAAGAATCGAGGTGAAATACTACTCACAATATCGCTGTCACGACCTGTTTGAACTTCAGTAGTCACTTTCGGGATTGAGCAAATCCAACCTTTGGGTCAAGCTGGCCGACCACCTTCCCTGGGACAGGATAAAGAAGGAATACAACAAACGTCTGAGGAACAGTCACAATGGCGCCGGCAACGACCATGACGGTACGATGAAGATTGACGTGTGTGCAGATTAAAAAACGAAGTGCAATAAAAGAGTAGTCCTCGCCGAGAGATGCAGACGTTCTCGAAGCGTAGCGAGAGGTTGTCTGCATCTCTCGGCGAGGTAAAGAAACAACCAGCAATACAAATAAAAAAAGGGAGACCGCAGTCTCCCAAAGATTAATTAACTTTGTATTGTGAAATATCATCAATTAACCTCGGAGCAAAGGTCGCAAATTTTCGCCTTACTCCAAAAGAAAACAGCGAGAAAAGAAATTGCCCGCATTGTGGGCACGAGTGAGGCTACGCTCAGTCGTGAGCTAAAGAGAAACAGCACGCCATCGGGAAAGTATATCTGGACAAAGGCGCACGACATGGCTATGCAGCGCAGAGAGAGAACGGTAAAGAACGCCAAACTCTCCGACGAATTGGTATGGAGAATCAAGGAATACATCATCAATGACCAGTGGTCTCCAAGACAAATATCAGGTTATCTGCTCAAGAACGAGGGGATAAAGGTGTCCCACCAATCCATCTATAACATCATCCACAATGACACGACAGGGGAACTTGCCAAGCACACAAGGCATAAGATGAAATACAGGCATCGTCCCAAGGGCAGACATCTTCCAATCAAGGACAGGGTGAGCATCCATGAAAGAAGCAAGGAAGTTGACGGGAAGAGATTCGGGGATTTTGAGATGGACTTGATCGTAGACCCTGCCCAGCACGCCATACTCACACTGGTAGAGAAATCCACCAATATGCTGCTTATGCAGAAACTGCCATTCGGGAAGCAGTCAAAGCCTCTGGCAAAGGTAGTTAGGAAACTGCTGCTGCCATACAAGGACAGTCTGAAGACCATTACAACAGACAACGGGCCTGAATTTGCGGCACATAAGGACATTACCAAGTTCTTAGGCGTACCCGTGTACTTCGCTGATCCATATTGTTCTTGGCAAAAGGGAGCTATTGAGAATACAAATAAACTAATCAGACAATATATACCGAAAAAGGATTCGTTTGAACATTATACAGAAAAAAGAATTATGTCCATACAAAAGAAATTGAACGAAAGACCGAGAGAAAAATTAAACTTTTCTACACCTAAGTGCGAGTTCTTCAAACACGTTTTGTAATTTTGCACTTGCTGGTTGACTCTACGGTGGAGTCAAATTGCTCCATGATTGAAAATAATCCCCCAAAAGGAGTGAGTCTCTCAGATTTAATTTGTATATTCGCCATGTCTATCGTCGGATTCTCTTGTTTTTTTGCAACACTAAGATAAGTGAAAATTCTGACATGGCAAAATCCTGAGTAACTTTATGTTGCTCAGGTACTTAAAAAGTTTAATTTATAATAGTGTTGCGGAATTAAGGAGAAATAAGATTTTAAATAAAGCTCATGAAATTGCAGAATAAAAAAGAAATGTCTTCGTTGTTCAATAAAGCAAAATGGACATTTTCATTGACAGAGGAAGAATTTCTATACCTGAAGAATTTGTTAAATAAGATTAAAACATGTTCTTGGGAGGAGGATTTTTCCTATGGAATTCACAATGGTATTGCAGCTTTTGGTCTATGTACGAAACCAACTAAAGGAAACATAGCTATAGTTGAGAAATTCATTAATACAGAAGCATTTTGTGATTCAATCACAGCCGTTGCTTTGAAAGTGTTATGTAGTAGTAGTTATTGGAATTTAGCGGAAAAATATGAAGATGTACTTTGCAAGTTCATCAATTTAGATGATGAATCTTATGAAGATACTATCCATACAGCTATTAGTTGTATGGGGACTTATTGCCATACTACAAAGAATAAGTTATATATATCCTTGCTATTTTCATTATTCAACAACGCATTAAGTAAATATAGCAATGATGAACTTCAGATACCAAGTATAGAGGCTCTTTACAATGCTCTTGAATCGGTTATATGGGGAGATAAGTATCCTAAAAACAGAAGAGTCACATTTGGAGATATGCAGATACCTGAAGATATTAGTGAGGAAGTCATAAAAAAAATTCAGTCAATTATACAATGATTTTTTTAATATAGTGGTGGTACAGTAATGTTTCTAATCAGTAGCTAGGGTCTGCTTTCAAATTGTAATTTGTGGCAAAGATACTCTTTTCATAAGTAGGGAGTCTATTTTATCTCCTATAAGCTTGTATTTATAGGTGTTTCAAGAGATTGTTAAAAGATTTTCGTGGACAGTAGTGTAAAAGAATATAACCGTGTAAATAAAAAATAAATGAATTTCAATGATAGTACTTAGGGAATACTATCATTGAATCGTAAAATTATGAATTATGATATTTGATAAAATAATAAAAGATTTACTTAATCTTAACTTTTTTTCTGAATATAAATTTAGAAAAAGAGACTCTTCCTTCTTGTTGAAGACAAAAGGTGGTAAGCAATTTATTGAGATGGATCACTGGATTGACGAAGCAACATCATCTCTCGTAATATACCCTATCTATGGTGTAAGATTCGATATTCTATCAAAATGGTTTGAGAAATTTAGTATGAAAAATTTGCAAGACCAAAGAGACAGAGCCAGTATCGCTTTTTCTGGGAATATGCTATCTATGCAAGACAAGTTTTATTTCAACTTGAATGGGGAAAAATATGCAACCGATTTTAATGAATTACAAGCAAAAGTTCAAAAGTGTGCAGAATATGTCTTTTCAGAATATTCGTCACTTGATAAACTCTATAATAAAACAATAGTGCCAATTTTAAACGGAGAGGTTTCTCTACCTGATGTTGGAGCTGACTGGATCTTTATTGATTTGGCTTTGTGTAAAATCGTAAATCCTTCAAATTTTCATAAGCTAAAACAGATAATTCTTTCCCATGTGAGAAAAATGTATATGCGTAAAGAACCGAACATATTGGATTATTATGATAATTTGGAAGATATTTTACAATATTTAGAATACACTCAATTATAAGTAGGGCCTACTAATTAACTTTAACTATCTGACAATTAACCATTTATGTTGTGTAAAGTTTGGTCAATCCGTCCAAAATGACTACCTTTGGATGTTAAAACATTCAAGAATCGAGATGAAATACTACTCACAATATCGCAGTCACGACGACCTGTTTGAACTTCAGGAGCCACTTTCGGGATTGAGCAAATCCAACCGTTGGGTCAAGCTGGCCGACCACCTTCCCTAGGACAGGATAGAGAGGGAATACAACAAATGTCTGAAGATCGGACTGATTAAGAAGAAACGCAAGGGAACGGATGATTTCGCTGTACTGATAACCGAACGATCTACACCTTAGACCGAGGGTTGAGTTGATTACAGATGATAATGTGGAGTCAAATTGCTCCATGATTGAAAATAATCCCCCAAAAGGAGTGAGTCTCTCTCAGATTTAATTTGTATCTTCGCCATGTCTATCGTCGGATTCTCTTGTTTTTTTTGCAACACTAAGATAAGTGAAAATTCTGACATGGCAAAATCCTGAGCAACTTTTTGTTGCTCAGATACTTAAAAAGTTTAATTTATAATAGTGTTGAGGAATTAAGGTATTATAGTTTTGGATGACAATAAGTTCTTTTATTAGTATGAAAGTAAAAATTTGCATTATTTTACCCTTATTATTCATTGTAAATCTGAATGTCTTAGGTCAGGCTGTATTGCTGGATAAAACAACAAATCAGCCAATATCCTATGCGCAGATTTTAAATAACAAAGGGGCTGTCGTTGGAACGACAGATATTGACGGTAATTTACCTAAAAACTTGAGTGATGAGATTGTTACTATACAGCATATTGCCTATAATCCAGAGAATGTGAAATCCTCACAATTTAAGAAAGGCAAAAATGTTTTTCTTTCTCCTATTGACTATCAATTGAAAGAGGTGACAGTTACAGCAAAGAATACAGATTACATTTATCTTAAGACTTACTTTCGAAGCTATCAACTGAATGATTCTTGCATGAAATATTTCAGAGACGGCTTCTTGGATTTTTTTATCAATGTAAAACATAAAGATACGGAGAGATTTGTTCAAAAGATCCGTACTTTCCAAAACAACGAATTGATTGAAAAGGATAAAAAAAGAACAAATACTCTTGTTGATAAATATATTTATACTCCATATTTGGATGGTCTCACATTGATAGAATCATTAAAAAAAGAAGGATGGAGATATAATGCAGATAGTATAGATTGCCGATTATTCTTAAACGAAATGGTTGGAGGTGTAATAAGGTTAGATACAGTTCAAGGGGTATTGCGAGTTGAATATGATGTTCTTAGTACTAAAGAAAAGAAGCCTAAAACACTATTTGGCTATACTACACGGCTTGAGAACTTTTATCAGACAGAAAATTATATATATAAGTCTGAATATCAATCTTATATGGATTTGATAAACCGAAAGAACTATAGAAAGTTGTTTTTTAGTCACAAGAAGGAGCCCAAAGAACAGATGATTGAAGTTTTCGATGAACTATATGTTTTGGAACACAAGTATATCTCAAAAGACGAAATGAGGCAGTACAAAAAAGTTAGGAAATCAAAATCAAACGAGCCTTTTTCTGAATGGGATGATAGTACAATAGTCACTCCATTAGCACCACAATTAGTGCAAATAATGGAAAGTCATATGACACAGGTTGAATAATGGTTTCTTCTCTCTTACTCTACAAATAAAAAGTAGGCCTTGCCATGGATACATTTTACCATGGCATGAGCTACTTTAACGTAACCTCAAATCCGCAACTAAGCCCTTGAACGTCCTTATTGCGTTATTCTATGAAAATGTTCTATTTGGGTCGACATTGATTGAGCATGTAGAACCTTAGATTTAATTTATGACACCTATGGTAACGACCATAGCAGTTTAGACTTGCTGAACAACATAGGTTTACTACTGTTATAATTGATATAAATCAATTAATATAGCGTTGTATTATGTGTCGTTGAAAATGCTTGTATAGCAATTGATAAAATGCCACCTTTGCACTAACAAAACATACCAAACTATGCAGAGATACCCTTATATAAAGAAGGGTGCACAATATGCATTTTGCTACATATTTACACCAATGATGTTGTTTGCTTGTGGCAATGATGAACCATTACCAAATAAGCAAATAATCCACAATGAGAATGACAGTACAATCTCTCAAAATGATACTATAAAACATAGTCAGTATAATTTTGACCTTTACGATATTCCTATTGTTGAAGAAAACTACGTACAATGTTTTCTTGGAAATGTTGTTGATTTAGAGAACACTTCAGCACGACATATTACTTCTTTGCCAAACCCTCAATATAATAAGGTTTCGACCATGCTGTCATATGGAGCAGAATTTTATGAGTATAATTATACTCCAAATCTGTTAGAAACACAGAGGATTATAAAGTCATTAAAAGAGAATGATATTGAGCAAAATGAACAATTCACCTTTTCTCAAAATCGCTTTAATACACTGAAAGAGATTCGTTTGGCATATGGAGGGAAAGAATGTATCTCATTAGACTCCTTATGGCTACAAAACAACAGTATACAGCTTCGATATCAATCCTTTATTGTATATAGCTTGAATCAAGTAATGGCACATTTTTCCCTTGCTGATGAAACAGAGAACATACTGTCAGTATATCCTGTTGAGAAAAATCATTATGGCTGTATTAATTCGATAACTCTGGGGAAAATATGTTATGTCATAGCAGCGATAGAAAACCATAACGATGATGAACGAATAAATACAGCTGTTTCAATAGAAAACAATGGTATTGTACGCAATGCACTAATTATCACATTTGACAATCAGTGTAGACCTATTGTTCAACAACGTTCAAACTTAACAAAGCAAGATATACTTAATATTTTTAACCAACAACCCATTCGGCCTCTATATTTTAATATATATAGTATGAAGAATGGCGCAATTTGTACGTTAAGGAATACGATAAACATAAAATAATATTTATGAAACGCTTTTTAGTTGTTATTCTGCAGGCTTCAACCATGATGCTTGCATTAACTCTTGTTTTTTCATGCTCTAATCAAAAGGTCAGTCTTCAAACCATTTCAACAGAAGAAAACAATCCATATAAGTGGGATGAGTCATTTCATGTGAATTCTTCCACAAGAGCAGTTGTAGGCATTATCCAAAATCAGTCTGGAAAACATCTGCGTAAGCATTATTACAGGTATAGATATTCTGCACATACCGCCTTGATGTCCTGATCCACTTGGCTGGTACAGAGATAAACCTGAAGACAAACGCTTTTATGCGACTTGTTGCATTGAGTCCGAACTTCTTTACGTCAAGTCTTTGTGGAGTCAAATTGCTCCATGATTGAAAATAATCCCCCAAAAGGAGTGAGTCTCTCTCAGATTTAATTTGTATCTTCGCCATGTCTATCGTCGGATTCTCTTGTTTTTTTTTGCAACATTAAGATAAGTGAAAATTCTGACATGGCAAAATCCTGAGCAACTTTATGTTGCTCAGGTACTTAAAAAGTTTAATTTATAATAGTGTTGCAGAATTAAGGTTGAATACAATCCAGTTAGTAATACAACGACTATAGGCAAAGGGGATGAAGATGATGCAAAGAAAAATCATTAAGCGAGCATCAATATTCTTTATTACATCTGTTATTTTAAGCGTTTTTATTTTAATAATGGTTGTAATTAGAATAGAAGACTTTAATACTCCTAAAGGTGCAATAAGAAAAGGAGATTTGAAAGAATATTATTGGCTCAAGAAGGTATCTGTATCTCAAAATACAATGAGAATTTGTATTTATAATGATTATAATGGAAAGTTAGCGTTAGATGCTGACTTTCCATTAGCAAGTTTTAGTGACACAACACTAAATAGTGTCCGTATTTTTGAACCTTGTTATTTAGTCTTGTATAATGGGGAAAAAATAAAACCTGCAAAAATTTATGCTGGATACCTAAAAGAATAATAACATATAAGGTCTCCATAGAGCTGTAGAATGTTACCCATATAAAGGTAACAGACAACACCTATATTAGGGTGTCCTCAATACTCTTATATGGGAATCAAAAAACGTAAGGAATAACATTACAAGACCTCTACAAAAGTCTCATAGCAGAGGACTTTGAAAGACATAACTTGCTGATAGCCAAGTATGGTATTCTTGAGCAAACGTAGTTTTGCAGAGGTCTCGAATTTGCAGATAATTTGAACTTGAAGCACCCACTTCTGCCTACAATATCCCCTTATCCCACAATGTGACTTGAGGCAATACACAATATCATTCCCATAAGTTGTAGGCATTATCCAAAATCAGTTTGGAAAACATCTGCGTAAGCATTATTACAGGTATAGATATTCAGCACATACCGCTTTGATGCCCTGATCCACTTGGCTGGTACAGAGATAAACCTGAAGACAAACGCTTTTATGCGACTTGTTGCATTGAGTCCGAACTTCTTTACGTCAAGTCTTTGTGGAGTCAAATTGCTCCATGATTGAAAATAATCCCCCAAAAGGAGTGAGTTTCTCAGATTTAATTTGTATCTTCACCATGTCTATCGTCGGATTCTCTTGTTTTTTTTGCAACACTAAGATAAGTGAAAATTCTGACATGGCAAAATCCCGAGCAACTTTTTTGTTGCTCAGGTACTTAAAAAGTTTATTTTATAATAGTATTGCGGAATTAAGGATTAAGACAATGGAATTTAAATCAAATTATCCACATGTTTTTAATGAACAAACTTTAAAAAGTGCAGGTAGTGCTGGAAGTAGTTCAGGACGTCTTGGCTCTAGTGCTGGGTCAAGTGCAAACAGTTCTAGCACACGTTCTTATTTTAGTGGAAATGGTTCTGGTTCTTTTGGAAGTGGAAGTAATAGCAGCAGTAGTCAAGATTTTAATAGATGATTGCTATGAGAAAGTTGTTAATATATTACTTAGTAATATCATTCTTGCTAGTTATAGTCTATGCCTTATTTGTTATTAACGCATATGTTAGCATAAAATATGAAGTAGAAACACTATATAACGATGTGATAGTAAGTATGATTTACCAGATATTCGATACAGGTATTATTGTAAACTTTATAGGGCTTGTTATAAACATGCTAATAGTTATAGGCTTGTATATGAAGATTCGCTGTATCAAAAATAAAAAAGAACAAAAATTATGAATTATGATATTTGATAAAATAATAAAAGATTTACTTAATCTTAACTTTTTTTCTGAATATAAATTTAGAAAAAGAGACTCTTCCTTCTTGTTGAAGACAAAAGGTGGTAAGCAATTTATTGAGATGGATCACTGGATTGACGAAGCAACATCATCTCTCGTAATATACCCTATCTATGGTGTAAGATTCGATATTCTATCAAAATGGTTTGAGAAATTTAGTATGAAAAATTTGCAAGACCAAAGAGACGGACCCAGTATCGATTTTTCTGGGGATATGCTATCTATGCAAGACAAGTTTTATTTCAACTTGAATGGGGAAAAATATGCAACCGATTTTAATGAATTACAAGCAAAAGTTCAAAAGTGTTCAGAATATGTCTTTTCAGAATATTCGTCACTTGATAAACTCTATAATAAAACAATATTGCCAATTTTAAACGGAGAGGTTTCTCTACCTGATGTTGGAGCTGACTGGATCTTTATTGATTTGGCTTTGTGTAAAATCGTAAATCCTTCAAATTTTCATAAGCTAAAACAGATAATTCTTTCCCATGTGAGAAAAATGTATATGCATAAAGAACCGAACATATTGGATTATTATGATAATTTGGAAGATATTTTACAATATTTAGAATATACTCAATTATAAGTAGTGTTTTTTAGGATGCATATTATATGTCTATTTGTAGCATCAATTACAGATGATAATATGTAGAGTCAAATTGCTCCATGATTGAAAATAATCCCCCAAAAGGAGTGAGTCTCTCAGATTTAATTTGTATCTTCACCATGTCTATCGTCGGATTCTCTTGTTTTTTTGCATCACTAAGATAAGTGAAAATTCTGATATGGGCAAAATCCTGAGCAACTTTTTGTTGCTCAGGTACTTAAAAAGTTTATTTTATAATAGTGTTGCGGAATTAAGGATTAAGATATGTCCTCAGTGTAACCCGTCTCATATTCACTTTAGGATTATATGTTTTTGGCCACGGCCACAGCCTGCCGAATGCGGTCTGCCATGCCGATGCCTCCCTTGAGGTTTCCTGCCAGGACAAGGCCAGGGTAGCGTTGCTCCACTTGGTCAATTGCCGCGAAACGTGCCCCACTGGTCACCTCGTATTGAGGAATGGCCCGATGGTGGCGGAATATACGTAGCTCGTCGGGTTGAATACGCTTTGGCAATTGTAGCATCCGGTGCAAAGCATCATCAACAATGTCTGTCAACTCATCATCTGTCTTGCTTATAAACTCCTGGTGTCTCACTCCTCCTAAGAAGAATGAGAACACTGCCCCGTGCTCTGGCGCGCGCTCCTCAAAGCAAGCCGATGGGAAAAGGATGCCCAACACCTGCTGCCGTTCACACGAAGGGACCAGACCGCCAAACGCTTGATACTGCCTTCCGCCTGTGTTCCTTATGCCCACGCCTACCTGCACGATAGGTGCGTAGAACAGGTTGTTGACATCCTTCATGAGCCTTTCATCCACAAATGGCAGGAGGGCGGGCAAGGCATAAGCACCACATGTGGTCACCACCTTGCGGCAAGCAATGCGATGTTCCATGCCGTCTGCCGTAGTATATCTCACCTCATACCCATTAGCATCAGGAAAAACTTGCACGCCATTGGCTCCGGTCGTGATATGCTCCGGCCCAATAGCCACACCCAAGGCCTGCACCAGGCACTCCAGACCGCCTTTAGCCGAGAACACCTGCTTGGTAGCCAGTCGGTCGCGGTCACTCTTAGGCTCTCTGGCCTTGGCCATGGCACCACGGATGAATCCCCCGTACGTTTGCTCCAGATTGTACAGCTTAGGCAAGGCATAACGGGTAACGAGCGTCATGGGGTTGCCCGCATAGACTCCCGACACGAAAGGATCCACGGCATAATCAAGATACGACCTCCCTAATCGTCGCGCAGCCAGCTCGCCAACCGATTCATCAGGATTGGTTCCTTTGGCACGGAACGGCTCACCCAGGATGCGAAACTTGTCGTGCCAGGTGAACAAGGGCGTGCGCAGCCCGCCAATCAGTCCGGACGGCAGCTCTCGAAAGCGGTCGCCCTTCCATATCAAACGGTGCTTGGAAGATGCGCGCGCCGTCTCCAACTGACAGTCACCGTCCAGCGCGTTGAACAGTTCGACTATCTCCGGATAGGAGATTGCCCCCGTGTTGGGGCCGCTCTCCATCACGAAATCGCCTATCCGGTGCGTGTGGATTTGTCCGCCAATGCGGTTGGCCTTCTCCACCACACGCACGCTACGTCCTTTTTTTATCAGGTGGAAGGCTGTGGTGAGGCCGGTGATTCCGGCACCGACCACGCAAACGTCAACGGGTTCTGGTGTTTCCGTGGACAAGGCAGACGGTTGGTCGGCCACAGCCATGGTACCTTGTTGCCTTTGAATATCCTCTAATGGCATCATTCTTTCTATGTTTTAGCTTATGGCTGGTTCTATAAATTAGCTTTGTTAGATTTTGAGCTTATTTTTGAGGTCAAAATGCAAGAGAGTGAAGGAGTGTAGCGAGCTACACGACTGAACAATCTTACATTTTGAACTAAAAAAGAAGCCAAAAGATAACAAAACGTATTTCATAAACATTTAATGACTATATGCGGTGGTAATTTATAGAACCAGCCTTATACTGGCTTTGAAAATTTCTTGTCGGTGTGTTGCATCAGCGGGTCGAGAGTAGCCACTACATTCCGTACGAATGGCGAGCCTATGCTGGTCATGGCCACGGCATCATTGCTGAGCAGTATTAATCCGTCGGCCTCCATTTCGCGCAACTTAGCCTCGTCGTAGTTGGTGGCAGCCTTCACCTCGGCCGGCGTGATGCCGATTCGCCCAGCTATCTCAGACCAGGAAAGATGGTAGTTGCACATCATCTGCTCAATGACCTCGCGCACGATTTGCTCCTGCCGCGTGAGTTGGTAGCCGCGCCGGGTGTACAACTTGCCCTGTCGTATAGTGTCGATATAGGCTTGGATGTCACGTCCGTTTTGCGCATAGGCCGTTTCCAGCTGACTGATGGCCGTTACGCCGAAGGCATAGACCTGCCCTGTGGTGCGGCGCGTGCAATATCCTTGGAAGTTGCGGTGCAGCTGCCTGGTGTCCAGTGCGATGCTCAGTTCGTCGGTAGGCAGCACAAAATGATCCATGCCAATGCTGCGATAACCGGCGGCATGAAAGACATCCGCAGCTTTCCGGTACATCTCCTGCTTGTCGGCATCCTTGGGCAAGCCCAGCTTCTCGAGTACCAATTGCCTTTTATGCACCCATGGCACATGTCCATAGCTGAACGTCACCACGCGGTCGGGATGCAGGGCGGCCGCTTGCTGGGCGGCCTGTGCGAACGACTCGGGTGTTTGAAGCGGCAGCCCGAACAGCAGGTCCATGTTGATGGTCGCCCCCTGGGCGCGCAACATGTCCATGATTTCGCTTATAGGCATCAAGGGCGGCCTGCGGTTGACGGCCTTCAGCACGCGCTGGTCGAAGTCCTGTACGCCTAAGCTGTAGCGCGTAAAGCCACATCTGCCTAATTCCTCCCAGTTGCTGGCCGTGAGATAGCCGGGATGGCATTCGATGGCTATCTCGGGATTCTCTATGGCCGGCATCAGTGACAACAGGTGCTCGTTCAGCTCCTGCAGGTAATGGATGGGCAGTGCCGTGGGACTTCCGCCGCCATAGTGTATCTGCGAGATTTTCCGTGTAGCCGTGTCAATCCGTGCAGCCACCAAGTCGATCTCCCGATGCAGGGCGTCCACATAGTGGCCTATCACCACATCATCCGCCATGGGGTAAGAGTTGCAGCCGCAGTAATGGCACAGATGCCTGCAAAACGGAATGTGCAGATAGAACGACACCAGCGGCTGGCGCGCCTGATGGTTGGACGCGTCGACGGCAGCAAGATATTCGCGTTCTGTAAATTCGTGGAAATAGTTGGCCGGTGGATAGCTGGTGTATCGCGGCACCGGAATATTGTATTTGTTTAGTAATTGCTGCTTCATCGTGAGAAAAGATTATCACTTACGCCTCGTCTCATTTCCAGAAGCACCCATGTCCGCAAAGGCCTTCCAGCCTACGGAAACTTTGGCAATTGCCCCCACCTCTGCCAGCATGGCTACATGGCTTGGGCAAAGGCGAAAAAAAATGACATGCGCAGTATAAGTAGTATTCATCTGTCTGCATGCAAAGTTACTATTTTTCTGTGAATATCATGTATCCTATCTTATGAGGATATTTGTATCTTACATGCGGACAGCAAGAGGTTGGTCACGTCACTTTCATTTAGGAAAGGTTGTTTGTTTTGAAAAAACTATCTTTTTCTCTTTGTTTCAACAACAATGCTGACATTGAATGAACTGGCAACAAAGATGTTGCATGAAAGAGTGCAACATATTGCATTGTACACAGCCTCATTACTCACGTCATGCGTGCGTTTGCCAACGAGCGAACGTTTGTATGGTGAGGTCGAACTCTGTGAGTGATTATAAGGTGAGATCATCAATCATCCAGCCGTATTGTATAATATTATTAATCGACTGCAAAGTCTAAGACGAAAAAAATATTTTGTCAACAATGTGATTTCAATTACCTTTGCAATTGAAACAGAACGATCATTGATCGCTCATAATAAAGAAGGTATGGATATTTCTGAACTATACAAACTGTTTTTAACGCATCCAGTGGTAACCACCGACAGTCGCGACTGCCCCAAAGACAGTATGTTTTTTGCCTTGAAAGGAACTTCGTTTAATGGCAACGAGTTTGCACATAGTGCCTTGGAAAAGGGATGCGCATACGCTGTGATTGACCAAAAGGAATACCAGATACAAGAAGATGAACGCTATATCCTGGTAGAGGATTGTCTGCAAACGTTAAAACAGTTGGCCAACTACCACCGCCGCACACTGGGCACGCCCATCATCGGCATCACCGGCACCAACGGGAAAACCACCACCAAGGAGTTGCTGGCGGCCGTACTGGCTGAACGTTTCAACGTGTGGTACACGCAAGGCAACTTCAACAACGAGATTGGTGTGCCCAAGACACTCTTGCGCTTGAAGCCCGAACATGAGATAGCGGTCGTGGAAATGGGTGCAAGTCATCCCGGTGACATCCAATCACTGGTAACAGTGGCAGAACCCGATTATGCGCTCATCACCAACGTGGGGCGCGCTCACCTGCAGGGCTTCGGCTCGTTCGAGGGCGTGATGCGCACCAAGGCCGAACTGTACGACTACATGCAGCAGCACAAACCGCAAGGCCTCGTGTTCATCAACCAAGACAACGAGTACCTTAAAGAGATGTTCCGCACCCACTGCCCCAACGTCAAAGCCATGGGATTCGCACAGACCGACCGCCCGGGCATCTGCATCCGAGGCGAGGTAGTGAGCTGCGCGCCCTACCTGAAGTTTAGATGGCGCAAGACAGCGGCTGTCCCCTCGTCCTGCGAGGACACACGATGGCACGAGGTGCAGACACAGCTCATCGGCGCCTACAACCTCGACAACATGCTCGCCGCCATCACCATTGGGTCGCACTTCGGCGTTTCCGACGAACAAATCAACCATGCCTTGGCAGGGTATGTGCCGAGCAACAACCGCAGCCAGCTGCAGATCACGGCCCACAACAAGCTCATCGTAGACGCTTACAACGCCAACCCAACGAGCATGGAGGCCGCGCTGACCAACTTCCAACGCATGGACGTGCCGAAAAAGATGGCCATCTTGGGCGACATGCGCGAGCTGGGCGACGTGAGTTTGGCTGAGCATCAGAAGATTGTGGACCTCATCGCCACGCTCAACTTGGACAAGGTGTGGCTCGTGGGCGAGGAATTTGGGCGCACAAACACATCGCTTCGCAAGTTCAAGGACATAGAGGCTGTGAAGGAAGTCCTGCGGCAAGAGCCACCACAAGGCTATTACATCCTCATCAAAGGCAGCAACGGCATCAAGCTATTCCAGCTTCCAGAGCTGCTGTAAGAACATTCGTTTGCAAAGGATGGACACGAATGTGCAAGGATTCACCGTTCCGACACACTCCGTGTCCTACCGTTGCAACCGCACTTCCTCGCTTTTCTTTTCTCTCAACTAATTTTGACAAAAAAAGTGATGATAATCATGTTCCATTTCACCTTGCCGCACACGGGGGCGCAATGTCATTGACTTTGTGCATCAAACCCATTGAGATTGGTGCCCAAACCCATTGAGTTTACAGGTCAAAATCAATGCTATTGGAATGGGACATTTGTCCATGAAAAATCTTTTGCAGCAACGTCTTTTTTGCTTCTTTCGCATTTTTCGTTGTTAAAAAATGAGATACCCGGACGCATCTATGTTGGCAAGCAAGATGTTACCTGTGTTTCATTCGTATTTTTGCCATAGACGAAACCTACGGACGACTGTTTTTTAACGACGTGGATTGTTTCTAATTGGAAGGGCCATATTGACGAAAACAAATAAACACGGTTTTTTGTTGCGGTTTGCAAAAAATGATGTACCTTTGCAAACGCTTTTCGGTTTGCCACTTACAGCAAATAACAGAAAGCACATCGGGATGTAGCGCAGTTGGTAGCGCACTACGTTCGGGACGTAGGGGTCGGGCGTTCGAGTCGCCTCATCCCGACAAAAAAGACGACAAGTGAGCATTTTCACCTGCCGTCTTTTTTTGTTTCCCTACGTTTATATCAGTCCTTCCATTACGACAATCCCTGTATCACGCCATTTTCAACATACACCCTTTCGGCCTGCGGACTCTTGGGCAAACCAGGCATACGCATGATGCTGCCAGCGATGGCCACAATCATTTCGGCACCGGCATTGATTACAAAGTCGCGAATGGTGATTTTGAAATGGGTGGGCACACCGTATGCTTTGGCATCTTCAGAGAATGAATACTGCGTCTTGGCGATGCAGACGGGGAAATGAGTATAACCCAAAGCAGCGATATGCGCCAGTTTTTTCTTCGCAGCTGGCTTGATAACAACGTCATCAGCACCATAAATGCGTTGAGCCACCTTGCGCACTTTCTCCTCAACAGACTCATCATCGCAATATAACATCTTCAATGGGGCAGACGGATGCTCATCGATGGTATCGACAACCAGTTGTGCCAAGGCTTCAGCCCCTTTTCCACCATCGGTATAAGCCGTATTGACGGCACAGCCTACGCCCAGCTCCTGACAATGCTCTTGTACCAGTGCCAATTCTTCATCAGTATCATCGGGGAAGCGATTGATGCACACCACGACGGTTTGGCCAAAGGCCTGCATGTTGGCAATGTGCTTATCCATGTTGGCCATTCCTTGACGAATGCCGTCGAGATGCGGTTGTTTGATCTCCGTCACGTCAATGCCGCCATGCAACTTGAGTGCCTGTGCCGTAACCACAAGCACGGTGAGTTTAGGTGAAAGACCGGCCTTGCGACACTTGATGTCCAAGAATTTCTCGGCACCCAGGTCAGCACCGAATCCAGCCTCCGTGATGACATAATCGCCAAACGTCATTCCCATCTTGGTGGCCATGACGCTGTTGCAGCCATGTGCGATATTGGCAAACGGACCTCCGTGGATGAATGCTGGCGTGTGCTCGGTGGTCTGTACCAGATTAGGATGGATGGCATCGTGCAAAAGAGCCGTGATGGCCCCAGCCACGCCCAGATCCTTCACGGTGAAAGGCTTGTCGTCAAAGGTGAAACCCAAGAGGATGTTCTCTACCCGACGCTGTAAATCTTCCTCATCTTTGGCCAAACAGAGGATGGCCATGATTTCAGAGGCAGGCGTGATGTCAAAGCCCGACTCATTGACGACGCCGTCGGTACGATGTCCCAAGCCTGTGACAACATTGCGCAGGTTACGGTCGTTGACATCCAACACTCGCCGCCAAAGCACCTCTTTGAGTGCGAAGCCCTGGTCCTGGTTTTGATAACAGTAGTTGTCGAGCAACGCCGATATCATGTTGTTGGCCGAGGTGATGGCATGGAAGTCGCCGGTGAAATGGAGATTGATTTTCTCCATAGGCAGCACTTGCGCATAGCCTCCGCCAGCCGCTCCACCCTTCATGCCGAAGCAAGGACCAAGGGATGGCTCGCGAAGAGCAACCACCGCCTTTTTTCCAAGACGGTTCATACCCAGGGCAAGTCCCACGCTGACCGTTGTCTTGCCATTGCCTGTCTTGGTGGGCGTGATGGAAGTGACCAAGATGAGATTAGCTTTTTTTACTTTTTCCTCATCGATGAGGGTGTATGGAACTTTGGCCATGTACTTGCCATAAGGCTCAAGAGCCTCTTGAGGAATGTTGATTTTCGCGCCTATCTCAGCGATAGGCAGTAGCTTTGTTTCGTGTGCGATTTGTGAATCTGACTTCATTTTTTCTAATAGTAGTAAGTGTTAAAGATTGATTTGCCGTTCAAATGTACTGGAAAAAAATGCAATAGACAAAGTTTTCAGCAAGAATCTAATAATATACGGATAGAATGGGCAAAAAAAGAGTTGGCATTTGCGGTGTCAACTCTTGATGGGTATGTTGTTTTATTCGTAAAGAAAGATACTTTCAGTACAAAGTCTTGCCGGTATTAGTCGCGCAGACAAGCATCCAACTCCTTGGTGATGGCTTCCTGATCGAGGTTTTGTCCAATGAACACCAACTTCTGCATGCGGTCGCCATACGTTTCATCCCAGTCGCGACGCAAAGCCGGTGTTTGTGCTTTCATCCGCTCCAATTGGTCGGCTGGCATGGTGGCATACCACTGACCGGCATCGCGTATCTGCACTTGCTTGCCAGCTTGCTCGAAGACATAGCATTTATTTTTTTCGTCATTGAAATAGCAAATGCCTTTGCAGCGAATCACATTCTTGGGCCAACGGCGCGCCACGAAGTCATCAAACAATCCCAAATCCATGGCTGGCCGACGATAGTAGACGAAAGTCTGGATGTTATACTCAAGTGCTTCACCACTCTCCTCGTTCTCAATGCCCTCGGGATGGTCGTGATGGTGATGGTGTTCGTCTTCGTCATGCTCACCCTCCAATTCTGCTATCCAACTGGCCGACGTAGCCACCTCTTCAAAATTGAATTGCCCCGTGCCAATGATTAAATCGAGGTCTACATCGCCGTAATTACACTCAAGGATGTTTGCCTTGGGTTGCAGTGCACGGATGATTTTCTTGACCTTTGCCAACTCTTCAGGCGTTACCTCAGCAATCTTGTTGATGATGATAGTGTTGCAGAACTCAATTTGCTCGATGACCAAACGCTTCAAATCATCTTCCCCAATATTCTCTTTCAGCAAATCGTTTCCACCGCCAAACTCATCCCGCAGACGCAGGGCATCGACCACCGTCACGATGGAATCGAGCTTGGCGATGCCGTTCTTGGCAAGCTGTGGGTACAATTCGGGGTAAGCACAGATGGTTTGTGCGATGGGAGCAGGCTCACAAATGCCACTCGCCTCGATAACAATGTAGTCGAATTTGCCCATGCTCACGATGTCGTTGAGCTGCTCTACCAGGTCGAGTTTCAGGGTACAGCAGATGCAACCATTTTGCAAGGCCACCAAACTGTCATCCTTCTGTCCAACCACTCCACCCTGTTCAATGAGGCTGGCATCGATGTTCACCTCACCGATGTCGTTAACAATGACGGCAAACTTGATGCCCTTCGTGTTGGATAAAATTCGGTTGACCAGCGTTGTCTTGCCACTTCCCAGGTAACCTGTGAGCAACAAGACGGGTATTTCTTTTATTTTCATCTCTAAACCAGTTTATGATTGTGCCACAAAGATATAAAAAAAGTTGGACAGGTGGCCATCCGTTCACAATATTTTAAGTACTACTCCTCAAACGAAACATAGTGCTTGAGGCGTTCAATGGCCTCGGGTGTGAAATCTTTCAACATACCCAGGTCTTCCAACCGATGGATAGGTCCTTTCAATCGGCGATAGTCAGCGATGGCACGGGCTCGGTAATAGCCCATATAGGGGTGCCGTTTCAATTGGTTGATAGTTAGTTTGTTGATGGACAGGCGATGAATTTGACTGGCATCGCGCGGTGGTAAAGAAAAATAAGTCAATGCTTCTTCGGGGAAATCCTCAATTTCTAACAGCTGTCGAGTATTATAAAAGCCTCCTAAACGCGTTCGGTAGTTCACGATTTGGCGTGCGAAATAGCTGCCAATGCCCGGCACTTTTTTCAACATGGATGTATCGGCGGCGTTGAGAGCGACATGCTCGGTAGATTTGATTTTGATGGGAAAACGAACGGTATCACGCTCCAATTCAGGCGTTTGTGCTGCATTTGCGGAGAGTGTTGACGCAGGTAGATAATCAGAACTGATGTGAATGTATGGCTTCATGGCAAGATATTGCTTACGCGTCAGTCCATACAAGCGAGCAAAATCGGAAGCTTTGCGATACACACCACCTGCCGCTCTGTATTTGTAGATGTTGCGTACCTGCCAGGGTTGCAATCCCAAGCGCAACAGGTCTGTGCTATCAGCTGTGTTTGGGTCAAAGGGAAAGAGTTCGGCTTGTCGTCCTTCCACCCGATAATATGCTACAGGTTCAGAGCTGGAATAGTAGGATCTGCCTGGTTCTTTGACGAAAACGGTGTCACAATTAGGGCCGCCAGTCGCTGTTTTCTCTTCGTCACTGAGCAAGAAAAATAGGGCAGTAGCACAAATTCCAACCGTGAGCAGGAAGATGAGCGCTTTGCGGTCGGACTTGTTGAAATAAAAAAAATCTTTGATGGACATGGCAGATTCGGCAAATGATTTGATTCAAACGTGCTGTTGATATCTTGAAAATATTGTATCTTTGCATAAAATAGGCTACGCCTCAACAAAGTAAGTAAACCTCCTTTGTCTTCGGCTTGCACTATTTTTACATGAAAATAGTTCGGTTTCTTATGCAACAAATCATACAATTTATCAAGCGTTACCCCTTTACTACCGTACTTATCCTTGGCATTTGGGTTGTTTGCTTGATTCCTATTCCAGAAACCCCATTAAGTGGAGTCACGCTCATTGACAAATGGACGCACGTGGCCTTGTACACTATTTTGGGTTGTTGCATTTGGATTGAAACTGTCCGCAGCCGCCAAAAGCTAAGTAACAAACAGCTTTTCATCCTCACATTTGCGACACCAATCATCATGGGAGGTCTGATAGAAATCGTTCAAGCAACCTGCACAGGGGGCAATCGCAGTGGCGAGTGGATGGATTTTCTGGCCGACAGCATCGGTGTTGTGCTATCACTGCTTATCGGTATTCTTCTGGCAACGTGTCTTTCCAAGCGGAAAAAGGATTCGTGAGCATGTATTTGTTGTAGAAGCGCGCATCTCCAGTGACCTCCGGACCAATAAAATCTGGCTTCTCATAAGGCTCATTTTCTGACTTCAATTCCACCTCGGCCATGACAAGTCCCTCGTTATCGCCGTAGAATTCATCCACTTCAAACACATGATTACCACTTTTAACGAGATAACGACGCTTATCGATGGTACCTCCTTGACAAAGTTGTAGTAGATGCGAGGCTTCATCGAGCGTGATTTTTGTCTCAAACTCATAGCGTGTCATTCCGCCATGAGTGGATCTTCCCTTGATGGTCAGGTATGCTTCGTCGTCACGAACACGAATCCTCACCGTCGCATTGAGGCAAGGTATGTATCCCTGTTGGATGTGACTACAGGAAAAGGCGGCACGCTTGAATGCTCCGCCTTTCTTGACAAGAAACTTGCGTTCTATCTCAAATCCGCTCATCCGTTATACGTTCATGGCGACAATAATCCAAATGATGGCACAAACAAGCAATGCAATGGAGAGCCATTTAATGACATTCTGCGCTTGTTTTTCTTGTCTTGCCTCGCGCTTAGCTCGATTCATTTTGCTTTTTTCACTCATAGTTGTATTATTTTAAAGGTTCATTAGTCATTCTCATCCGCAACCGGAAATTCCATCAGGTAAGCCTTAATAAACTCATCCAGCTTACCATCCATCACTGCGTCTACATCGGTTGTCTGATAATTGGTGCGGTGATCTTTCACACGACGGTCGTCAAAAACATAACTTCGGATTTGACTTCCCCACTCTATCTTCTTCTTCCCGGCCTCAATTTTAGCTTGCGCCTCCAACCGTTTCTTCATGGCACGGTCGTAAAGTTGGCTCTTCAAGAGCTGCATAGCTTTGGCTCGGTTCTTCGGTTGGTCACGTGTTTCGGTGTTTTCAATCAGAATTTCTTCTTCCTCACCTGTGTCAGGATCTTCGTATTGATAGCGAAGACGAACACCGGACTCTACCTTATTCACATTTTGTCCACCCGCACCACTCGATCGGAACGTATCCCACGACACCCGAGCAGGGTCAACAAACACCTCAATGGTATCGTCCACCAGGGGTGAAACAAAAACACTGGCGAAGCTGGTCATACGCTTACCCTGGGCATTGAATGGAGAAACGCGCACCAAGCGATGGACCCCATTCTCGCTCTTCAAGTAACCGTAAGCATATTCACCACCTTCTATCTTCATCGTCACGCTCTTGATACCAGCCTCATCACCGTCCTGAATATCACTGATGGTACACTTGTAACCATGAGCCTCGGCCCATCTCATGTACATACGCATGAGCATTTGTGCCCAATCCTGGCTCTCCGTACCGCCTGCTCCCGAGTTAATCTTCATCACACAATCCATTGGATCTTCGGTTTGACGAAGCATGTTCTTCATCTCCAAATCCTCTATGGCGGCGACAGCCTTGGCATAGTCGGCATCCAACTCGTCTTCCGTTATCATGTCATCACGATAGAAATCGAATGCCAACTCCAACTCATCTGCCAACTGGCGCACCTGCTGATAACCAACCAGCCACTTCTCAATGCTCTTGACCTTAATCATCTGTTCTTGGGCACGCTTTGGATCTTCCCAAAAATCAGGTGCTTGTGTGCGTAGTTGTTCTTCTTCGAATTCTACCTTTTTCTGGTCTATGTTCAAATACCGATGAAGTGCTTCAGCACGCTCCATCACATCTTTTAACTGGTCGCTTGTTATCATTATTCTTCGTACATGCTGTCAATGACGTCCTTGTAGATTTTATAAACGGCCGGACGTCTAATTTTCAATGTATTGGTCAATTCTCCGCGTTCCATATTGAAATGGTGAGGAAGAAGTGTGAAACGCTTGATTTGCTCATAGTGGGCCAACGACTGCTGTAGCGTCTTGATGCGTTCCATCATCATATCATTGATTTGCTTGTTTCCACATAATTCTTCTCTATCCACATAGCTGATGCCATGATCACTGGCATATTCTTCCAAGAGCCTGAACTCTGGTACAATCAAAGCCGAAACAAACTTCCTTTGGTCAGCGATTATAACCACTTGATCAACATACTTGTCCACCAAGAGCATCGCCTCTATCATCTGCGGTGCGACATATTTTCCGTTACTTGTTTTGAAAAGATCCTTGATTCGCTCAGTCAAATACAGCTCTCCGTCTTTCATGTAGCCTGCATCGCCCGTATGGAAGAACCCATCCTCATCAAAAGCTGCTGCATTCTCATTGGGCAGTTCATAATATCCTCTTGTGATGGTAGGGCCTTTGAGCAGGATTTCATTATTCTCTCCTATTTTAATCTGAATACCATCAACCGGTCTACCTACCGAGCCAACCGTGTATGGCCTGTCCATACGATCACAAGAAACGGTGGCCAAGCTCTCGGTGAGGCCATACCCAACCATCATGAAGATACCAATGGAATGGACAAACTCCTCAACTTCTGGTGAGACATAAGCACCAGCCGTTGGAAAGAAATGTGGGTTCTGCAACCCTATCTGCTTGCGAACCAATGCCATGACACTCTTATTATATACTTGATACTCTGCTGACAAGGCAAGAGGAGGTCGTTTTCCTTTACTCAAATAGTCGACATTATACTTCTTTCCAATCTGCAATGCTCTGTTGAAAAGTTTCTTTTGCATGGGATTGGCACTGTCAATGCGCTCTTTCACCGCTACATATACTTTCTCCCAAAAGCGAGGAACAGCCGACATAGCAGTAGGTTTCACTTCACGCATGGTCTGTTGTATTTCTTTGGGATAGGTGTTTATAATAATGTGGGCACCTGCCGTTAGACACAAATACATCCAACCACGTTCAAAAATATGTGTAATGGGCAGAAAGCTCACCACACGGTCTTCCTCTCCAATAGGCACACATCTTCCATTTGCTTCCATGGCTGCGTCGTACTGACCGTAGGTCAAGACCACCCCCTTGCTTACCCCCGTGGTTCCACTGGTATACAGGATGTTGCAAATATCTTCGTCATTGGCATCTGCCCATCGCTTATCTACCTCCGTCTGATGTAACAGATTCTCACCTATTCTAATAAAGTCTTCAAAGTAAATAGCATTTGGGTCATACGAACTCACTCGCACACTGTGGTCAAAGATGATGATTCGCTCGAGTGTAGGACATAGAGAAAAAATACGATGTGCCTTATTATACTGATCTTGCTCACCAACAAAGAGGAAGCGTATCTGTGCATTGTTTATTATATATTGTATCTGTTGCTCGCTGCTGGTAGCATAGAAAGGAATGGAAACGGCCCGAACCCCATACGCACCAAAATCTGTATACAGATACTGTATGCAGTTTTGTGCAAACACACCGATTTTTTCTTGTGGTTTGAGTCCAAAGTCAACCAAGGCATTAGACACCTGTTTCACGCGCAAAGAGAACTGCTTCCAAGAAACGGTTTTCCACTTCAAACTGCCAAAGCTACGAAAGGTCAGCGCACCACGCGAACCATATTTCTTTGCTTGTTCATGAATCAGCACAGAGAGGTGATGTCTTGTTTGCATGAGATAGAAAAGTTTTATATTATGTACTCACAAAGGTACGATAAATTGATTCATTTTCCAAGAAATGGCACTCTTAATTTTCTTTGCCCGATGATTTCAACAACTTGTATCCAATGAGTCCACCAAGGATTGAAGCCATGAAGATACCAATCTTTGCCTGCGTAAGCATCATGTCTGTTTGAAAGGCAAGGGTAGAAACGAACATCGACATGGTGAAGCCTATGGATGCCAGAAAGCCCAGTCCCAACAATCGACGATTTGACATATCTGCCGACGTTTTTGCAAATCCTAACTTACTCAACAGCCAGGAAACACCTACCACTCCCAATGGTTTTCCCAATAAAAGTCCCAGCGCAACCCCTATGGTAATATTCGTAGCAAACACTGCTGACCAATCGATGTCCACCAAGTTTACACCAGCGTTGGCAAAAGCAAAGACGGGTAGCACGATAAACGTCACGATTGGGTTCAAATGATGTTCTATCAACTGCAGGGGAGGAATGGCGGTAGTGGTGTCTTTCTGGATATGAGCCAGTATCTCCACTTGCTCTTTCTCGAGCGTCCGAAAGTCATTCGACTCGGCCGCATCGAATCGTTTGGTCAGCTTTCGTACACGATGTAGGAATGCATTCTCATCAATCTCCGAATCTGCAGGAATGGTCATGGCAGCCAGTACGGCTGCGATGGTGGCATGAACGCCCGACAGGAGGAAACAAACCCACACGCCGGCAATGCCCAGCAAGGCGTAGAAGAACAGGCTCTTCACACCCAACTTGTTGCCAACGAACATCAGCAGCAGAAAGCCCAACCCCAACAGCACGTTGACTACGGAGATTTGCGAGGTATAGAACAAGGCGATCACGATGACAGCACCCAAATCGTCAACAATGGCCAAGGTTGTCAGAAACACCTTGACGGATGATGGCACGCTACTGCCCAACAAACTAACCACGCCCAAGGCGAAAGCAATATCGGTTGCCATGGGAACGCCCCATCCCATGGTCTCTGGCGTGCCGGCGTTAAACAAAAGGTAAACCGCTGCGGGAATCAACATGCCTCCCACAGCGGCTCCTATTGGCAAAACCGTGTTGCGCAAGTCGGACAGCTCACCGGCAATGAACTCGCGCTTCAACTCTAACCCTACCAGGAAAAAGAACACGGACATCAGTCCGTCGTTAATCCAGTGGTAAAGTGTAAAATTAAAATACGGATCGCCATTCAATAAGAACCCAAATGTCTGCTGAAAAAAGTTATGATAGTTTGATTCTAAAGCTGAATTGGCCAACACCATGGCCAGTACCACGCTAACAGCCAGCACGATACCGCCCGACTTCTCCTGTCCCATAAACAGCCTTACGGCTCCTAATACCTTATTATTTATCCTGCTTGCAATCTGAGTTTTATTCATCTCTATGTTTTTTAGGGTTAGCTTTTTATTCACGGCCAGCCTTCAATCCACACACAAAACCGCTCCATGGCAACTGATGGATGCTGCCGCACAAACGCTCGGGACTACCTACCCAGCCACGACTCGGGATTGAGTTTGGCTGTCCCGTTACGCAATTGGAACTGCAAAATGTTATCCCGTCCGACACTTCCAAGCACTTGACGGGTTTTTACTTTCTGTCCTTGAGAAACGTTAACCGACCCCAAGTTGCAATACACTGAAATATACGAGCCATGACGAACCATCACAACCGTTGTACCTGCGTAAGTCATCACGGCACTCACCTCGCCATCATAGATAGCCCTCGCCTTGCAACCAGGGCTTCCGAGGATATTGACACCTTTATTATCAAGCGTTACATTTTTCAATCCCTCCACATTGTACTGCCCGAAATGGCTCACGATGCGGTACCCTCCGGTAATCGGAATGGGCAAACGTCCGCGATTCGCCTCAAACCCACCGCTCAACATGCGGTCTACCGAACTCATCTTAAGGCTCTCATCAGCCCGTTTCTGTGCCCTGGCAATGGTCTCCTTGTTGCGCACCGCGTCACTGGCAGCCTTGCGCTCGGCAGCCTCACGGGCAGCTTTAGCCTCGCGGGCGGTTTGTTCTGCGGCCGTTTGAGCCTCGGCTGCTGCCTTTGCTTGTGCAGCCGATTTCTCCTGTTGCGCCTTCTCTGCAGCGGCTGCAGCGGCGCGTGCCTCGGCTTTCAAACGCTCCTCACGCTCTTTAGCCTCGGCTATTCTGCGGGCGTTCTCACGGGCAGCAGCCTCGGCTTCGGCTTTCTTTCGTGCCAGTTCGGCCGCTCTTTTGCGTGCAGCCTCTGCAATAGCGGCCTTTCGTTTGGCCTCAGCTTCTGCACGAGCCTTGGCTTTGGCCACTTCGATGGCAATCAACTTATCAATCTCGGCATTGAGGGCAGCATCTTTCTTGCGCTGCTCAGCAATAACGTTTTGAATGGTTTTTTGCTGCTTTTGCAGGTTGCTAACCATCTGCTTCTGTTCCACCTGCTGCCCCTCGAGGGTTTGTTTTTCTTTCTTTCCTTGATAGAGCAGATTATTTTTCCTTCCTTTAGCATTCTGCAGTTGTACATGTTTTTCTTCCACCTGCGCCTGCTTGGCTTTCAAACCTTCGCCCTGTGCGCGCTGATAAGTGGCATAGTCGCGCACGAACTGAAAGCGACGGTACATCTGAGCAAAGTTCTTCGCCGAGAAGATAAACATGATTTTATCCTGAATGGTATGGCTGCGCGTCATGTAAGCCATCGACTTGATGTACTTTTGTTTGCGCTCTGCCAATTGTGTTTGCAGCGTTTGCAGCTGCGATTTGATGATGTCAATATTCCCATTCAAATGATGGATGTCGGCCTCAATGCTGTCGATGTTTTTCTGACGATCGTTGATAGCTGTGTTAAGAATCAGCAAATCTTGCAACCTTTTCTTCACATCCGACTGGTTGGTACGCAACGCTCTTTCTTGCTGTTTAATCTTCTTCTGGATCTGACTGCGCTGACTTTCCAATCCTTTGATGGATGAATTAGAATATCCAGCTGTCTTTGTCGACTTTTTCTGGGTTGTTTTTTTCTTCTTGGTCGTGGTTTTTGTGGTTCTTGCTCGCTGTTTTGTGGGCGTACGTTTCTTCTGTGCCGGCAGCGAAACCGTCAAAGCCAATGCTAGGAGTATAATTAAATAACGTTTCATTTACCTGTTTAATAGTTTGCCTAATACCGCTTTTACATCCATCTGCTTGTACCGACTAGATACCGTGGAACGCTCTTCCCAATTGCTGTCTGTCTGTACATCATTCATGTCGATGGTTACTTGGCCTTGTTGCGGTGTCTTAGTAGCGGTGGTCATGAAGGAGAACACCTGCTTGGCTGGAAACTGTTTCACGCCAACGGCCTTAAAATTGTCGTAATTCCAGGTCAAGGTTGATTTCCCGTGTTGATTGCTTTGATAGGAAACCACGGCAGACAAGATGCGTCCATTGTCTTTTTGAGCATTCCAACGATATTCCATGCTGCCCTTTTTCAGCACCAACGGCACGGTTTCACCCACTGGCGACAGGCGCACGTAGAATGACTTCAGGTCAGATTCACTGACCTTTTCTTTCCCGGGAACCAACAACTGATTCCAAAAGAGGGCCTGCAAGCTGTAGAATGTCAGGCCATTGTCGCGCAAGAAATCCAACTCACGATAATCAGCTCGCACATACTCTTTGTGCATGCGGTCTATGATGAGCACGCCATCGGGGGTGAACTCAATCCGTCCCACTTCTGTCCCCAAAAAGGGAATGAACACTTGCAGACGAATCACCTTGTCCTTCCGTATGCGTACAGAGCCTGGCGCAGAAATCCTTTTGCCACCTCGGGTAAGACTGAACGTCATGTTCCCAACGATGTTTTGCGCATATACTTGATTATCAAACACACGCTGCACGAAAGCCAGCTCTTGCATATCCTCAGCGATGACAGGCGAGGTTGCACCCGTATGAGGCTCTTTACCTGGCAAGGGTTCCTTGACTACCGCTTTTTTGGAGGCACACGACGCCAGCAACAAAACAGCGCACACGGTCAAAGCCCCATGGAGTATTTTCTTCATTTCTTGATGTATTTCTTCTGTTTAATCTTCCGTTCAATCAGGGCTTGATCACCTTTTGGTGCCCGTTTCAAGGCCTCTTGCCAATATTTCAGCGCCTGATCGATGTTTCCATTCATGGCATAAATATCCCCGGCATGTTCAATGATGACGGCGCTTTGCACGGAATCGGTATCATTCTTCAATGCCAGATCAATATACAACTTAGCCTCGGTGTATCGCTCTTGCATGAACAGTATCCAAGCGTAGGTGTCCAGATAGGTCGCATTATTGGGCGATGCCGTCACCGTTTTATAACTCATTTGCTCTGCACGCTTCAAGTTCTTACCATCTTCACTTAGAAAATAAGCATAATTGTTCAAGCAGGCAATGTTGTCATCCTTCCATTGCAGGCAACTGTCGTAGGCCGCAAAAGCCCCCTGTTGGTCGCCTTGCTGGTGCAACAAGTCGCCCATCATGGAATAAAACTCGCTCACCAATTCGGTATCGCTCTTGTCGTTGATGGTACTCACGCCGCGTTTAAGGGCATCAATGGCCTTGGGTTGCTCGTCTTGCTGCACATGTGACCAAGCCATATAGTAGTAATAAGCCATCTCGTCGGGCGTAAACTGTGCGCCTTCTTCACAAAGGGCAATGATTTTCTTCCAGTTTTTTCCGGGCAGATACATGCGCAACAACTGCAAACGGGCGGGCGAATTGTCGGGCGCAATGTCAATGACATGTTGCAAGGCTGCCATCACCGTGTCTTGCGGCATCATCTTCAAACTCATGTAGGCGGCTGCCAAAGAGGCGATGTCAGCATCTTTAGGATGGGCTTTCATCATGCGCTTGAACAGATTGAGCACCTCAGTGCTGTCGCGCTTGTGGTCTTCATTGTCCCGAATCACTTGCTGCAACATCGTCATCTTGGTCTGAACCTCCGTGTCCTTACTCATCAAGATTCGGTCTCTCAACGCGATTGCCTTCTCTTTATCGCCCACCTGGTTATGATAATCGTATAGCGAAGCCAATACAAAGCCGTTATCGGGTTCCTCTTCCAAGGCCTGGGTAAACAGTTTATAAGCCTTCTTTTGTCCGCCATGCTGCATGAGCCAATTGCCTAACATCACCCTGTAGTTCACGTCATTGGGATGACTGTCGGCCAGTTGTTGCAAGGTTTTGCGAGCCGATTCCTTATCACCCATCATCTCATAAACGCTCATTTTCGAAAGCGTGAGTTCCTCATTGGTTCCTTCAGCCTGCTCGATACGTTCCAAAACAGAAAGCATCTTGCCGTAATTTTTTTGCTGATTGTACAACTGTCCCAAGATGCTGAGCACATCCGTGCGCTGATGATCGTTTTCATACAGACGCTCGTAGGCGGCGATGGCCTTGTCGTAAGCACCCGTTCCGATGTAATATTGTGCCACCCGCTCTTGGTAATGACTGTTTTCCGGTTGCAAGGCAGCCGCCTTCTCAAACTTTTTCAGCGCCAACGTATCTTTCTTTTGTTGGGCCAACAAGCGTCCCTGAACATAATAAGCTTCGGCTCCCTGTGGATGGAGGGTCAAGCACTGGTGCAACAAACTGTCCGCCAACTCCAGCTTGCCGGCATTCAGTTGACTAACAGCCTCAAGAAAGAGATAGTGGTATTGTGACTGCTTGTCCTCAAACAGCATTTTCTTCAATTCCGCTTCGGTCAGCGGTTTGTCTTTCGGCTCCTGTGTCCAAGCTGGCAATGCCAAACCCGTCAGCATCCAGCCCACAAGCAAACAGCAAAGAATGGGATTCAAACTAATTTTCAAGTTTTGCTTCATTATATTGACGCTTGCCTATTTCACACCCGTGTGGCCATAGCCTCCCGTTCCACGTTCGGTCTCATCCAGCTCCTCCACTTCAACGAAATACCCTTGTTCGTGTCGTGCTATCACCATTTGGGCGATGCGCTCACCATCACGGATGACAAATTCTTCCTGCGAGAAATTCACCAACAGCACCATCACCTCGCCCCGATAGTCGGCATCTATGGTGCCAGGCGTATTGAGTACCGTGATGCCATGCTTCAATGCCAACCCGCTACGAGGTCGAACTTGAGCCTCGAATCCCTCGGGTAGGGCGATGAAAAGCCCCGTAGACACCAGCTTTCGTTCCATCGGCTTCAACACGATGGGAGCCTCAAGGTTGGCTCTCAAATCCATTCCTGCACTCTGACTGGTTGCATAAGCAGGCAACTGCTGATGACCTTTATTGATGACTTTTATCTGTATCATAACTATTCAATAATGTGCAAAAATAAGGAATAATCGCCATAAAGTGGCATTATTACTATTAAAAAGAACCAAATTACGCAAATTTCCACTACTTTTGCGTTATGAAATGGCAAAAATTAATTTCCAACAAAAGGCTTGGACAAGAGCTCAAGCACACCGAACGTCATGACGACCGGTCGGAGTTTAAACGCGACTACGACCGCCTTATTTTCTCGGCACCGTTCAGACGCATGCAGAACAAGACGCAAGTGTTTCCCCTACCAGGCTCCATCTTCGTGCACAACCGCCTCACCCACTCGTTGGAAGTGGCCTCGGTGGGCATGTCGCTGGGCAATGACGTAGCTGCACAACTGTGCGAGAAGCATCCCGAACTGCGTGGAACGATGTTTGAACAGATAGGAACCATCGTCAGTGCGGCCTGTCTGGCACACGACATGGGCAACCCTCCGTTCGGGCACAGCGGCGAAAAAGCCATCCAAACCTTCTTCACCGAGGGTGCCGGAACCTACTTGCAGGAGCGCGTAGGAGAACGATTCTGGGACGACATCACCCACTTCGAAGGTAACGCCAACGCCTTCCGCCTACTTACGCACCGTTTCAACGGTCGGCGAATAGGCGGCTTCGTGATGACCTCCTCTACCCTGGCCAGCATCGTGAAATATCCGTTTGCCAGCAGTTTGGCTGGGAGTCACCGAAAATTCGGCTTCTTCTCATCCGAAGAAGACACCTACGTCAAGGTGGCAGAAGAATTGGAAATCGCCAAACTCTCTGAGCCACACCAGCCCTTACGGTATGCGCGCCACCCGCTGGTTTATCTGGTTGAGGCCGCGGATGATATCTGCTACGAGATTATGGACATTGAGGATGCCCACAAACTCAAGATTCTTTCGTACGAGGAAACAGAGCATTTGCTCATGAATTTCTTTTCCCCAGAGGTGCAAGCGCACATCCAACAACGCATCAAAGACGAGGGTGTGACTGACAACAACGAAAAGGTGGTGTATATGCGGGCCTCGGCTGTAGGCAAACTGGTTAACGAATGCGTAGAAGCCTTCGTGGCAAACGAGGAGGCGATACTGAACGGAACGCTACAAGGCTCACTCATCGACCATATCAGTGAACTACAGCGTAAGGCTTACAAGCAATGCGCGGAATTGTCGTACGAGCGCATCTACCACAGCAAACCCGTGCTGGATGTGGAGCTGGCGGGTTATAAAATCATGCAAACGCTCATGCAGACGCTCATCGAGGCGGCCGTCAATCCCGACCGTTTCTATTCGCAACAGCTCATGCGGCGGTTCAGCAGCCAGTACGACATACAAAGTCCTGACCTCGAAACGCGCATCATGGCCGTGATTGACTACATCAGCGGCATGACCGATGTCTATGCCTTGGACATCTATCAGAAGATTAATGGAATCTCCCTACCAGTTATTTGATGTGCATAGGGGCTAAACCGATTATGCGTGGCTCTGTACAAAATCATCCTCACAGTGCTTCAATGCGGGTTGTCAGCATACGCTATGGTTATCAACACAATTTGCGAATAGCATAACACTCAACTAATTCATACTTCTTCGCACATAGTATAACACAGTTTTGTGATGACCACCTGACAGCATACTCAACCTACCAATCCGCCCTATTCATGCAAGCGTAGGGGCATAATTACAGGTTTATCCTATAAAAGAGGTATGTGATAAATCACGCAACTATGAAATAGTAGATTCTTATGGGTTGCGAATACAACTATTATTTAATATATATCATTTATTCGCATCGAGTTTATGGAGGGAAATACGAACAGTTGGGAAATGAACAACGACGCCTCTAAAATGCTACCAAATACCCGATCATCACGCCCTCACAATTAGGTACATTTCAAACTCATTGACTTTACCGTTCAATCTACATGGGTTTACCGTCCAAAGTGATTGAGTTTGCGCATTAAACTCAATGACATTGAAAAGCAAGAATCACGCCTTTCCAACATCTTGGAAATTCTACTCCATACCAAAGGGAAAACGTGTATCAAACTATACCGATGAACTTGACAGAAAACAGAAAAAGAAATGCGTGCAAAGTCACCACTTATTGGTGGCTTTGCACGCATAATTACAATCGATGCTTCTCACAAAGAGAAGCATCAAAAGAAGCCTATTTTAATACTTGTCCTTAGGTGTTGTGCCCATGGTCACATCCAGTGTGCCGCCCTCGGCGAAGGTTGCGAAAGGCAAGTAAGTGCTGTCAAGCGTCTTTCCGTTGAGCTTGTATTCCTGCACATAGATGTTCTCCTTGCTATTGTTGCTCACGTTGATGACAAACTTGTCACCCTTGTAATAATCCTTGTTCAAACGAATGGTAATCTTGTCGAACAAAGGACTGCCTAAACCAAAGGACGGTTGCTCGGCCGTGAGTCCCTTGACATCGAACATGCCGATGGACGACTGTACGAACCAAGCGCCCAACTGACCCTGGTCTTCATCCTGTCCGTAGCCGTAGCCATGGATGCCATCTGTGCCATAGAACTCGTCTAAGATGGCACGCACCCACTTCTGGGTGTGCGATGGCTTGCCGGCCTCGTTGAACATCCATGAGATGTGCAGACAAGGCTGGTTGCCTTGGTTGTAAAGCGTCTTCAATCCAGCGAAAGCACCCACCTCGGTACCACCGCTGAAGATGAGCTTCTGCGATTGGGTGAAGATGCTATCCAAACGGTTGTTGAACTCTTCGGCACCCACCTTAGCCACCAACGCTTTGGCATCGTGCGGTGCATAGAACGTGTACTGCCAAGCGTTGCCTTCCTGGAAGCCGCGCCATACCTGCATCGGGTCAAAATTCTCAATGAAGCTGCCATCGGCCTTCTTCGGACGAACAAAGTTGGTTGACGTGTCATAGATTCGTTCCCAGCCCTTGGAAAGATCCATCAACTTTTTGTAGTCGTCTGTCTTTCCCAATGCCTTGGCCATCTGTGCGGTAGCCCATGCGCCAAAAGCATACTCCAAGGTGTGCGAAGCAGAGAACATGAACATTTCGTCTGATCCTTCACCCGTGTCCTGATGTGGCACATAACCGTGTTCTACAAAGAGTTTGGTATCGGTCTTTCCTGCACCAAATGGTCGGTTCTCACCATCCAACTCGTTCTTGCGGCAGGCCTCGTAGGCAAGATTCACATCGAAATCACGGATTCCACAAGCATAAGCCGCTGCAATCATCAAGCTCAACTGATTGGTTCCTACGCCCGACACATAACGGCTGTTTGCCAGTCCGTCGCCCAGCCATCCACTGTCTTTGTATACCTGAAGATGACTGCTGATGAAGTCGGACATGTGTTCGGGGTAAGCCATGATCCACACTTGGTTGAGATTCCATTGTGCTCCCCACATAGCGTCCGTGTTATAGAGGTTGAAAGCAGGCTTTCCATCCTTCATCTCAATTTGCCCTACCGTACCATCGTGTTTGGGATAAGCACCATTGACATCGCTGGCAATGCCACGACCCAAGATGGCATGATACAATCCTGTGTAGAATTTCACCTTATCATCCTTGTTCGTTGTTTCTACCGCAATGCGACTCAAATGCTCATTCCAAGTATCATGCGACTGCTGCTTCGCCTCATCAAAAGCCAAGTCATGCGCCTCAGCCTCAAGGTTCTTACGGGCGTTCTCCACCGAAGTGTAAGACACACCCACCTTCACGGTGATCTTTTCCTGATCAGTTGTCTCGAACGTCAGATAAGCACCCGCGCCCAAACCCGTAGTTGACAGCGAGTCAGCTTTAACGGTTTCGCCGTTGAAAGTGCCTACTCCAACTGGTTTCTTGTCGATAACGGCATGGAAATACAAGGGGACTTCGGCGCCCGGCTGGTATTTCTTTACATACTCAGGCAGGGTAATCACCCAGCCTTCCACCACGGTTCCGTTGTCCTTGATCTGTACAGAGGCATCCTTCACGGCACCACTTTCGCCCTGGCGGTTACCGATATCAAAGAGGATTCGGCTCTCCTTGCTGGCCGGGAAGGTGTAACGCTGGAAGGCAACACGCGTGGTGGCCGTCATTTCGGCCGTGACATTGTAGTCCTTGAGTAGCACAGAGTAGTAGCCAGCCGTGGCAACTTCATCATCGTGCGAGAAGCGTGAGCGGTAGCCTTTACGCTCGTCCGTCATGGCGGTGTCGCCAGGTACGGTGAACAATTTGCCCACGGTAGGCATCAGGGTGATGCCACCAATCTGGAATTCGTGCAGGCAGGGGAATCCCTCGATGCTGGTGTCACGATAATCATAACCCGTGGCCTCCCAACCAGATTTATTCCCATAATGTCCATTGGTTGATGGTCCAGGCTTGGCCATGCCGAAAGGTAAGGCACCGGGAGCCATGTGGAAATAACGACAGTGCGCCGTTCCGATGCGTGGTTCGACATAGTTTGTCAGGTCTTCTGTTGTTGCATTGTCAGTTTTCGTACAGGACATCATGCCAAAGATGCCAGCGAAAGCCAGTAATGCCATTGAAATTTTTCTCATGTCTGATGGTTCTTGTTAGTTAATATTATTGATTTAGTGAATTAAATACGCCACCTTCTACAGCTAAAATTCTGCAAATTCCGACTGTTGAAGATGGTGCAGATGCACAAACATGCGCCTGCTATCCTCCTCTGATTGTAGCTTTCGGCTGCTTATGACTTGTTGTTGTCTTCCTTGTAAATAATGTTGTTGACACCCGAAGTGATTTCAAGCGACTCGCGATGCTCCTTGATGAAACTATCGATATGTCGCACACGTTTGTCCTCCAATATCTCGTCTACCGAAATCAGAATTCCCGTTTCTTCCACATCACCGAACCCATTGTTGATGGCAGTGCCAAACAGTTTCATCGTAGGACTTAACCCCATGTAGGCATTAACCAAGGGAGGGATGTTGTATCCCAATTGGCGTATCTCTCTGTTGAGGATTCTGTAATCTGACTTGAAATCCGTTTCAGAGAACAACTTTTCCAATTCTTTGGGATCTTCCTGTAACTCCAAAGGATTTCTGGGCACGATGAGGTGTTCTTTGTCATTAAAATGTTTCTTCAAAAAATACAAAATCATGTCACGTCCCCTGCGGATATAAGAAGGGTACATCGTCATCTTACCGAAGAAATACTTGAGGTTAGGATTGAGAACAGTCAGTGCTCCGAGGCCATCCCACAGGTTGTCCAAGGCGAAGATGCTTTTGGTGTTGCTTCGCACGTTTTGATATTCCAGCGCCACGAAAGACCTTCCCAGCTCTACGGTATAGGGCATATAGTCGCTAAGGAATTTGTCCGAGAAATGGAAGAGGTGACTGGTGGCCAACTTAGGCTGTCCATTGTCGTCCAATTCCCAGTTGGAACCATACAGATACCGATAGCCGCCAATGATCTCATCCGCATCGGGATTCCACACAATCAGCTGCTTGTAACAGTTGTCGCAAGTATCAAATTCATCGATATCCACGGACTTGCCAGTGCCTCCGCCAGCGGTACGAAAGGCAATTTCGCGCAATCGTCCAATCTCCTTCATCACATTGGGTGAATCATGAGCTGTGACCACGAAAATCTTGTTGTGGCTTTTGTTCGTCATCCGGAGCCGCTTCTCAGGCGTCAATTCAGCTTTCAACAGCTCCCTATCGATAGGCTGGATAATCTCTTCTTGCATGGTTTCTTAGAGGATTGACGAAGAAGGACCGTTCATTGCGAGTATAGGATTCTCTCAAATAAGATCTCTCAACGCTTGATTGATATTTCAGTTATCTCTATTCTGCTGTTTGTGTCGGTTGCAGTTGGTATACTTTATTTTGTACATACTGCGCCCATTGCTGCGCATTCTTACGCTTGTCAAAGGTTTGCCAGGGTATCGGTTTGCCAATCGTGACGCGGAATGTCTTGTGTCTGTTGCGATACATTTCATCAACTAAGAACAACATTGCTACATTGAACTTCAATTTCAGGGCCTTACAGATGTTGGCGATGCGATAGAACCGGTCTGAGTTTCTCCCCTCAAAATGAATGGGTACCACGTCTCTCTGGTATTCAACACTCTTGGTGATGAATGTTTTCTTCCAGGGAATGTCCCGAATTTGACCATTCATTTTACGCGAGCAAAGTCCAGCGGGAAACATAATGATGTGGTTATCACTTTGGAATGCTGCATCCACCATTGCGGGGAAGTTGCGGCTTTGCTTACCAGTTTTGTTGATGCCGATACCCAAAGGACGCAGTCCCGGCAGGTTCATCAACAAATCATTCAACAGGTATTTGATGCGGCCGCCATAACGTCGGCCGATGATGGCGCCCAAAGCCACCCCATCAGCACCGCCCAGAGGATGATTTGATGCGAAGATGTATAATCGACCATCTTGTTGGTTCGGCAGATTTTCCCTACCTCTGACCTCCAAGGTAACATCCAGATATTTGACACACGCTTCAAGCCAATCGACTCCCATCAAGTCTTTGTTTTCCCAAAGAAATTGATTCACTTCATCTTGATGGGTGATCTTCTTGAGCCAACTAACTGCAAAATGTGGAACATATTTAGCCTTATCGCCAAGTTTACTCCGCAAGATGTCATCGATGTCTATAGTTTTCTTTGTTTCGTCACTCATTTAGGTCAAAAAACTTTCTTTGCAAAAATAGCATAACTTTTTGTAATATGCCGCTTTTTTATGTAAAAATGTTGAAAAATTATCTCATCTGTTATCCCGTTGTCACACGAAGAAACAGATGTCTCAAGGAAGTTACAGATATCATTTTGAATGATTGATCTGACAGAAGTAGAAACCATCGAATCGAGAAGTTGAAGGGAACAAAATACGTTAAATAAATTAAAAATACAATTTTCTTATCATTTTATGTATGAAAGTGGGGAAGTGTGGGGAAAAATATGTATCTTTGACGACAAATATTGATTTGCATATAAATAGGTACACATGCGATTTTTAGGAAATATAGAAGCAAAGATAGACGCCAAGGGCAGAGTGTTCTTGCCAGCAACGTTCAGGAAAGTACTGCAAGTAGCAGGCGAAGAGAGTCTCGTTCTGCGAAAGGACGTGTTCCAATCATGCCTTACCCTCTATCCAGAATCGGTATGGAACGCACAGTTAGACACCTTGAGAAAACGCCTTTCACGCTGGAATGCGCAAGAACAGATCATCTTCCGTCAGTTTGTTTCCAATGTAGAACTGCTGTCACTTGACGCCAATGGGCGTTTATTGATACCGAAGCGTTACCTAAAAATGGCAAATATCGAACAAGCTGTGAAATTCATTGGCATGGACGACACAATAGAGATGTGGTGCAACGACGAAACGAAGAATCCTTTCATGCAGCCGGAGGAGTTTGGCAAGGCTCTGCAAGAAATCATGAGTAAAGGCGCAGAGCCAACCAAAGAGACTGAATAAAAATGAGCATCAAGACAGCAGAAACATATCATGTGCCGGTTCTCTTGCAGGAGAGCGTTGAGGGATTGAACATCCACCCCGATGGGATTTACGTGGATGTGACCTTCGGAGGCGGTGGACACTCCATGCAGATTCTGCGCCAACTGGGGAAAAATGGCCACTTATTCAGCTTCGACCAAGACCTGGATGCAGAGAAAAACATCCATCAAGCGGGCAATGAACTGCTGCGACAAGACAACTTTACGTTCGTACGATCAAACTTCAGATACCTCAAGAACTGGATGCGATACTACGAAATAGAGCAGATTGACGGACTATTAGCTGACTTAGGTGTGTCCAGTCATCATTTTGATGACGAAAGTCGGGGGTTTTCTTTCCGCTTCGACGCACCGCTCGACATGCGCATGAACAAGACAGCGGACATCACGGCTGCCGACATCGTGAACACATACAGCGAAGAACGCCTTGCCGATGTGTTCTACCTCTATGGAGAATTGAGAAACGCTCGGCGCATCGCCACGCTCCTGGTGAAAGCGCGAACCGAAAAGATAATTGTGACCACACAGGACTTCATTCAGGCCACAGCACCCCTGTTCAAGAGAGAACGAGAGAAGAAAGACATGGCTAAGCTGTTCCAAGCCCTGCGCATCGAAGTGAATCACGAGATGGAAGCCTTAAAAGAAATGCTTGAAGGAGCCAAACAACTGCTACGACCAGGAGGCAGATTGTCTGTCATCACCTACCATTCTCTGGAAGATCGAATCGTCAAAAACATGATGAAGACAGGCAATGTGGAGGGAAAAATGACGCAGGATTTCTTCGGAAAGACAACAACTCCATTCTCACTGATCAACAAAAAAGTGATTGTGCCTGCTGAGGATGAGCAACAACGAAACCCACGAAGCAGAAGTGCTAAACTAAGAATCGCCGAAAAGATACAATGAAAAAAGAAGATTTAGACATAGAATCACAACCCACCGTATCAGTTTCGGAGGAGAAACAACCGGAAGAATCTGCGACCAACCAAAAGAAAGTTGCAGATGAAGGTCCAACGCTCAAGGAAGTTATCTTAGAGCAAGCCACGGAAGAAGAGGCTCCACTGTCCAAGAATTTCACTTTGAAGAAGATTCTTGGCGGAGACATTTTGACTACTTCCACCATCCGCAAGCAAATCTGGGTGGTACTGCTCATCACTTTTTTCATCATCATCTACATCTCAAACCGATACAGCGTGCAGCAAAACCTCATTGAAATTGACCAGTTACAGAAAGAGTTGCAAGATGCCAGATACAAAGCACTGTCTACCAGTAGCCAACTAACGGAAAAGAGCAGAGAGAGCAACGTGCTCGAAATGTTAAAGAACAATAAGGACAGCGTCCTCAAAATAGCAAACCAACCACCATACATCATCACAGTTCCTGCAGAATGAATAAGTTTGATTATAAAAAGATAATGCCCCGCTACAGTGCCCTCGCCATCATGATGACACTGATAGCACTTGCCGTGGTTGGCAAAACAGTTTATATCATGACTGCCAAGCGTACCTATTGGACTAAAGTGGCTAATCGCGTAAAGCGCGATAGCGTAGACATCAAGCCTATGCGAGGCAACATTCTTAGCTGCAATGGTGAACTCATGGCCAGTTCATTACCCGAGTTTAAAGTGTACATAGACTTCAAAACCTTGCATGAATCAAAAACCGACACGCTGTGGGATGAGAAGATTGATTCTATCTGTCAAGGCCTGGCAGCCATCTTTCCAGAAAAGCCTGCGCATGCATTTAGAGCAGAACTGGAAAAGGGAAGAAAGAAGCAAAGCCGTCACTGGCCTATTTGGAATAAGCGCATCGACTACAACACTTTCACAGATGTGAAAGCGTTGCCGTTGTTCAATCTTTCTAAATATTCCAGTGGTTTCCATTACGAAGAATTCAATGCGCGACAACGCCCCTATGGTTCGCTGGCTGGTAGGACCGTGGGTGCCATGTATGGAGCTAAAGACACGGCGCGATTTGGACTTGAGTTGTCCTACGACTCCATTCTCCGTGGGAAGAATGGAATCGTGCATCGCCGCAAGGTTCTCAACAAGTTTCTTGACATCATGGACACGCCTCCTGTCGATGGGGCAGACATTGTCACAACCATTGACGTTGGCATGCAAGACCTTGCGGAAAGAGCTGTCATCGACGAGTTGAAGAAAATCAATGGAAATGTTGGCGTGGCACTGGTCATGGAGGTGGCTACCGGTGACATCAAGGCCATCGTCAACATGGAGAAATGCTTTGATGGTGAATACCGGGAAGTAAAGAATCATGCCGTCAGCGACCTGCTGGAACCAGGATCTGTGTTTAAAGTTGCCTCAATCATGGTCGCATTAGACGATGGAGTTGTGGACACCACGGCCAGAGTAGAGACTGCCAGTGGCGTTTGGCCGATGTATGGCAGGCAGATGAAAGACCACAACTGGCGTAAGGGTGGCTATGGTTTGTTAACGCTTCCACAGACTCTTTTATACAGCTCTAATATCGGTGTCAGCCGCATCGTCGATGACAATTATAAAGATCATCCCGAGAAATTCGTGCGAGGAATCTATCGAACAGGCTTGGCGGACAACCTGAATATCCCGCTTGTGGGTTCATCTCCTGCTGTCATCCGTCTGCCCAAGAAAAACGACCGCGGCCAATGGCTCAACTGGAGCAAGACAGCTTTGCCCTGGATGAGCATCGGATACGAAACACAGATTCCACCTATTTCCATGCTAACGTTTTACAATGCCATCGCCAACAACGGCAAGATGATGCAACCGCGCTTTGTAAAAAAGGTGGTGAAAAATGGAGAAGTGCTAATAGAGTTCCCGCCCAAGGTACTCCGCTCACAGATATGTAAGCCCAAAACGCTTGGTGAAATTCAAACCATACTTGAACATGTGGTCAGCCAAGGATTGGGTAAGAAAGCCGGATCACCATCTTTCAAGGTGGCTGGCAAGACTGGTACCGCACAAATCTCACAGGGTTCGGGTGGATATAAGGTAGGACGAACCAACTACTTGCTGAGTTTTGCTGGCTATTTCCCCGCCAACGACCCACGCTACAGCTGCATCGTTTGCATCCAGAAGTCGGGACTTCCCGCATCAGGGGGTGGCATGAGCGGTGTCGTGTTTCATCACATTTCAGAGGGAATTATGGCTCAAGACCTTAAACTTGACGTTAAAGATGCCAAAGACTCCACATCCATTATGTTGCCAGAAGTAAAGAATGGCAATATCCTCGCAGCCAACTACGTGCTCAGTCACTTAGGAATCAATGCCAATCAAGATTGGTCTGGCTCGTACACCAAGGGCAATCCCATCTGGGGTTCTGCAGAAATACAGAACAACACGGTTGTCAAACTCAGGAAAGTAAAGGTGCATGGACACAAATTCATCCCCAATGTTGAGGGTATGGGGGCGCGTGATGCCGTTTATATCTTGGAGAGCCGAGGCGTCAAAGTCAAGCTCGACGGACGTGGAAAGGTGACCAGTCAGAGTCTGGAACCAGGCCATTGCATCAAGAAAGGCGACGTATGCCACCTGACATTACAATAGATTTGGCAATACACTATAGTAACATTTATAAGAAATTACCTATATGACATTCAGTGAATTGATTCAAGGCATCAAGACATCTGCCATCATCGGCGAAGCCAATGTCAACATCACAGGCGTGGAGATCGACTCCCGCAAAGTAAAAGAGGGCAACCTATTCGTAGCTATCAAAGGCACACAGGTGGACGGTCATCAATACATACCCAAAGCCATAGAGCTGGGAGCCGCCGCCATCTTATGTGAAGAAGCGCCACAACAGCCACAACCAAACGTCACCTACGCTGTGGTAAAATCCACAGAAGACGAAGTAGGGAAAGTTGCCACCCGCTTTTTTGGCGACCCATCCAAACACCTCAAGTTAGTAGGTGTCACAGGTACCAACGGAAAGACCACCGTTGCCACCTTATTATATTATCTCTTCAGAAAGTTGGGACACAAGTGTGGACTGCTTTCTACGGTCTGCAATTTTATCGAAGAGCAGGAGATTCCTGCCGACCACACCACCCCCGATCCTATTGAGCTCAACGAATTGTTAGCCAAGATGCTGGCTGCCGGCTGCGAATATGTATTCATGGAGTGTTCGTCACACGCCATTGCACAGAAGCGAATCGGCGGGCTTACCTTCACGGGAGGCATCTTCACCAACCTCACACGCGACCATTTGGATTATCACAAGACCTTCGAGAACTATCGCAACGCTAAGAAATTATTCTTTGACGGCCTACCCAAGTCGGCTTTTGCCATCACCAACGCTGATGACAAGAACGGAATGGTGATGGTGCAGAACACCAAAGCCACCATCAAAACCTACTCCATCCAGTCGATGGCCGACTTCAAAGCGCGCATCATCGAATGCCATTTTCAGGGAATGTACCTGGAGATTGACGGTCAGGAGGTTGGCGTGCAGTTCACGGGCAAGTTCAATGTCAGCAACCTGCTGGCCGTTTACGGTGCCGCACGCATGCTGGGCAAGCAACGCGAAGAAACACTTATCGCCATGAGCACCTTGCACACCGTCAACGGTCGCATGGACACGTTGCAGTCGCCCGAAGGGTTTACAGCCATCGTAGACTACGCTCATACGCCCGACGCATTGAAAAATGTGCTGTTGGCCATACACGAGGTCGACGGAAAGGGGCACATCATCACCGTTTGTGGTGCCGGTGGCAACCGCGACAAGGGCAAACGTCCACTCATGGCGAAGCAGGCTGTACAGCTTAGTGACAAGGTTATCATCACCAGTGACAACCCTCGTTTTGAAGATCCGCAAGACATCATCAACGACATGTTAGCGGGTTTGGATGCGCAAGACCTGAAAAAGGTACTGACCATCGTCGACCGTAAGGAGGCCATCCGCACGGCCTGCATGCTGGCACAGAAGCAAGACGTGGTTCTTGTTGCAGGAAAAGGACACGAAACGTATCAGGAAATCAAGGGCGTGAAACATCATTTTGACGACAAGGAAGTGCTGCGCGACATCTTTGCACAGTAGCATCGTCATTGAACAATAAAACAAACAGCACACAGCATGTTATACTATCTTTTCAGATTATTAGAGCAATACGGCATCTCGGGAGCTCATGTCTGGGGTTACATCTCCTTCAGAGCCCTGCTTGCCCTCATCTTCTCACTGGTCATCTCGGCCTGGTTTGGTGAGCGATTCATCAAGTACCTGCGCAAGAAACAAATCACCGAGACGCAGCGCGATGCCTCCATCGACCCCTTTGGTGTCAACAAAATTGGCGTTCCTTCCATGGGTGGTGTCATCATCATTGCCGCCATTATCATCCCCGTGTTGCTTCTGGGCCGACTCAGAAACATCTACCTCATCCTCATGGTGGTGACTACCCTTTGGTTGGGGTTCCTCGGCGGCATGGACGATTACATCAAGATATTCCGCAAAAACAAAGAAGGTCTGAAAGGAAAATACAAGATTGTGGGACAGGTAGGCATCGGATTGATAGTCGGACTGGTACTTTGGTCGTCGCCAGATGTCAAGATCAACGAAAATTTAGCCATCGTACAGCAAGGAAAGGAGATGGTTATTAAGCACCGAACTGATGCGCGCAAGTCGCTCAAAACCACCATTCCGTTTGTCAAAGGGCACAACTTAGATTATTCGGGCGTGATGCGTTGGTGTGGCAAATACAAGACAGCGGCCGGTTGGATATTGTTTGTCGTGATGACCATCATCGTGGTGACGGCGGTTTCGAACGGTGCCAACCTCAACGATGGCATGGATGGCATGTGCGCAGGCAACTCGGCTATCATCGGCGTGGCATTGGGCATCCTGGCCTATGTCAGCTCGCACATTCAGTTTGCCTCGTACCTCAACATCATGTACATACCGGGTTCGCAAGAGCTGGTGGTGTTCATGTGCGCCTTCGTGGGTGCCCTCATCGGTTTCTTGTGGTACAACGCCTACCCCGCACAGGTGTTCATGGGCGATACAGGCTCGCTGACCATCGGCGGCATCATTGGCGTTTGTGCAGTAATCATTCATAAAGAACTGCTGCTGCCCATCCTGTGCGGCATCTTCTTCGTGGAGAGTCTGAGCGTCATCTTACAAGTATATTACTACAAAATGGGCAAACGCAAAGGGGTAAAGCAACGCATCTTCAAGCGTACACCCATCCATGACAACTTTCGTACGCAGGACTCGCAACTGGATCCCGACTGCCAATACCTCATCAGAAAACCTCATTCGGCCGTACACGAGTCGAAAATCACCATTCGCTTTTGGATCATCACCATCATCTTGGCAACCATGACCATCATCACACTGAAAGTGAGATAGTTACAAACTCATTGAGATTGACACGCAAAGTCATAGAGATTGGAGCCTAAAGTCATGGAGATTAAGCGCCAAAGTCAATGACTTTGTACAAGCAACCATAACAACAGCCAAATTAGTGGGTGCAAGTAAATAAAAAAAAGGAGTAGAAAACATGAAAAGAATAGTTATTCTCGGAGCAGCAGAGAGTGGAGTTGGAGCTGCCATCTTAGCCCAAAAAGAAGGCTTCGACGTATTTGTGTCTGACATGGGTGAAATCAAAGACAAATACAAGAAGACGCTCGATGAGCACAACATTAGATGGGAAGAGAAGCATCACACCCCCGAACTCATTCTGAACGCTGACGAAATCATCAAGAGTCCGGGCATCCCGAAAGAGGCTCCGATGGTGCAAAAGGCCATGGCAAAGGGCATCGGCATCATCAGCGAGATAGAGTTTGCCGGGCGCTACACCCACTCTAAGATGATTTGCATCACGGGCAGCAACGGCAAGACCACCACCACGTCGCTGATTTACCACATTTTCAAGGCGGCTGGATACGATGCCGGACTGGCTGGCAACATCGGGCGCAGTCTGGCACTGCAGGTGGCCGAGGACCCGCACGAGTACTACATCATCGAGCTGAGCTCGTTCCAGTTGGACAACATGTACAAGTTTAAGGCCGACATCGCCATCCTACTGAACATCACCCCCGACCACTTGGATCGCTACGACAACTGCATGCAGAACTATGTGGATGCCAAGATGCGCATCATACAGAACCAGACCGCGCAAGACAGCTTCATCTACTGGAACGACGACCCCATCATCAAGCGCGAATTGAAGAAGTATGACATCAAGGCCGTGCAATGCCCCTTCTCCGAACTGAAGGAGAAAGGCTCCATAGGATACATCGAAGAGGGCGAGTACACCATTGAGAAGCCCACACCGTTCAACATGGAACAGGAGGCACTGTCACTCACCGGCAAGCACAACATCTACAACTCGCTGGCCGCAGGCATCGCCACCGACATCGCAGGCATCAGGAACGAGGTTATCAGGAAGAGCCTCAGCGACTTCCCTGGCGTGGAACATCGTTTGGAGAAGGTGTGCAAGGTGGGCGGCGTACAGTACATCAACGACTCTAAGGCCACCAATGTGGATGCCTGCTGGTATGCGCTGGAAAGCATGAGAACGCCCACCATCCTCATTCTGGGCGGTAAGGATAAGGGAAACGACTATGGCCCAATCAAAGATTTGGTGAAAGAAAAGTGCGTCGCACTGGTATATCTCGGAGCCGACAACAGCAAGCTGCACGACAATTTCGACAACTTGGGCATCCCGGTTCGCGACACTCACTCGATGAAAGACTGCGTGGCGGCATGCTACGAGTTGGCCAAACCAGGCGACACGGTGCTGCTCAGTCCCTGTTGTGCCAGCTTCGATTTGTTCAAGAACATGGAAGATCGGGGCGATCAGTTTAAAACGTTGGTAAGAAATCTGTAATGGACAAGACGTTAGGAAATATCTTCAAGGGAGACAAGGTCATCTGGATGGTCTTCTTCTTCCTCTGCATCATTTCGGTCATCGAGGTCTATTCGGCCTCTGCCGGACTGACTTACAAGGGGGGACACTATTGGGCACCCATCCTCAAGCACACGGGCATCCTGCTCGTTGGCGTGTTTGCCATGGTGGTAACCCTCAACATCAAGTGCAAGTATTTCAAGATTGTAACCCCCTTCCTACTACTGATAGCCGTCGTCACGCTGATAACGGTTTTACTGGCAGGACAGTCTACCAATGGCGCCCAACGATGGATTAGCATCGTAGGCATACAATTTCAGCCCTCCGAAATTGCCAAAGGAGCGTTGGTACTAGCCACCGCACAGATACTAAGTGCCATGCAAACCGAGCATGGGGCCGACAAAAACGCCTTTAAATACATTCTCATCGTGAGTGCTTTCATCATTCCGCTCATCATGGTGGAGAATCTTTCCACGGCCATGTTGCTGTGTATGGTCATCTTCATGATGATGATCATCGGTCGGGTACCTGGCAAAATCCTTGGGAAGGTATTGGGGGTGGTCACATTGTTGATTCTAACTGTCTTCACGCTGGTAATGGTTGTGGGGAAAGACCATGAGAAAGAAAACGCCAACCCAAACCACATTGAACAGGTAGCCACGGTGGAACAAAAGAAAGATCCCAGCATGTTTGGCTCTGTGTTCCACCGCTTTGACACCTGGAAAGGGCGCATCGACCGATTCATGGCTGGCAAAGAGACCCCTCCGGAGGAATTCGACTTGGATAAAGACGCACAGATAGGGCATGCCAACATTGCCATCGTGTCGTCAAACTTCATTGGTAAGGGACCGGGAAACTCGGTAGAACGCGACTTTCTGTCACAGGCTTTCTCCGACTTCATCTATGCCATCATCATCGAGGAGATGGGACTTTTCGGCGGATTCTTCGTGGCCATGCTGTACATCATCCTGCTCTTTAGAACCGGACGCATCGCCAACCGCTGCGAAAATAATTTCCCCGCTTTCCTCGCTATGGGACTGGCTCTGCTGCTGGTGACGCAGGCTTTGTTCAACATGTGCGTGGCCGTGGGGCTTGCTCCCGTTACGGGTCAGCCACTGCCGCTAATCAGCAAGGGCGGAACTTCCACCATCATCAACTGCGTGTACATCGGTGCGATACTCAGTGTCAGCCGTTCGGCCAAGAAAAAACCAGACGCCGACAATGACGAGGTGATGTCCGGAAAGCTCACGACAGCATAGTCTTATGAGCTAACGGCTTAAAATAAATATGGTGAAATATGACAAAAAGACATATTTTTTGATTACTTTTGTACATTAAATACATCTGAGTTAGATGAATAACGAATTGAGAATTATTGTCAGTGGTGGCGGAACGGGAGGACATATCTTTCCTGCCATCTCCATCGCCAACGCCATCAAGGCAAAGCGTCCTGATGCGAAGATACTCTTTGTGGGGGCTATCGGGCGCATGGAAATGGAGCGCGTGCCCAAAGCTGGCTACGAGATAAAAGGACTACCCATTTGCGGATTCGACCGCAAACACCTGTTAAAGAACATCTTCGTGCTGTTCAAAATATGGAAAAGCCAGCGCATGGCTAAGGCCATCATCAAAGACTTCAAGCCGATGGCCGCTGTCGGAGTGGGTGGATATGCCAGTGGCCCCACCTTGAACGTTTGTGCAAAACGGCACATTCCTTGCTTGATACAGGAGCAAAACTCGTATGCTGGGGTGACCAACAAGCTGTTGGCGAAGAAAGCAGACAAGATATGTGTGGCTTACGAAGGCATGGAACGATTCTTTCCAGCCGACAAAATCATCATGACAGGCAACCCTGTGCGGCAAAATGTGTTGCAAACAGCCTTGACACAACAAGAGGCCAAAAAGTCGTTTGGGCTCGAACCCGACAAGAAAACCATACTTTTGGTAGGTGGAAGTCTTGGAGCCAGAACCATTAACGAGAGCGTGATGAGCCACCTGGACATGGTAAGAACGAGTGGTGTGCAATTTATTTGGCAAACTGGGAAATATTATTTCGAAGGCATCACCAAAGCCTTGCAATCGGAAGACCCACTGCCCATGCTCCACGTAACTGATTTTATCAGCGACATGGGGGCTGCCTACAAAGCGGCAGACTTGGTGATAAGCCGTGCCGGAGCCAGTTCCATCAGCGAGTTCTGCCTTATTGGCAAGCCCGTCATCCTGGTCCCCAGTCCGAACGTGGCTGAAGACCATCAAACGAAGAACGCCATGGCTTTGGTTAACAAGAACGCTGCCATCTATGTCAAAGATTCCGAAGCGAAGGACATGTTGCTACAACAAGCCATCGAAACCGTACAGAACGACAGTAAGTTGGCATCGCTGAGCGAGAACGTCTTGAAGCTTGCATTGCCTCATTCTGCCAACATCATCGCAGATGAGGTCATCAAACTGGCAACGCACCGGTAGACAAAAACGCCGGCAAAGAAAAGCATTGAACATGAAAGGTAACGTCCGCAAACGACGTTGAACGAAGCGAACGAGTTACCTGTAACTTTCGATAACTCCACAAGACAAAAGAAGAGAAGAGAAATGGACATAACAGAAATCAAGTCGGTTTATTTCATAGGGGCTGGCGGCATTGGCATGAGTGCCATCGCTCGCTACTTCATTCATAAAGGTGTAGTGGTAGCTGGTTACGACAAGACACCCTCCGCATTGACCAACCAGCTTGAGAAAGAGGGAATGCTCATTCACTATAAAGAGAGTGTGGAAGAGATTCCGCATGCATGTAAGAACCCTCAGACATGCCTTGTTATCTACACACCCGCCATTCCAGAAACCCATCAAGAGCTGAAATACTTCAGGGAAAACGGCTTTGAGATACAAAAACGAGCACAGGTGCTCGGCACATTGACACAGACACACAAAGGACTGTGCTTTGCAGGAACGCACGGCAAGACCACCACCAGCACCATGTGCGCGCACATCATGCACCAGAGTCATGTCGACTGCAATGCCTTTCTCGGCGGCATCTCAAAGAACTATGGCACCAACTACATTCTGTCAGATGCGAGTGATTATATCGTTATCGAAGCCGATGAATTCGATCGCAGTTTCCATTGGCTGCGTCCGTGGATGAGTGTAATCACCTCCACCGACCCCGACCATCTGGACATCTACGGCACAAAAGAGGCTTATCTGGAGAGTTTCCGTCACTATACCACCCTCATTCAGCCAGGTGGAGCGTTGATTATCCATCGGGATTTGGAAATGAAGCCTGCGGTTCAGGAGGGCGTAACCATCTATGATTACAGCAGGGACAAGGGAGAATTCCATGCAGAGAATATTGAAATTAAAAATGGTCACATCACTTTCGATTTCATTTCGCCCATGGAAAATGTAGAAGGTGTAGAATTAGGTCAGCCCATTCCCATCAACATCGAGAACGGCGTGGCTGCCATGGCCATGGCGCAACTGAATGGTTGCACGGCCGAAGAACTGCGATATGGCATGTCTACCTATCATGGAGTGGAGCGAAGGTTCGACTTCAAGATTAAGAACGACCGCCATGTGCTACTTTCCGACTATGCGCATCACCCAAAGGAGATATACCAAAGTGCCAAAAGCCTGCGCGAGTTGTATCACGATCGCAAGGTGACGGCCATCTTTCAGCCGCATCTTTACACCCGAACCAGAGACTTCTATAAGGAGTTCGCCAAAGCGCTGAGCCAGCTGGACGAAGTGATTTTGTGCGATATCTATCCCGCTCGCGAGCAACCCATCAAAGGAGTGACGTCACAACTGATATACGATGAACTTACCTGTAAGGAGAAGAGCATGATTCACAAGGAAGAGGTTCTCGACCTGGTGAAGCGACGCGACTTCGATGTCCTCGTGATATTGGGTGCCGGTGACTTGGATAATTACGTACCACAAATGGCTAAGATCATAGAAAGCAAGTGAGAAGAAACCTGAAAAAGATAATAACCATCGTACTGGACGTGGTGCTGGGCATCTATCTGGTCTTTGCTTTCACGGCATTCAACAAGCCTGATGAAACGGCCAACGTGTGCACAAAGGTGAGCATCGACATTGCAGACGAGGCCCAACATGGTTTTATCAACGCCGCAGAAATCAGGGATCGACTGGAGAAACACAAGCTCTATCCGTTGGAAAAGCCATTGAAATACGTGGATGTCCGCAAGATTGAGAACATGTTGAAGACCAGTCCGTTTGTCAATACGGCTGAATGTTACAAAACACAAAATGGACATGTCAACATCAGCATCACGCAACGAATGCCCATCGTGCGCATCAAGTCGATCAATGGTGACGACTATTATCTGGATGATAAGGATGCCATCATGCCCAATTCCAGTTACACGAGCGACCTTATCATTGCAACTGGCTACATCAACAAATGGTTTGCCACGCACTATGTGTCGGCTCTGAGCAAGGCATTGATGGGCAACGAGCTCTGGAAAAACCAGATAGAACAAATACATGTTCTCCCCGATCGTGGCATAGAGTTGGTTCCCAGGGTGGGTGACCACATCATTTATTTGGGTCAGTTGCCTACTAACAATGACCGAACGAAACGGTTCTCGCTGATTGAGAGCTTCACCAAGCAGAAACTCACACGTCTGGAAAAGTTCTATAAATATGGCCTTTCACAAGCGGGATGGAACAAATATTCTTACATCAACCTGGAGTTTGACAACCAAATCATCTGCAAAAGACGAAACAATTGAACGGATGTGAGAACAAAAGAACATAACACGAACAAAAAGATTTGATAAAGATATAAAAACGTATGGCAAAGGAATTTATCGTAGCTATTGAACTGGGATCGTCAAAAATCACAGGTATTGCAGGAAAAAAGAATTCAGATGGAAGCATCTCCATTCTTGCTGTTGTCAAAGAAGATTCCACCTCGTGCATACGCAAAGGTGTAGTTTTCAACATTGACAAGACAGTATTGTGCTTGACCAACATCATTAAAAAGTTGGAAACTACGCTCAAAACCAACATAGCCCGAGTCTATGTCGGGGTCGGAGGACAGAGCATCCGCAGCGTCAAGAACGTCATCATCAAGGATCTGCCCGCAGAAACCGTCGTTAGTCAGGATATGATTAACGAGCTGATGGATGCCAATCGCAGCATGACTTATGCAGAACAAGAGATATTGGACGCTGCCACGCAGGAATACAAGGTTGACGCGCTGTACCAATTAGACCCGGTTGGCATTCCTTGTTCAAGGTTGGAGGGTAATTTCCTCAACATACTTTGGCGCAAAACGTTCTACAAAAACCTCAACCAATGCCTCAACAAGGCGGGCGTGGAGATTGCCGAACTATATTTAGCACCACTGGCTTTGGCCGACGCCGTATTGACAGAGACCGAGAAAAGAACTGGCTGTGCACTGATAGACCTCGGTGCTGACACCACAACCGTGCTGGTATATTACAAAAATATCCTGCGCCATCTGGCCGTCATCCCATTGGGTGGCGAGAACATCACCAAAGACATCACTTCCTTGTTGATGGAAGACAGTCAGGCAGAGCAAATGAAATTGAAATACGCCTCGGCCTACACCGACAACAGTGACATTGATGACAACAAGAAATACCCTATCGACCAAGACAGAAAAGTTGATAGCCGCAAGTTCATCGAGATTGTAGAATCGCGCCTACAGGAAATCATTGAGAACGTTTTTTATCAGATTCCAAACGAATATGCCGACAAACTCATTGGCGGAATCATCCTTACAGGCGGCGGTTCAAACATGCCCAATATCGAGAAAGCCTTTACCAACCAAGCCCCAACGGAGAAGATTCGCATAGCCAAGTTTGTAAACCAAAACATCAATTCCAACCTCCCAGAGATCACAGCTCATACGGGAACGATGAACACCATCCTGGGATTGCTTGTCAAAGGCGACATCAATTGTGCTGGCGAAGAGATTACTGCCGACTTATTCCAAAGCAACGAACCCAAGCACACCACACCAACGCCCGCACCAGCCAAAGGTCCTCGATCGTATAAGGAAACATCCGGCACGGGCATTGTACAGACCGAAGAAGAAAAAGAACAGCTGCGTAAGCAAAAGGAGGAACAGGAAGAAGCTGAACGAAAGGCGCAGGAAGAGGAGCAACGCCGCATAGCGGAAGAGAAGAGAGAAAACTCTCCTGTCAACAAATTATGGAAAAGCATTAAAAACTTTGCCAGCAAAATAACCGAAGAGGAAGAATAAGCAGCAGTCCAATCACTACTTCCCAAGAACGAACCATTAAGAATTACAATTATGTCAGACAATATCAACACCCCTAACATTCTCGATTTTGGAGAACCAGACAAAGCAAGCAGCATCATCAAGGTAATCGGTGTTGGCGGTGGCGGTGGCAATGCCGTCAACCACATGTACCGCGAAGGTATTCACGACGTAACCTTCGTGCTCTGCAACACCGACAATCAGGCGCTCAACGATAGTCCGGTACCCTTCCACTTGCAGCTCGGCAAAGAAGGATTGGGAGCTGGCAACAAGCCCGAGAAGGCACGCCAAGCCGCCGAAGAGAGCCTCGAAGACATCAAAAACATGCTCAACGACGGTACCCGTATGGCATTTATCACGGCCGGTATGGGCGGTGGTACGGGTACAGGAGCCGCTCCGGTTATCGCCCGCGTCTCCAAGGAACTAGGCATTTTGACCGTTGGCATCGTCACCATTCCTTTCCGCTTTGAGGGCGATAAGAAGATTAACCAAGCCTTAGACGGCGTGGAGGAAATGGCCAAGCATGTGGATGCCTTGCTGGTGATTAACAACGAACGCTTGCGAGAGATATACCCTGACCTCACTGTACTCGACGCTTTCGGCAAAGCCGACGACACTCTGAGCATTGCTGCCAAGAGCATTGCGGAGATTATCACCAACCACGGACTGATTAACCTCGACTTCAATGACGTGAAAACGGTGCTGAAAGACGGTGGCGTGGCCATCATGAGCACGGGCTTTGGCGAAGGAGAGGGCCGGGTGAAGGCAGCCATCGAGGACGCATTGAACTCTCCGCTGCTGAACGATAACGACATCTTCAACTCCAAAAAGATACTGCTCAGCATCAACTTCTGTAATGAAAAGAATGACAACAGCGGTCTGATGATGGAGGAAATGAACGATGTGAACGACTTCATGGGACGCTTTGACAGCGACTTTGAAATCAAATGGGGCATCGCCATCGACCCAGACCTTGGCAAAAAGGTAAAAGTAACCATCTTGGCCACAGGTTTTGGCATCAGCGATGTAGAGGGAATGGACAGCCACATCGGCAAACGTCATTCGCAAGAAGAAGCCATGCGCCTGGCCGAAGAGGAAGAACGAAAGATACAACTCATCAACCGCAAGGAGCAATATTACAAGGATGGGAAAAACTCTAAATACAAACGTCACCCGCACGTCTATCTCTTCAGCAACGAAGATCTTGACAACGAGGACGTTATCCTGGCCGTAGAGAGCTTCCCCACCTACAAACGTACGCGTCAGATGCTGGACGACATACGCAAACAGGCATCGGGTGAGCCCAAGGAACCCGAACAAAAAGAGAACAATGAACCCATACAGGGCCTCATCAGTTTTGAATGAAACAATATACACCGACGACAGCTCGTCAACAAATACAATAAAACATCAAACAAATGGCACTATTTGAAAAGGTTAACGAAGACATCAAAACCGCAATGAAAGAGCGTGACAAGGTAGCACTTGACACGCTGCGTAACATCAAAAAAGTTTTCCTCGAGGCCAAAACAGCACCGGGAGCCAACGATACATTGGAGGATGCAGACGCCTTGAAGATTATCCAGAAGCTGGCCAAGCAAGGCAAAGAATCGGCACAGACGTACATAGACGCAGGTCGACAGGAACTTGCTGACGCTGAATTGGCACAGGTTTCGGTCATCGAGCGTTATCTGCCCGAGCAATTGTCGGAAGCCGAAATAGAGAAAATCGTCAAGACCATTATCGACCAAACGGGTGCCGCAAGCATGAAGGATATGGGAAAAGTTATGGGAATGGCCAACAAACAATTGGCTGGCAAAGCTGATGGCAAAACCATTTCAGGCATCGTTAAAAAGCTGCTCGCCTAATTCTTAAACTCAATTTCGCCATCTGCGAACCCAACGGCAAGAACCCTTTGAAACACTATGTACCAAAGGGTTCTTGCCGTTTTCTTTTTCCTTGAAAGTCAAGACTTTAAAACCTGACCTGCAATTGCATTGAGTTTGGGGTGCAAAGTCATGCACTTTGCACCCCAAAAGCATGTAGATTGGCACCCAAAGTCAATGACTTTGCAAAGCCAGCCCACAAAGGCTTGAAAAGCAACCGGTGGCTACCGAAACAAATCTTGCAACACCGAGAGCGATTTCAGTTCGGGGAACGAAGGGATGTGCAAGCGATAGTAGCGCAATATCAAGTTGGCGCAACGATTGCGTTCCTCACGGGAAAAGCGAAAAAGATGCATCGTTTCATAGTTCATCCGCATCAGTTGACCAATCTTCGCCGCCTCGTTTGGGGGAATAAAGTCGGGATGTAAGGGAACGAGAGAGCAGAACACGCCGTTGCGAAGGTCGAAGAAATCGCCCGCATGCCAGTTCTCAAGATTTGGATAAAACCCGATGAAGCGCGTCAGATGCATCATGAACACCAGGTGAAAGTTTGCGAAAGCCCCCTCCGCCGAATCCAACCAACGAATGCTGTTCTCCACATATTGATACAATGCCCCCACCTCATGCTCGCCGCGCACGCTGAAATACAAGAACTCTGACAAGAACAAGGAGATGGACAACTTATAAGAATTGAAAGGTATGGTAGAGAACGGATAGGCCAGCCGCATCTCCTTGATGCGCTGCAACTGCTTGTTAGGACGCTCATCAAACTCGATATCCAAGATAGTGAGCGGCTGAAAATAGGGCTTTCCTACTCTGCCGCCTTTGCCTTTGCGCATACGCTGGATAAAAGAGACGTTCCCCGTAGACTGGGTGAACAAATCTGTTATCAACTGAGAATCGCCATATTTGATGGTTCGTAGTACAATAGCTTGCGTCTTTACTAACATCTGAACGTGGGTTTGAATGGCAAAAATACTGATTTTCATACATTCAATGAAAAATTACAGCATAAAATTTGGTTGGTAAGGAAAAATGTCATAACTTTGCACCCGCTAATCAAATGGCACGGTCCCTTCGTCTATCGGTTAGGACGTGAGATTTTCATTCTCAAAAGAGCAGTTCGACTCTGCTAGGGACTACACAAAAGAAATAAAAGAAGTAAATAGAAGATGGCAAATCACAAATCATCACTTAAAAGAATCCGTCAGGACAAAGTTAAGACTTTGCACAACAAATATTATGCAAAGACCATGCGTAATGCTGTACGCAAGTTGCGTGCAATGACCGACAAGGATGAGGCTGTCAAGCTGTATCCTGAAGTACAGAAGATGGTAGACAAGCTGGCCAAGACCAATGGCATCCACAAAAACAAGGCTGCCAACCTGAAGTCAAGCCTCTGCAAGCACATCAGCAAACTCGCATAAGTCCATCTGACGACCCTACATACAAAGGTTACATTTCGAAAGAAGTGTAACCTTTTGAGGTTTCACCCACCTCAATCTCATCCTCCGTTGACACAGCACAGCGTCTATCCCAATCTTCAAGCAGGCGATTCGTCACAGGTTCGTTGCCGACCAACACAGGCTACGAGGTGGGCAAGAACTACAAAATACCAGAAAACAGAAAAACTTTATTCGCATCTTTAAACCACATAAAAAAGGCAAACGCACGCCAGCCTTTTACGCATTTTTAGCAACAAAAGATTTCCTCATTTGGCGGTAATTTCGTATCTTTGCATATCATAATATACAAAACGACAAATGGCAGAAAATCAGAATACCGAAAACAATTATTCGGCCAGTAACATCCAAGTCTTGGAAGGACTTGAGGCTGTTCGCAAACGCCCTGCAATGTACATCGGTGACATCAGTGAGAAGGGTCTCCATCACCTGATTAACGAGACCGTGGACAACTCTATTGACGAAGCGATGGCAGGTTATTGCACCGACATTGAAGTGACCATCAACGAAGACGAATCAATTACAGTACAAGATAACGGTCGAGGCATTCCAGTAGACCAGCACGAAAAACTGCACAAGTCGGCCCTGGAAGTGGTCATGACGGTACTCCATGCTGGCGGAAAGTTCGACAAAGGCTCGTACAAAGTCAGCGGTGGTCTGCACGGAGTTGGTGTAAGTTGCGTTAACGCGCTATCCTCTCACATGACATCTCAGGTGTTTCGTGACGGCAAAATCTACCAACAGGAATACGAAAGAGGAAAAGCCCTCTACCCTGTGAAAGTCGTTGGAGAGACCAACCTACGTGGAACACGTCAGCAATTCTGGCCAGACAAATCTATATTCACAACCACTCACTTTCAATGGGACATCATTGCGAGGCGCATGCGAGAGCTGGCGTTCCTGAATGCAGGCATCCGCATTACTCTTACTGACCTGCGTCCCAATGAGGAAGGCAAAACACATACGGAGGTTTTCCATGCCAAAGACGGCCTTAAAGAGTTCGTCCGCTATGTTGATCGGCACAGAACTCACCTCTTCGACGATGTCATCTATCTGAAAACAGAGAAGCAAGGCATCCCCATTGAGGTGGCCATCATGTACAATACCGACTATTCTGAGAACATACACTCGTACGTTAACAACATCAACACCATAGAGGGTGGCACGCACCTCACAGGTTTTCGCGCCGCACTGACACGCACGTTGAAGACGTATGCAGACAACGACCCCGTTATTTCAAAGCAAATTGAAAAGGCAAAGATAGAGATTGCAGGTGAAGACTTCCGTGAAGGACTTACCGCTGTGATATCTATTAAGGTGGCAGAGCCGCAGTTTGAGGGGCAAACCAAGACCAAATTGGGCAATAGTGAGGTATCAGGAGCCGTGCAACAAGCTGTTGGCGAAGCACTTACCAACTACTTGGAAGAGCATCCCACCGAGGCAAAACAAATCTGTGAGAAGGTGGTTCTGGCAGCTACGGCACGTATTGCGGCACGAAAAGCGCGCGAGAGCGTTCAGCGTAAGAACGTCATGAGCGGTGGAGGACTGCCAGGCAAACTGGCCGACTGCTCCAACAAAGACCCAAAAGATTGTGAGATATTCCTGGTGGAGGGCGACTCCGCAGGTGGATCGGCTAAGCAAGGACGCGACCGATACACGCAAGCTATATTGCCATTGCGTGGTAAAATTCTGAACGTGGAAAAGGTGCAATGGCACAGAGTGTTCGAGGCCGAGTCGGTGATGAACATCATTCAGAGCATCGGCGTACGCTTTGGCGTAGACGGAGAGGACGACCGAGAGGCCAATATCGACAAGTTGCGCTACGACAAGATTATCATCATGACCGATGCCGACGTCGATGGTTCGCACATCGACACACTCATCATGACGCTGTTCTATCGCTTCATGCCCAAAATCATCGAAGAAGGTCACCTCTACATCGCTACCCCACCGCTTTACAAGTGTACATACAAGAACAAGGCCAGCGAATATTGCTACACCGAACAGCAACGACAGGCCTTCATAGACAAGTACGCCCAGGGCGAGGAAGACAGCAAGAGCATTCACACGCAGCGATACAAAGGTCTTGGTGAGATGAACCCTGAACAATTATGGGAAACGACCATGGATCCAAAGACCCGTCTGTTGAAGCAGGTTACTATCGAGAACGCAGCCGATGCAGACGAGATATTCTCCATGCTTATGGGTGATGACGTGGAGCCACGTCGTGAATTTATTGAACAAAACGCAACCTATGCGAACATTGATGCATAGGCGCTAAATAAGTAAAAGCTAAGGGGCATGCTATCAATTTGCATGCCCCTTTTTTAATAATCTAATGTGCAGTGTGGGCCAACCCTTGTTGTTATGAAGTTTTATCACACTCCATAGGCCGCTTGACTCATGTAAACAGCCACCGTTTTCAAACGCAAATAATTGTTGCTAAGATACATATACCCACCGAAAGGATTGTTCTTACCCCACGAATTCTTGGCAATATAGTAGGTATTTCCTCGCTCATCGTGCGCCAATCCCACCAATACCATACAATGGTCGTCAGTAGTTTTCAGTGTTTCAAACTGCCTTTGACGCGCTGCTGGCGTAACGTTTACGGCTTCATTGGGCAACTTAGCCACGCCCTTTGCAAACGAAAATCCCGGCTCGCTGATATCTCCTTCCCAACAAACGGGATGCCCCGTCTGCAAAGCCCGCTTGACATGTGCCATCAATGTGTCCAGGGGTACATTCATAAAGGTGTCGCGGTACCGATTATCGGGTATCTCCAAAGCAAACGAATGCCCGTATGGATGGTGCGTAAAACTGGTTAATAAGAGATATTCATGAGGTAAACAAACGCTGTGGGCAAACTGTTTTGGCGTATATTCAGCATGCCTGAAAAAGACAAACCGCGGCATGAAACCAACTTCAGCGTCCAACATTTTATCCACAAGCCCATCCATTTTCTGCAAACTTGCTGACCGCGAGGCCGCCAACTGCACCTTTCTGGCCAACACATTGTAATTCACTTGCTGACTATGATACGTGTCCTCATGCAACATGCCATATCTTTCCAGCAAACGAAGAGCCATCGATGCCGTCCCACGAAGCGACACCTGCTTTCTTCCTCCCGCAAAGAAAGCCTCACGAGCCTGTTCCTTCAGCAACATTCGAGCAAGATAATCAACCGACAAGTTGACCGAGTCGCCCATCATCAACCGTTCCGATTCGATGGTTCCCAGCATGGCATACGCCCAACAAAGCGAACTGCTTCCCTGGTTCTGCACGGGAGTGGCCTTCAACATCACATCCGTTTTGAACTGATGATGCCGTACCTCGTTCGACTTATTAGCATTTCTGCAAGCCGAAACTAAAACCAACGTGCCGCACACAAACAATAGTATCTTTCTCATCTCAGTGCAAAGATAATACAAAAACCGAACAAATCGCACAGCTTTACTTTGCAGTTATTACAAATAAGCGTAACTTTGCATGTATGAATTATCAGTTATCAGACTTTGAAATCATGGCACCCGTGGGGTCCAGAGAGAGCCTCGCAGCCGCCATTCAGGCCGGAGCGGGAGCGGTATACTTCGGCATCGGCCAGCTCAACATGCGCTCGCACTCGGCCAATCATTTTACGATTGACGACCTGCACGACATCGCCGACACGTGCAAGGCACACGGCATCAAGACCTATCTCACAGTGAACACCGTGATTTACGGCGAGGATATCCCAACCATGCGCAAGATAATCGACGCGGCAAAGGATGCCCAAATATCGGCAGTGATTGCCAGTGACGTAGCCGTGATGACCTATTGCGTGGAGAAAGGAGTAGAAGTGCACCTCTCCACCCAACTCAATATCTCCAACATTGAGGCCCTGAAGTTCTACGCCCGCTTTGCCGATGTGGTGGTATTGGCGCGCGAACTGAACCTAAAACAGGTGAAAGAGATTCACCAACAGATTGTCGAACAGCACATCTGCGGCCCCCATGGCGAGCTCATTCGCATCGAAATGTTCTGTCATGGTGCGTTCTGCATGGCAATCAGCGGCAAGTGTTACATGAGTCTTCATGATGCCAATCGCTCGGCTAACCGTGGTGAATGCGTGCAAATCTGCCGCCGTTCGTACACCGTTACCGACAACGAGACGGGCAACCAGCTGGAGATTGACAACAAATACATCATGAGTCCGAAGGACTTGAAGACCGTTCGCTTCATTAACCTCATGATGGATGCAGGCGTGCGGGTATTCAAAATCGAGGGCAGGGCACGCGGACCAGAGTATGTGTACAACGTGGTGACGTGCTACAAAGAAGCCATTCAGTCGGTTATCGACGGCACTTTCACCGAAGAGAAGAAAGATACTTGGGACAAACGCCTGTCCTCAGTCTTCAACAGAGGATTCTGGGACGGCTATTACCAGGGTCAGAAGCTGGGCGAATGGACGAAAGAGTATGGCAACAAGGCTACCGAGAAGAAGGTCTTGGTGGGCAAGGTGGTGAAGTATTTCTCTAACCTTGGCGTGGCAGAGTTGGCCATCGAAGCCGCAGAAATAGAGCTTGGTGAGCATCTACTCATCACGGGTCCCACAACTGGCGTGATGTATTTCGACGCCAACGAGATACGCTATGAGCTGAAACCGGTACAAAAGGCCGAGAAAGGTTGGCGCATCTCCATTGCCGTTCCTGACAAAGTGCGCCCCAATGACAAGCTGTTCAAGATAGTAAGTGCGGTGAAACGGGATGTGTGAAAACTGCGGCCTCTCCCCCAACCCCTCCCCAAAAGGGAGGGGAGTGATTAGCCTGTTTACTGCATGATATTGTCAAAACCTTGAAAATTCAACGTGAACAAACCATAAAGTTCAAAGCTCAATGTTCAATGTTCAAAGTAAACAAACCATAAAGTTCAAAGCTCAATGTTCAATGTTCAAAGTAAACTGACCATAAAGTTCAATGTTCAAAGTTCAATGTTCAAAATTAAAAACTCCTCAATATGACCATTAACGAATTGCAAGACGAAGTAATAGAAGATTTTTCAGAACTGTCCGACTGGATGGACAAGTACCAAATGCTCATCGACTTGGGCAACGAATTGGATCCATTAGACGAACGGTACAAAACCCAATCGAACCTCATTGACGGCTGTCAAAGTCGCGTTTGGCTGCAATGTGATGAGAAAGAAGGCAAGTTGTACTTCACAGCCGACAGTGATGCGCTCATCGTTAAGGGCATCATAGCCCTGCTCATCCGCGTGGTCAGCGGGCATACGCCCCAGGAAATCATGGATGCAGAACTCTATTTCATCGACCGCATCGGCCTTCATGAGCATCTATCCCCCACCCGAGCCAACGGTTTGCTGGCGATGGTAAAGCAGATGAAGATGTATGCGCTGGCCTTCCAAGCCAAGAATTGACGAGCTGACACCTCTAAATATAAAAACAACGCCCAACACACAAACCAACACATCATGAAACACCTATTGATTATTCTGGCCTTGCTCATCAGCTGTGCAACAACCAACGGGCAAGTAAAACGCGAAAAAACAACGTTTCAAACGGACGCACAGTGGAAACCAGTCACCGACATCCGTGCCGATGTGGTGATGTGTTATGGCACCCTAGTACACAAAGGAATGACCTTTGAAGAGCGTGTCAAGTCGTGGCGCGACCGCGGATACGTAACCCATTTCATGACAGGCATCGCTTGGGGCGAATATCAAGACTACTTTACAGGCAAGTGGGACGGTCGGTGGCACATTGATGAAGGACAGTTTGAGCAGAACGGAGATTCCATCTGGCATGGACATTTGGTTCCCTACATTGTTCCCAACGACAACTTTTTGACCTATTTTAAGCAAACTCAGATCAAGCGAGCCATTGACGCAGGCATCGATGCCATCTTCCTTGAAGAGCCTGAATACTGGGCTCGTGCTGGCTATAGCGATGCATTCAAGAAAGAATGGAAGAAGTATTACGGTTTCGACTGGCGGCCTCAGCATCTTTCAGCGGAGAATACATACCTATCAAACAAACTGAAATATCACCTGTACTACAAGGCTTTGGAAGACTGTTTCACCTATGCAAAGGCTTACGGTCAAAGCAAAGGCATGAATGTAAGATGCTATGTACCCACCCATTCGCTGCTTAACTATTCACAATGGTCCATCGTCAGCCCCGAAGCCAGTCTGGCTTCGATGGACTGTGTGGATGGATATATCGCACAAGTATGGACCGGAACGTCACGCACACCCAACTATTTTAACGGCAATGCCAAAGAAAGGGTGTTCGAAACAGCTTTTCTTGAATACGGATGTATGGAGTCGATGACGGCACCTACCAAACGAAAAGTCTTCTTCCTGACCGATCCTATCGAGGACAGAGCGAAAGATTGGGACGACTACAAGCGAAATTATCAGGCCACATTCACAGCCAAACTGCTCTATCCTCGCAACAACAACTATGAGGTGATGCCGTGGCCCGACCGCATATATGAAGGACTTTATCGCGTCAGCACCAACAGCAACGAGCGAGCTAACATACCACGATTCTACTCTACGCAGATGCAAGTGATGATTAACACGCTGAACCACATGCCGCTGTCCAACAATCAAGTGAGCGGATCGCAAGGCATCAGCGTGCTGATGGCCAACTCCTTGATGTTCCAACGAGCTCCCAAACCGATTGAAGGATATGACGATCCACAGCTTTCCAACTTCTATGGAGAAGCTTTACCCTTCATCAAACGCGGCGTTCCAGTGAACATCGTACATATAGAAAACACGGGATATCCCGACACCTGGAAGCATACAAAGGTGCTGTTGATGTCGTATTCCAACATGAAACCTCTCGACAGCAAGGCTCATCAGTACATCGCCAACTGGGTAAAGCAAGGTGGTGTACTGGTTTATAGCGGCAGAGACGATGATCCTTTCCAGCGGGTATTGGAGTGGTGGAACCAACATGGCAACTCTTATTCGGCACCTTCACAGCATCTCTTCGAACTGATGTCTATGCCAAAGAATGCCACAGAAGGCCGCTATGCCGTGGGGAAAGGTGCCGTTTACGTGATTCGTCAGGATCCGAAGGAATTTGTTTTGCAGGCAAATGGTGACAGCAAACTGGTCGACACCGTGAAAAAAGCCTACGAAAACGATGCCAAGGGCGGACAATTGCAATGGAAGAATGTATTTACCCTGTCGCGTGGCAACTATGATTTGGTGTCTGTCATCGACGAAAACGTCGTCAGCAACCAGCCCTACACAGCCAAAGGCCGGTTCATTGATTTGTTTGATCCGCAGTTACCGATACTTTCCAGCAAAACAGTTAGACCTGGAGAGCAGGCTTTCCTGTACAACATCAACCGCATCAAGAATAAGAAACAACCGCAAGTATTGGCTGGAGCGGCACGCGTATATGACGAAAAACGCACCCAGAAGAGCTACTCATTCGTAGCGAAAAGCCCCAAGAACACTACGAACGTGATGCGGGTGTTGCTACCCAAGCAGCCCAAACTGGTGGAAATCAGCGGCGAGAAAGTCCGACACACATGGGATGTGAGCAGCAAGACACTGCTCGTTCAATTCGAAAACGATCCCGATGGCGTACAAGTTTCATTAAAATGGTAAGAAAATTGAGAAAATTAAAGACCATAGAAATGCAGCGGTTGTCGGTCAAAGACTTCAAAGCGGCCGACAAACTACCGCTGGTTGTCGTGCTGGACGACGTGCGATCATTATATAATGTGGGGTCGGTATTCCGCTCATGTGATGCCTTTCGGGTAGAAGCGGTGTACCTCTGCGGCATCACGGCCACCCCTCCACACCCCGAGATACACAAGACAGCCTTGGGTGGAGAGGACAGTGTGGACTGGCGATATTTCGCATCGGCCACCCAAGCGGTGGAAGATTTGAGAGAAAGGGGATACTGTGTTTACGCCATCGAGCAGGTGGTAGGCTCCACTAAGCTGCAACATTTGTCTGTTGACCGCAGTCAACGTTACGCCGTAGTCTTCGGCAACGAGGTGAAAGGTGTGCACCAAGACACGGTTGACGCATGCGACGGATGCCTGGAAATACCGCAGTTTGGCACCAAACACTCGCTTAATGTTTCCGTCACCGCTGGCATCGTGGTATGGGAGTTTGCCCAAAAACTGCTGTTGTAATCATACGACATTCATCAAAGTCGATGACAGAAGAAAGGCAAGTAGAATACAGCAAATTGTAAAATAAACGCCTCTATTGACATCTACCTAACGTGTTAACACTCAATAAATAACGGCTTAAGCGGTTAAAATATTTTAATTTCGGTTTACTTCTCATTGCCTTTGCCGTCATTATATGTATATTTGGCACAAGAACAGTGTGCCTAAACAGGCTTAAAATGGCGTTCATCCAAGAGCCAGACACACACGGAAAGAAGATTTTAAACTGAATAAAACAATAAAATCATGAAGAAGAAAAATGCTGTTATATTACCCTTGTTGGCAGCAACATTACTTGTTACAGGCTGTGCCAGCAAGAAAGATTTAGAGAATTGTCAAACGGAGAACCGCGAGTTGACAAACAACTACATGACAGCCAAAGAACAACTGGCTGCCGCACAGGCTCGTCTTACCTCGCTGGAGGAACAACTTGCACAGCAAAAGAGCGACTACGCTGCTTTACATAAGTCGCTGGACAAGAGTTTGTTGAACACCAACTCCAACAACATCAACATCTCTAAGTTGGTTGATCAGATTAATGAGTCCAACCAATACATCCGCCATTTGGTGGAAGTAAAGTCAAAGTCAGACTCGCTGAACATGGTGCTGACCAACAACCTCACCCGCTCTTTGAGTCGTGAGGAGTTGAAAGAGGTTGACGTTCAGGTGCTAAAGGGCGTGGTATACATCAGCTTGGCCGACAACATGCTGTACAAGAGCGGCTCGTATGAGATTAATGACCGCGCGGCAGAGACGCTGAGCAAGATTGCCAAAATCATCATGGACTACAAGGATTACGATGTCTTGGTAGAGGGAAACACGGACAACGTGCCGGTAAACCAAAACAGTCCGCTGATGAAAAACATCCGCAACAACTGGGATTTGTCAACCCTTCGCGCATCCAGCGTGGTGCAGTTCTTGCAAAACCACTATGGCGTTGACCCAAAACGGATGACTGCTGGCGGCCGTGGTGAGTACAATCCGCTGACAAGCAACGACACGGAATTGGGCAAACAGCGCAACCGCCGTACGCAAATCATCATCACACCAAAGCTCGACCAGTTCATGGATCTGATTGACAAGGCACCCGAGAACGAGGGCATGGCGAAGTAACGCAACGATTTTCTGCCGATGACGCAGGTTTCGGCAGGTAAGAATAGAACTGAAAGCGGGGGCGTTCCAAATGTTGGAACGCCCCCGTTTTCGGTGTTCATGCAGTCTTTTTCAGACCTGTTATGACCTGAATCCGATGATTCTACGCACCTCTTTCAAGGTAGCGCTGGCACTCTCGCGCGCCCGGTCGGCACCCTCTTTGGCTATCTTGTCCAACAACTCCTTATTCGAAATGTATTCGTTAATCTTCTCTCTGATGGGAGCTACCGTCGCACAGATGTCCGCTGCGATCTGTTTTTTCAGGTCTCCGTAGCGAATGCTGCAATCGTTCCACTTCTCATCAAAATAGTCGTATGTGTCTTGTGTCGAGCAAATTCGCAAGAACGTGAACAGGTTTTCTATCACCTCCGGCTTCTCACTGTTGGCCTTCTCGGGGCCACTGTCCGTAACGGCCTTCATCACTTTCTTTGAGATAGTCTTGTCATCATCGTGCAAATAGATGCAGTTTCCAGTGCTCTTCCCCATCTTTCCACTTCCATCCAGGCCAGGTACCTTCAAAGCCTGCGAGTTGAAATAGAAGTTTTGCGGTTCAGGAAAGAAGTCAACGCCATAGATTCTGTTGAAGCGCGAGGCGCACTTCCGCGCCATTTCCATGTTTTGTTCCTGATCTTTACCTACCGGAACCTTCTTAGCCCGATGCTGCAAAATGTCGGCGGCCATGAGCGTTGGGTATGTAAAGAGCCCCGCGTTGACGTTGTCAGGCTGCTGACGCGCTTTCTCCTTAAACGTGGTGACGCGCCCCAGTTCGCCGATATAAGTGTTCATGTTGAGGTAAAGATACAATTCCAGCGTTTCTTTCACGTCACTCTGAACATAGATGGGAGCCTTTTGGGGATCGATGCCACAGGCAAGATATTCAGCCAAAATGATGCGCGCACTGTCTTGTATGTCTTCTGGTTTGGGTCGAGTGGTCAATGAATGCCAGTCTGCAATGAAAAACATGCAATCATACTTGTCCTGCATCTCTATGAAGCTCTTCACTGCACCGAAATAATTTCCCAGGTGTAAATAACCTGTCGGGCGTATTCCACTAACTACTTTTTCCATTATTTATTCCTTTTTTTAATTGATTATCATCTGCAAAGGTACATCAAATTGAAGTCAACGCAAAAAAATATAATCAAAAGTTTGGAGGTTATCAGAAAAAGGCATATCTTTGCACCCGCTTACTTCAAATAGCAAGGGCGTTTAGCTCAGCTGGTTTAGAGCATCTGCCTTACAAGCAGAGGGTCGGCGGTTCGAATCCGTCAACGCCCACTGGGGTGTTTCCCTGTAATCCTTCGGGATTGCAGGGATTTTTTTTGGCCATTATGTTCCCACCGCCTCGCCCACCAACATTTATCAATTTATAAATCAACGAGTTACTATCACCTTTCAATAGCATTGACTTTGGCGGCCAATTGCATTGAGTTTGGCATCCAATTGCAATGAGTTTGCCGGCCAAAAGCTATGACTTTGTTTTTCATCCTCATATCAATCGTTTGTTTCAACAACGAATTGAACCAATAAAACAAATTCGATTGTTTGAAATCAATGAACGCCGGCGTTCTCCTAATCAAACGAATTTGGCAAACACATGCAGCATGTTCATGTCGGTAGACTTGCTTTCATTCGCAGAACGCTTGCGTTCATTGTCTTGTTTACTTTATACGTTACATTTGTTAAATTTGTTGTTAAACAACATTGCCCTTCAATGAAAGAGCCGTGAAAACGGACGCTCCATTTTGATTCAAATTAACGAAAAATAGGACAGCCCATGCCCATGCATTGGTATTATTTTTGTATTTTTGCAAGGATGAAGATATTTACAAGTGCTCAGATACATGAGCTTGACCAACATACCATTGCGCACGAACCCATCAAAAGCATCGACTTGATGGAACGCGCAGCACAGGCTTTAACCCAAGCCATTACCGATGAGTGGACCAACCGCACACCAGTCGTGGTGTTTGCCGGTCCGGGAAACAACGGAGGCGATGCGCTGGCCGTGGCTCGCATGCTGACGGAAAAAGGTTACACGGTGAGTGTCTACCTGTTCAATACCAGCAACAAGCTGTCGGAAGACTGTGCCATCAACAAGAAACGCATCGTAGAGGCGAAAAAAGCAAACCTGTTCAAGGAGATTACGCTCAACTTTGAGCCGCCCACACTGGACGCTGATACCCTGGTGGTGGACGGTCTTTTTGGTTCGGGACTTAACAAACCGCTCAACGGCGGCTTTGCCTCGCTGGTGAAATACATCAACCAGTCGCCATGTCAGGTGGTGAGTATCGACCTGCCATCGGGACTGCTGCCCGAGGACAACACGTTCAACGTGCGCACACACATCGTCAAAGCCAACCTTACCCTGACGCTACAACAAAAGAAACTGGCCATGATGCTGCCCGACATGCAATGCTTTCTCGGCCGCGTGAAGGTGCTGGACATCCGGTTGTCCGAGGAGTTCATCAACAAGACGGATGCGACTTACACCATCTTGGAAGAGCAAGACGTGCGGCAAAAATTGCTGCACAGGCCCTGCACGGCGCACAAAGGCGACATGGGACACGCACTTTTGGTGGCTGGCAGCTATGGCATGGCCGGCGCAGCCGTACTGGCAACGAGGGCATGTTTGCGAGTTGGCGTGGGAAAGGTAACGGTATGCTCGCCCCAACGCAACAACGACATTTTGCAAATCAGTGTTCCGGAAGCGGTGATGCACGCCGATGCAGACGAGAATGTGTTCAGTGAGCCGGTCGATACTGACGACTTTGATGCGTTGGGCATCGGTCCCGGACTGGGACAGGATGAGACTACGGCCATCGCTATGATTGCTCAGGTGCGCCGCGCACAGTGTCCTGTGGTAGTCGATGCCGATGCTCTGAACATGTTAGGTACGCATCGAGCATGGATGCAGCAGCTGCCCAAGAACATCATCCTGACGCCACACCCCAAAGAGTTCGACCGACTGGTAGGCAATACCTGTGGGGGTGGCTACGAAAGACTGCAAAAGGCCATCGAACTGGCCCAACGTCTGCATGGCTATGTGTTGCTGAAAGGGCATCACACGGCACTCTGTCTGCCCGACGGTCACGTCATCTTCAACGCCACCGGCAATGCGGGAATGGCCACGGCGGGCAGCGGCGACGTGCTAACGGGCATCATCACGGGACTGGCGGCGCGTGGGTATCAACCGGCTGACGCCTGCGCCGTGGGCATGTACCTGCACGGACTGGCGGGCGACTTGGCCGCCAAGGAACTGGGACAGGAGAGCATGACGGCCGGCGACATTGTGCGCTTCATCCCACAAGCATTCAAACGATTAAACGACTAAGACATGAATAAGCTCATTTTATCAACCTTGTTTCTGGCCTTCTGCCACGCTACGGCGCAAGCTCAGATACCAACAGAGGGGGTTACTTACTTTCTTCCGAAGACGGCTTTGCGCTTCGCACTGCTCATCGAGAAAACCACTTTCACGCCGGGTGAATACGCCCGATATTCTGAAAGATTCATCAAAACACCTGTAAACGACCAGCCTACGACGACTTACCGCATCGTGGCGACACAGATGGACACATACGCGGTGCCCGATTCGGCCAAACAATTCACGGCTACCATCGACAAGAAACACAGTATCGTGAGTGTGAGTCGCGACCAAAACGGGGTCATCATGGCCGTGAACGACAAACCGAGAGCAGTGGAGAGCCAACCAGCGTTCAAGCCGGCGCGCAAGCCTTCGCCCATCGATCCCGCCAAATACATGACGGCAGAGATGTTGGCGGCGGGCAGCAGTGCCAAGACCGCCGAGCTGATTGCACAGGACATCTACGACATTCGCGACAGCAAGAACCAGCTATCGCGCGGTGAAGCCGAATTCATGCCAAAGGATGGCGAGCAGCTGAAGATTATGCTGAACAACCTGAACGTGCAGGAAAAGGCCATGCTGCGGTTCTTCCAAGGCACCACAACCGTCGATACCATGCAGGTGTTTGTTGACTACGTGCCGACGAAAGAAGTGGACAAGGCGCTGCTCTTCCGTTTCTCCAAGCACTTGGGCATGGTGGATCAAGACGATTTGGGCGGTGCGCCCTACTATATCAGCATTCAGGATGAGCAGGTAATCCCAACATTGAAGATGCCCGTTGAAGTGAAGAAAAAAGACAAGCGTGACGTGGGCATCAACGTAAATCTGCCAGGAAAAATCAAAATCACGCTGTACAAAGAAGAACAGCCAGCAGCCTCTTTTGAAACTTATGCAGCCCAATTCGGTCGCATAGAGAATCTCAGCGGCGAGCTGTGGGGCAAGAAATTCACCACGCACGTCGTGCTTAATCCCGTGACCGGTAACGTGGAGCGCCTCGAAACCGAGGCTCTCGATTAAGCAGAGCAGCGCAGGGACGCAGCCGAGTCAATGGGCTTGGCACGCGAGAGGTAACAATTCAGCTATCAACATATAGATACAACACCTGCTTTCTGAAGTTTTATCATGTCGATGATGATGAGCGACAGGCGTTAACTGATTAGGTGGGTGGCGGCAAATCACCGTCACCCACCTCACCGATGCAGCCACCTTATTTTATTGAACGGTGATGCTGGCACGCTTGAGGTCACGACTATTGGGGCCAACCATCACATCAAACTCGCCTGGTTCGACCACCTCTTTTAAGTCATAGTTGTAGAATTTCAACTTACTGGCATCAATAGTGAACGTCGCAGTGGCTGTTTCACCAGCCTTGATCGACAAGCGTTGAAAGCCTTTCAGCTCTTTAACGGGTCGGGCGATGCTACCCACCACGTCGCGAATGTAAAGCTGTACGACCTCTATCCCATCCCTGTTGCCGGTATTGGTCACGGGAATGTTAACGGTAATTTGGCCATCAGGGCTCATCGTCTTGCTGTCCAACTTCAGCTCACCATACTGATAAGTGGTATAACTGAGTCCATAGCCGAAGGGATAAAGTGGATCATTGCGAACGTCAAGATAGTTGCTCTGATAGTTAAAGAAGCGGTCAGCACCTTCTGCGACGGGCCTACCGGTGTTGAAATGATTGTAGTACAAAGGAATTTGTCCCACATGTTGCGGGAAACTGGTGGTGAGCTTGCCACATGGATTCTTGTCACCAAAGACCACATCACAAATGGCATCACCCGCCTCACTGCCTCCGAACCACACGTTCAAGATAGCTGGAACATGCGCTTTTTCCCAATTTAAGATGGTGGGACGGCCCGAGAAGTTCAGCAACACCACAGGTTTTCCAGTAGCAACAAGTTCCTTAAGCAGGGCCATTTGCACGTCGGGCAGTTCCAAATTAACCCGACTGTGGCTCTCACCACTGAACTCAGCCGCCTCTCCCATGGCGGCAATGATGACATCAGACTGCGCAGCCACGGCGAGAGCCTCGGCCTTTGCTTGCGCATCATCTACCCGCATGATGTTTTTACCCTGCTCACCAGCCTTCTGTAAAGCATCGTCTGAAGCGATGTTGCAGCCTTGCGCATAGAGCAATTGGGCCTTTCCTTTCAAGGCACGCTCCATACTTTCTTTCAACGTTGAATAGCGTTCGGGAGCCATCGCCACACACCAGGTGCCACAAAGATTAGCTCGATCGTTGGCCAGAGGGCCGATTAAAGCGATTTTACCCTGCTTCTTCAAAGGTAAAACCTGGTTCTCGTTCTTCAACAACACAAACGTTTCAGCTGCCAAATCACGGGCCGCTTTCCGATTAGTAGCAGTATATACATACTGATTCCTGCTCTTCACCCTTATATATTTATAAGGATCTTTGAACAAGCCCAACTTATATTTCGCCTCCAGCACCCTGCGACAAGCCTGGTTGATGTCAGCCATGGTGACCTGTCCGTTGGCCAATGATTGCTCCAACGTGCCGATAAACCCTTTTGCCACCATGTCCATGTCGGTTCCTGCACGCAAGGCTCGAACCGAAGAGGTTGCCAAATCGCCTACACCATGCGTTGCCATTTCATTGATGGAAGCGTAATCAGTGACGACAAAACCATCAAATCCCCATTGTTTGCGCAGTACGTCATTAACCAACCAAGCATTGGCTGTGGCCGGAATGCCATCCACGAGGTTGAAAGAGGTCATCACACTGCCCACCCCAGCCTCAACAGCTGCCTTGTAAGGAGCAAAATACTCGTTGTACATTCGCAGCCTACTCATATCCACAGTGTTGTAATCTCGCCCAGCTTCTGACGCACCGTACAAAGCAAAATGCTTCACACAGGCCATGATGTTCGATGGCAAACTGTAATCACCTTGATAGCCCTTAACCATGGCTTTGGCGATAAGACTGCCTAAATAAGGATCTTCTCCGGCGCCTTCCACAATGCGTCCCCACCGCGCATCCCTACAGATATCAACCATAGGTGAGTAGGTCCAGTTCACTCCCTCAGCACTTGCTTCGAGCGCAGCCACACGCGCGCTGTTCTCAATGCCCTCCAAATTCCAACTACAAGCTAAGGCCAAAGGAACAGGAAAGATAGTTTCGTAACCATGAACTACGTCCATGCCCACCAGCAGTGGAATGCCAAGGCGAGATTTCTTGATGGCTATCTCCTGCAAAGTGCGAATCTCATTCAGTCCCTTGATGTTGAACACGCCACCCAATTCACCGTCCTTGACTTGCTGAACGATAGAATTATTTTGCACCGCCCCCGTGGTAATATTCCCGGCAGGCAACAGATTCATCTGACCCAACTTCTCTTTTAAGGTCATTTTAGACATGAGTTCATCCACGAACTCCTTCATAGGTTTGTTTTGTGCCACGACATTCATCGAAACAACACACAAAGCCAACAGAACAAATAGTTTTTTCATCGTATCTTATTGTTATATTATTTTTTTACTGCCGTATAGATTTATCGGTTATGCAAAGTTAACCATATTTCATGAAAACAGATTGAATATTCCAACCATTTTTCCGTCAAAAAGTGGCAGGGGTTTGACAACTATCTGATTTTGACATGTACAATTGACAATTAGGCAGGCAAAGATGGCTATTTTTAGACAGAAAGATTATGCACAGGACTTCATTCATAAAAAAATGTTGCATCACTTTGTCATGCCAAATTAAAATACTAACTTTGCATTGATTCCCAAAGTTATTGGAAACTCACTTTAAATATTTTAATAATATGGTAGATTACAAATCATTAGGTCTCGTAAACACACGCGAGATGTTTAAGAGAGCCATCAATGGCGGTTATGCCATCCCAGCATTCAACTTCAACAACATGGAGCAGTTGCAAGCCATCATCACGGCTTCTTCAAAAGAAAAGTCACCTGTTATCTTGCAGGTTTCAAAAGGTGCTCGTGCTTATGCTAACCAAACATTGCTTCGCTACATGGCACAAGGTGCCGTAGAGTATGCGAAAGAGTTGGGCTGCAAGCATCCTGAAATTGCACTGCACTTGGATCACGGTGACTCGTTTGAAACATGCAAGAGCTGTATCGATTACGGCTTCTCTTCTGTCATGATCGACGGATCTTCACTCCCCTATGAAGAGAATATCGCCTTGACAAAGAAGGTTGTTGACTACGCACATCAATTTGATGTTACCGTAGAAGGTGAACTTGGTGTATTGGCTGGCGTTGAAGACGACGTTGTAGCCGAGAAGTCTCATTATACAAAACCAGAAGAAGTTATCGATTTCGTAAAGCGTACGGGCGTTGACTCGTTGGCTATTTCTATCGGTACATCGCACGGTGCATACAAGTTTACACCAGAGCAGTGCACACGCGACCCGAAGACAGGTCTGTTGGTTCCGCCACCCTTGGCATTCGATATCTTGGACGAAATCATGGTGAAGCTTCCTGGATTCCCTATCGTTCTCCACGGATCATCTTCTGTTCCACAGGAGTATGTGAAGATTATCAACGAGAATGGCGGCAAGTTGCCTGATGCAGTTGGTATTCCTGAAGAACAATTGCGCAAGGCTGCGAAGAGTGCTGTTTGCAAGATCAACATCGACTCTGACTCTCGTTTGGCTTTCACCGCTGCCGTTCGCAAGGTGTTCAACGAGAAACCAGGAGAGTTTGACCCACGCAAATACTGCGGTCCAGCTCGCGATTTGATGACAGAACTTTACACACATAAGATTGTAAACGTATTGGGATCTAACAATAAGTTGGCACAATTAGACTAATCGTCTATTTGATGAATTAAATGAAATAAAAGATATCGCTGCTTTGGGACATGGCATCATCTATGCAAAAATGATGAAACGACACCAGAACCATTGACAGTATATCTTACGAATTGAATAAGGAAAGCGGGATCAGCGTGAGCTTGATACCCGCTTTTTTTGGTTGATGAACTCACAAATTGTGTGCTTGTGTGGCGGAACATGATGATTCACGTCCGCCACGCTGGTATCACATGATAAAATAGTGTCTGGTTATTACTTTGCAAACCCATTGAGATTGAGTTCCAAACCCATTGAGATTGCCCGCCAAACCCATTGAGATTGGATGTGAAAGGCATTGAGTTTACATCCTCATCTACTCACACCAACCTAAAAAGCTGATTTTCAGATCTTTGCATCAATAACGAGTTGTCAGAAAAATCATGCCAACTCTCCTTTTCGCTTCCTCATCAACTGCCACGCATAAGCCAGCACAACGGCATAACCTATCCATGGAATGACAAACGGAATGACCATATTGACAGTATCTGCCACATAGCCCATCAGTAAAAATCCGCAACCACCGATAGGAGTCATCATCAACAACGACGAGGCACTCTTGGTAAGATTGCCCAATCCCGACAACGCCAAAGCAAAGATGGTAGGGAACATGATGGCCTCAAAAAGATAGTTACACACCAAGGCCACCATGGAGATAACGCCGAGGTTCAATAGCACAACAGTGATACACAACACGCTGCCAGCGGCACAATAGAGCAACAGGCGTTCGGCCACGATGCGACGCATGACCCAACTGCCCAAGAAGCGGCCCACCATGAAGAACGCCAGTGCCCCCGTGAGCACCACAGAAGCCAGGTTATCGGTCATCCATCCCTGTCCCGTCACAAAGTTGATGAAATAACTATTGATGGAGATTTCGGCCACTTCGTAGGCCAACAGGGCAAACAGTCCGAAAACAAACAGCTTGTGCCGCCACAACTTTGAATAATTGTTGCCCTGCGCCTGATCTTCAACCGTTTGCTGATGCTGTATTTCAGGCAGGTCTACGCGTGCGAATACCACGGCAATAGCCAGGACCAAAGCACCGAGAATGGTGTAGGGAACCACCACGTTGCCGCCCGTTTCTGAGCCGTTGAACAGGAACTGACCAACCACCAAGGTGGCGAAGAGGCTTCCCAAACCGTTAAAACTCTGTGACAGATTGAGCCTGCTCGTTGACGTTTCGTTCGGTCCCAGCTCCGTTACATACGGATTGGCTGCCGTTTCCAGGAACACCAGTCCGCACCCAATGACAAACAGAGCGACCAGATAAACATAAAATTCGCCTATCTGCGCCCCAGGAATGAACAGCAACGCACCAATGCCAAACAACAACAGACCGAAAACTACGCCCCGCCTATAGCCTTTGCGGTTGATGAAAATACCGGCAGGGATGGCCATGAGGAAGTAACCCAGATAGGTGGTGACCTGTATCCAAGCCGACTGTGTGATGGATATGTCAAGCATATTCTGGAAATGCTTGTTAAGCACATCCAAGATGGCACGGGCAAATCCCCAGAGAAAGAACAGGGAGGTAATCAGGACAAAGGGTATGGTGTAACGCTTGTCGGTTAGTTTGTGGTCGTTTGGTTTCATGTCGTTTTCTACTTAACAGTATATATATAGGTATCTGCACCACGCCCATTCCGCTTGATGTGGTGGCAAGTAGACAAACACCTGTTGACGACAAAGATAATGATTTTCAGACAAAGTCACCTTGTTTTCGCACAAGAATCAGTGCCGTGCGTGTAACAAGGAGGAAAAATAGAGCGTTATTTTGCCATACAAACCTACATGCAAGTTTCTGTCGATCAGACATAATAAATAGGTATGAGTATTGTAAAAACGATTGGAAAAATGCCTACTTCTGGGTATGCCATATTTTTTAACAGTAGAAAAAGTTTCCGTACCTTTGCACTCCAAAATAAACATTAGTTATTTTTTTTTACATCAAGTTAGTGAAAATGTTAAGAAACATCCAACGTACACAAAAGAACGGACAGATGCGGTACACTCTCCTGAAAGGCTGCATGGCGCTGCTGCCACTATTAAGTTTGGTTGCGGCACCTGCAATTGCACACGACAACATGGAGAAGGTGGCTGACAAATCCGAGAATGGAAACCTGACACTCAGGATAACAGATGCGGTGACAGGCGACCCTATACCTGGTGCCGTGGTGAAAGCCGATGACGCCAAGATATATGTGACTGATGCATCGGGCAACTGCGTCATGACGGTAAAAGACCAAACCAAGAAAATCAAGATTACCGTAACATCGGTGGGGTATAAGAATTATACAGCCAACATATCCCCCCGCGCAGGTATCATCCCAGTAAAGCTGAAGGAAGATGCGCAAATGCTGGGCGGTGTAACGGTGACATCTAAAAAGAGACACACCGACATCATGCAGCAAGCCAAGACTCTGGATCAAAGTATACTTGAAAAAGGTGGTGCCACCTCGTTGGCAAAAATGTTGGAGTCCATTCCTGGTGTGAGCTCTATCAGTGCTGGTAGTACGGTGGCTAAACCTGTTATTCAAGGTATGCACAGCAGCCGTATCCTATTGATGAACAACGGTGTGAAATTGGAGAGTCAGAGTTGGGGTAACGATCATGCACCAGAAATTGACTATACAGGTGCCAGCATGGTAGAGGTTGTAAAGGGTGCTGAATGTATCCGTTACGGTTTTGGCGCCATGGGAGGTGTGGTATTGCTCAATGATGCGCCCCTACCCTATGGACATAACAAACCTATCGTGAAAGGAGTTACCAACATCGGCTATGACACCAATGCCCGAGGGATAAGCGGTTCGGGAAGCATTGAGGCCGGTTGGAAGAATTTCGGTATGCGTCTACACGGTAATTATACCCGTGGTGGTGATTACCATACACCCGAATACATCATGAACAACACGGGGTACAACAACATCAGCATGTCTGCTATGGGTGGTTTTGAGAACAAGCGCATCACGGCAACAGTGCTTACAAGTTTGTTCTACCAACGCTCTGGTATCTATTTTGGCAGCCAAATATCCGACTTGACGCAATTGCAAGAACGTTTCCGCATTGGCCGGCCAACAGAGTCGTCATTGCAACCATTCAGTTATGAAATTGGTATACCCTTCCAGCAATCACAACACTTCACGCTGAAGGGCGAGGTGAAATATCGCATCAACCCAAAGCAATCGCTGGATTTGACCTTGTCGTTTCAAGAAAACTTGCGACAGGAGTACGAGAACCGTATGAAAAAGGAGTGGAGCGTCATCCCGATGCAAGACCTTATATTGAAAACATACAAGGGCGACTTGTCATATCGTGCTTCATGGAAGCCTTACAAAATGTCTACCTTTGCAGGTATAGCAAATACATACCAAATAAACTACAACTTCCCAGGTACTAAGAATCCAGCCTTTGTACCAAACTTTGCGGCTCTCACTATGGGTGGTTTCCTGTTGCAAAAAGCTACTTTCTTTGAAAAATTGCAATGCGAATTGGGCTTGCGTTACGACTTTAGAGTAATGAGCGTGAGCGGTTACACGACATTGAACAAGTACGACTATTACGATGACTTCAAGGTTTACAGCAATTTCACCTCGAGCTTTGCCACTCACTATCAGTTTAACGACAACTGGGACATGCGTGCGAACATCGGTTGGTCGTGGCGTCCACCAGATATTAATGAGCTTTATGCCATTGGTCTGCAGGAAGGTTCTTACTGGGTGGTGGGCAATAGAAACCTGAAGAGTGAACGTGGCTGGAAGTCCATCTTAGGTGCAAGATATCGCAACACATGGGTATCCATAGAGCCAAGCATGTTCTACCAACACATCAACAGTTATATATACGACCATATAGGTTATGGTGTAGATAGATTTCATAACAGTCCGAGCGGAAAGTATGCCAAGTTTATGTACGACCAAGACGATGTTAGGTTGTATGGTGGCGATATAGAGGCTACAGTAAAGCCTGTTAAAGGCTTAAGCGTTGTGGCTAAGGGTGAATGGATTTTTGCTCGTAACCTTACTCGCAACGACTGGTTACCATTTATGCCTTCAGATAAGTACGGCTTGTCTGCAAACTATGATATGGCTTTTGGTAATCAGAAAAAGACTCTTGCTTCTTTCTCTCTATCAGGCAATTATGTTACAAAGCAAACCCGTTTCGACCCTAATAAAGATTTGGTGCCCGTATCGCCAGACCCTTATTTCTTGCTTGGAGCATCGGCTGATGTTACATTTAAGCTACCTGGCAACAGGGAAATAAAGTTGATGTTGGTAGGCGACAACATCCTCAACACATTATATAAGGAATACACAGACCGCTTTAGATATTACGCGCACGAACGTGGCATGAACTACTCTTTGCGCACAATCATTAAATTTTAAGAAAATGAAGTTACAGCATAAGACATATAAAATGATACGTTCAACAGTTTTGGCGTTAGGATGTAGCTGCATGCTTGCCGCTTGTTCTACCAATGATGTTGATGATTTCCTGAAAACGATAGTAAAAGCCCCACCCGCTTCCATCGAGTACAACGGCAAGGGCCACTCGCAGATATATGCAGTGAGCGCCGTACTTAGAATGGGGTTCAAGGGCGGTAACATAAAGGTTGGAAACTTTGGTGCCGACAACAGCATAGACAACACCTACGAACAAGACTCGTACAACATGATAAGCGTGAACACGGATAAACCGACAGACTATCCGCTCATGCAACAAATTGAGATAAGCAAGGGCGACAATGGACAAATGCAAATTACAAGTCAGCGCGACCATTTTGATGTAGTTGCGTCAGATGACGTTTATTACGGACTTGAGCTTACATATTATGGAGCCAATCACCAACAAATAAATGGTGAGTTCATACAGTTCTATTACAAGAAAAATGGAGACCCAGACCTCGATAACTCCACGCTGGTACAGCACCAACACTTCTTTACCATTGGCAACGAAGTATTGGAACACAGTTACACTATAGACGGTAAAACCATATCCAAGAACAGTAAGCAGGGTTTTTATCCACACACGCTGGATGAGAAATCCACCTATTATCCAGAGCTTACTTTTGAAATGGAGGGCGACAAGTTAAAGACCTGCGACATCACCACTACCAATGCACTGCTTGCACCTGAAAGTGGAAACAAATCAGAAATCATGCCGTATGACAGCACTCTGATAGACAAAGCGATAAATATATTCCCTACGCTGAAAAGAGATCAAGCCACATGGACTGAAAATGGCTATAAATTCTTTCAAACACTCACCATGCCACATGCAGCAGAACTTGCCAACAAGTTGTTTACATACCAATACCGAGATACCGACCCATTTGAAAAACAATTAGGATATGAATACCAAGAGGGCAGCGGTGACGGTGGCGTAGTTGACGATGGCACAAATGCACTGAGACAAAGACAAGGTGACTTCGTGGAATTGCTGCATCAATGCCGGAGAATAGGTAAGGGTCCAAACAATTTGGACAGAATGGGATTCAAGGGTGTATTGCAGTTTAGCCAAGCCAACACCGAATTTGCGATGCAAATAAGTCTGTGCAACATCGTATCGCAAATGGATAAATCAAAGAATGCTATTTGGCCCAAATATGGAAATGATAATCCAGATGCCGACTCAAAGACTTGTTCTGAAATTCCAACATTCGGTAATGGAGAAGGTAGAGGACTTTATAATTTTAATGAAATAAAATCAGAATGGAGTAATCACGACATTGATATTCCTTTAACATTCCGTGTCATTGCGGACATGAAAGATGGAGACGAGAAGTTCGTGGAAGATTTCAAAAAGTTCTATCCTCACATGGATCCTAATGAAATCAAGAATTATTTCTTCAATCCTCAATATTTGCTGTCCAGAAATCGCAAGAATATATTCGTCATGTAGACTTCAGCTAAATGGAAGGCATTTGCGCATCATCATTCCTCAGATGGCTGACACGTTCTCCTAACTAAGGAAAATTTACATACACGGTTAAAAGGAGTGAGAGTATTTAGCAAAGTGCCAATTATACTGGACTTTCTAATCAAGACATTTACAATAAAATAATAAAATGAAAAAATATAGTTTTTGTTTCGTTCTTATATTGATGCTATGTACATCATGTGATGATTTCATCTTTGGAAACATGAACATCAATTACAACGAAAACCCACTTGAACACAAAGAGGTGCCACACAGTGGTGCGGATGCCATGGTTGACAGCTTGAAGAAAAAAGCTCCCTTTGGTGATGCCATGAGTAACCCCGACCAAGATGGCGCATTCAACAACTGGGCTCGTTGCTTAGTCATGTTTAAAGAAGGACACTCACACGGAGATGAAAAATTTCATGGCAATTATGTTTACCCTGCAGCGCCATGGAGACAAGAAGAATTTGTCATAGTAGAAAATAACTCACAAAAGTTTCCTACTGTAAAGGTGGAGTGGGAAAAGAGTATTCAAACTGTTTTTGAAAAGAAGTTAGGCAAACCTACTCCCCAGCAACCTTACATTCGTCTTATAGGTGGAGATAAAAACCTTTGGGGTATATGCCTGTACTTCTTGGATAAAGATGGAAAGTTGCTTAACGATGAGATATACAAGCACTCTGATGAGTATCAAATATTCTTTACTATCAGCGATGTTGACGATAAGGGTAACCCATACAAGATTGAAGACTGTAGAGGTACATGGGAAGTTGACAAAAATGGGAAAGATGGCAAAGTAGACGATCATCCTGTCGTATCACCTTATTTCGAAGGAGTAGATAAGGACGAAACTTTAGGTCACGATATCTTCATGCGTAGACAAAATGCAACCAAGAATTTGTTTGAATATGCCTACCGTGACACATGGCATCAGAATGCCATGGCTGACGGAATGCGCGAGTTTTACAACATTAGGTTGCTGCCACCCCTTGATGCCACCGATGCTAATTCATGCGTTTCTTATGACAAGGACTGTGTAGGACTAAAAGGACATATCAACTTTTATTATGAGGCTAACGAGCCTTCATCTAACTTTAGACCTGAAATAGACGGACGATATGGGTATGTAGAAAAAAATGACACATGGCCCTTTAAGGTAAAAGGTTTTTCAGATGAGTCGGTAGTATATAGCCGTCCTTCATATATTTTGCCCTACTTCTATCTTTCCGTAAGAGTTATGAAATGTCAAAAGGGAAGGAAGGCATATATTCCTAAGGCCACCATTGTCAACAAGGAACTTGACTATGCTGGATATTGGGACTGGATGAAAAGCGAAAAAGCCTGCGCACCTTTCTATAATCCTTTCTGGCAATCGAAGAATACAACCCTCGAGGTTCCTGAATGGAAAGAGCTTATACGCTTCAACATACCTATTAAGGTGTATTGCAACAGGTTCGACTCAGATCCTACAAATGTTTCTCCTTCAGAACCATATTATTTTTACTTAGGTAGAGAGATTGGATTAACAGGAAAACAAGCATACGAAGCAAGCCAAAATGTTAAGACGCATGGCTTTGGCGCATTTGGTAACTGGTTCCTCTAATTCATACAATTATTATCAACAACAAAAATTATCAGAACAAATAAACAAAACAAGGATATGAAAAAAATAAATTATACCTTGATATTAGCATTCATGGCTTTATCATCTCTATTCACTGCATGCCAGAGAAATGGAGACATGCCTGACAGAACAGATGCTAATTCAACAGTGGATCACCTCATTTTCAAAGAAGTTTTTTACATTGGTTACTGCACTTACAGGGATTTGTCTTCCTTGGGCTTCAAAAGCCAATATGAAAGATACGAAGATGCCAACTATCTGGTGATATACAATCCTACCAATCAACCGATATCGCTTGCTAATATGGCACTTGCTTATCATGTTGTCGACCCAAGTATACAATATTCATTCCAAAAAGACGGTAATGGAGATTTCACAAAGCGATACTATGGCATTGGAGGAATGTCGTACTTCCCCAACGACCCTGTGACAAAAAAGCCACATATCATACAGCCTGGTGATAGTGTCATCGTAGTGAAGTATGCGTGTGATCACAAGAAGAAATTCCTAGCCGAGAATGAGACCACAGAAGAGCAGGCAAAGAAAGATTACTGTGGCTGGGAGGCTTTGCCCGACTATAGTAAACTTCCAAAGGACAAAACCTTTGAATTGTGCAACCAATATAAACCGAAAAACGGAATGTATGACCCTGACGACAAATTTGACAACAAGGATATTCCAAACATGCGTGACCTTGTTTTGTGGGATGGACTTCCATTTAAGGGACCAAGCCAGAGTATGCGCATGGCTTTGGTGAAATTGCCTGATGGCGATGCTTCCAAGCCTCATGAAAAAGACAAAAACGGATTTTATCCTGACGAATCGCCACGTTCACGCAACAATTGGTATCGACTATATGACTTGTACGGAACCGAGCAGGACCAAATTAATGACGAGACAGATCCCTTGAAGAAAAGAGAGCTGGAAAAGAACAGAAAATACCCAACGGCATACTACCACATGATATATAACACAACTGGCATGGCTGGCGTCAATGCTATTGAGCTGAATTACAATTGGGTTGTCGACTTCCTTACTATTTGTCCTTCGACAGAGAAGAAAATGGACTTGCTGACAGGTCCAAGTTCTGTAACAGTATATGATGCGACAGGACACGCTGTAATGGAAGGAACAGAAGAAAAGAAAGAAAAAGTATGGTGGTACGACAGAGGAACAGCAAGTGTCTGCAAGCGGATATTTGGAATTAATGACTTTTCTAATCCGTCATTCGATCCCTCGCAATTACAAGGTGCGCTAATCCGCCGAAGCAATGGAAAGGGATTTGTAGCCGAGATGAGTTCTGCACTGAACTACACGAAAGGCGTACCATCACTGTGCAGACGTGACAGCAAGGGCAAACCGTTAGACATGACCGCATACTGGAAGATTAACTCCATCAATGCACGTACCAAGAAGAAATAAGAGTTGAGGCATACAAGAATAACTAAATAACAATAACTGATAAAAAGAAAAACTAACAAATGAAAAAGATGATGCTATGCGCATTGGCAACAATTGCACTATTCGCAAACTGCACGCGCGACGGACAACCTGAAGAAAAGAAAAATACCGCTGAAACAGAAAGCGCAGACTTGATTATCAAGGACATTTACTATGCTGGAGACTTCGTGGAGACACCCTACGGCAACAAATCTGAAGAAACGGACGACAAGTTTATTTCCGTCTACAACCCTACCGACCATGACATAAGCCTTGAGAACATGGCTCTGGCTCTATGTCAGTACAACGCCGTTGACAAGATCAACTTTGAAAAGCCTAATTGCGATTACAGGCAGAAAGGCTTCGGCGTTTCCAACATGATTGGCTTCCCCAAGGATAAAAGCGGAAAGCCATACACCGTAAAGGCAGGCAAAACCATCGTTATTGCCATGAGAGCCATCAACCATGCGGAGGGATACAAGAAGTACTTGACAGAGTATGGAGAGGATCCAACCAAATACAAAGGTATCGAAAAGCTTATCGACCTTTCCAAGGCCGACTTTGAATGGGGACAGAATGGTAACGAAAACGTTCCACACATGACGTTCCTCTATTGCAAGGAAAACGACAAAGAGCAGGAAAAAAGAATGAAAGAGGACAAATCGAAAGTCGGAGTATGGGATGAAGACGACGATGAGTATGTACCTTTCGGATTTGAGCGTAACTTCACCATTGCGCTGATACGTTTGGCAGAACCTATCGAGAAGATAAAAGAGAACATGAACAATGCCAAGGTAAATGAAGCGTTGCTAAAAGAAATTGAAGAGCCGACAGCAAAGTATGGACGCTATGTCATGTGGAACGAGAGTGGACATCACTCACATTCACAAATTCTCATGTTCTTACCGAACCAATGGGTCGTAGATGCTGTAAACGTAAGGTTCAAAGGAGTTACTACTGAAAAAAGTTTCCCTATATCGGGTACACTGGACAAAGGTTGGAATGGCGTGTACGACAAAGCTGACGACAAGTTAGAAGTCGGTGCGGGCAAGATGCTTACCCGACGTTTCAATGGAAAAAGATTATCCGATACAAACAACTCATCGGTTGACTTTGAGGTCAAGAAAGTAGTTGTACCTACGAAATAAGAAGGCATGGGCATTATAAATGCCTGCCTTCTCTTACTAAACATCATGAAATAGGTTTTACCTAAATATGTTTAATTTAATGTTTTTATAGTATGAGAAAAATTTACATGTTAACAATGAGCCTGTTCGTTTGCATGGGTGCACTGGCAGGCAACAATGGGACTATTGGTGATAATTTGCAATGGTCGTTTGCCGATGGCACACTTACCATTAGCGGAACTGGAGAGATGGAACACGCAGAGGGTAACTCTGGGTATGCGTGGGGAACAGACAACCAATCATTAGACCGTAACTCGATCAAAAAAATAGTGGTGGAAGAAGGGGTGACAACCCTTGGCGAATACATCTTCTGGGATTGTGAAAATCTTACGGAAGTAAAATTACCAAAGACACTGACGACGCTTAGGAAACAATGTTTCAAAAGTTGTACATCGCTCAAGTCCATAACATTACCAAATAACATCTCTTTAATTGAGGAGAGTGCCTTTGAAAAATGTAGCGCTTTGGAGACTGTTACTTTCCCGAAAAGTTTGAAGGAAGTGCATGAACACGCATTCTACAGCTGCAATCTTAAGAAGGTAGATCTTTCACAAACACAAGTAGAAACAATTGGCTCGGCAGCTTTTGCTCAGAATGCTCACTGTGAAGAGGTGTACTTGCCAAAGACACTCAAAACCCTCGAAGGTGATGACGAGGGTACTTTTTCTTCCTGTGGTGTGAAGAAAGCCGTATGTAGTGCAGTAGAGCCTCCCAAGACAATAGTTGGCGGATACAATTTAATCACATTAGAGAAGAATACAGATCCTGTTACTTGGATAAATATTTTCGAAGGCTCTGATGAAGATTTTGTATTGGAAGTGCCAGCAGGAAGCGTGGAGAGATACAAAAACGCAGACGGCTGGAAAAATGCAGCAAGCCACATTACTACCGGCATTCGCGGCGTCAAGGCAGCCCAGGCAAAAGTTGGCGTGTACGACATTACTGGCAAGAGATATATGAACCATGCTGATGCACAAACAGTCAGCACATTGCAACATGGCGTTTATATCATCAACGGCAAGAAAGTTTTAGTTAAGTAACACAAAATTATCCCCACCCATAGAATGTATTTTAAAGATGTACCTAAGAAAAACGTGCAGGAAGACAACAAATTCCGCGCATCATAAAACAAAGGTTATTCTATACATACTGGAGGTGGGGATTTTTTTATTTCATCAAATTTACCTTAGCACACACCTCGTGTTACAGAAAAACACAAATACAGAAGATTGAAAATGTGTCACGGCATTTTATCAATCCATTTTTTTAGACGTACAACACCTTGCCAACTTTGCAGACATGCAGTTTAGGCAAACCATCGACAGGCGTGCGAGCGCATCCATCCTGAAAACCAATGTGTATGACATTGGCACCCAAAGTGATTGACATTGGCATCCAATTCACATGACTTTGCCATTCAAAGTCAATGCAATTGAAAACACACAAAATCATACTGTCTTTTCAAAGGCTTTTAAGGGATGTTTCGCATGAAATAAAAGACAGAGACAAGGCAGTTTATTGCCACCACCGAACAGTTACCACGTCCCTACACATCATTTAATGTTTCTAATATACCCCTTAACAAGAAGGTGGCATTTTGATTGCGGGCGACACCGGGAGTGATTTTGTATGAGTAGGTTACATCCTGTCCCAACGCAATCTCGAAGCAATAGTTGTGAAACCGTTCTCCCTCCATTTTCGACAATTCCAAATCGTGTGTGGCAATGACACCCGTCACTGGCAATGCCGACACCGCTTGTAAAAACAGGCGCGAACCATTGAGCTTGTCGGCCGAGTTGGTTCCCTTCAATATCTCATCCAGGATAATCAGCGTTTGTGCATTGTGCTGACACGCTGCAAGAAGTTGTTTCAAACGCAGCAACTCGGCGTTGAAATAAGAGATACCATGCGCCAAGTCATCGGTGGTGCGCATGCTACTGAACAGGCTATATGCCGACACACGCAGCGATGTGGCAAACACAGGCATGCCGTTCATGGCCAAGATGTAGTTGATGCCCAATGCCCGAAGGAAAGTACTCTTACCTGCCATGTTGGCTCCCGTAATGATATAATAGTGACGATGCTGCAAGGTAAAATCGTTGCGCACCGCCTTTGCACCCAAAAAGGGGTGGTACAGTCCCACTGCCTCGTACACCATTTCCTCGCTCGCCGCCACTTCTGCCCTACCCGCTTGTGGCTCGTTGTAACGAAAAGTGGCCATACTCACCAGTCCATCCATCTCGCTAATGGCATCTATCCACACAGGTACTTGACCTAAATACTGCCGTTGCCACCGCAGGAAACGACGCACCAAGAAATAATCGCTCAAGAACAACGCATCCATCAGAAAGAGTCCAAGGATATTGCCACGCCTGTCCAAACCGTTCAGAATGTCATTCAGCTGGTCGAACGACTGTCTTGCTCCTTGCAACACACTGACAATCGAAGCGTTTTGTGGCGTGGTAAAGGTCGTTGTCTCACTCACCTGCCGTATCAACTGTACATAGACCTGCAACTGTGCATGCAACTTGTCAACCACCTTACTAATGACTCTGCAAGCACCCGAACAAACAAAAAACACGCTGAAGAAATGCAAGATGCCCCACCATAAGGGCAGTTGGGCACTCACCAAGCCTGCCACGGATGCCACGACAGCTGCAAACAGTCCGATAATGAGCAGCCACGCCAGCACGAAAGTCCATCGCTTTGCTGCAAAAGTGGGTATCTGCAACGACTTTATCTCTTGCAGTGCCTGCCGTATCAAGGCAGAATCAATCCTCCCGTCAGCACCTAACGCCATGAAAGTGGATCGCCAAGGTTCCATTACAGCCAACTCGTCAACAGCATCGGCACGTGCAGACCGATTGGCAACCGACGACAGTTGAGCCGCCAACCAGTCGCTACCGCCCGTGGTCCCCGTGCGGTTGATGCGCTGAAACAACGAGTCTTTCCCAAATACATCCAAATCGAACGTAAACGGATGGTGTGCATCCATGTACCGTTCCCCATCATCGAAGCACGAAAAGTCGCCTGAGAGATATTGTAGTTCTTGCGTATAGACCTTGCGAAGTGCCTCTTGATGATGAATCGTTCGCTCGTTTTTCACATCATAATAACGCACCAGTGCATATACACTCAACGATACGAAGGACAGTATCAGCAAAACATTGCCCCAATCTATAATGGTGTACCCTACCAAAAATCCTAAAAATACTACAAAGGTAAATATTTCTCCAGCAACAAACCATTTGTTTTTCCTTTTGAGTTGTCTAATGGCAGCCGCCAGTTGTTGTTCCTTTTCGAGATAATATAACTTCAAATTATTCATTACTTGGTAAAATATTTACAGCTAAAAGTGTAGTGAGTCTTCTCAACATTCAATCAATGCTGTAAGTTATCAAAAGTAAATATCTCTACAAAGGTAATGCTTTTCAGGGATTAGCAAATGCGCAAATTCGGGTATTAACAATCTTTCATCGTTCTATTCATGGTAGCTATCAAAACAAAACAGGCTATTTTGTGCACCAAAACAATCTGTTTTACAGCACAAAATAGCCTGTTTCCCGTTCCTGTCTCATGCAATCAGTGTACATCAAAACGAGCTGTACACCAACCGCTGAAGGAGTATTCTATGAAAGTGCTATCACTTCACAACCACCTTTTGAACCTGCTTACCTGTTTTCACCATGTAAACACCTGCTGGTAAGCCTTGGCATGTTCTTCCCACATATTGCCCACGAAGATTGTAGACATAAGTAGGCCCAGAGGGATTTGCAACTATTGACTGGACACCAGTAACCACATTCTTAGGATAAATAGAAACCGTAGTAGTCTTGTCCGCTTTTGTTACAACTGCTACTACATTGTTATTGGTAGCCATAGAAGCCACTGCATCGTTAGCAGCTGGTTTAATCTTTCCATCTGCCGTAAACCAATAGTTGAGATAATTTACAACCTTTCGGTCGCTCTTCTGTTCGACAAAAGTTGCCAACAAAAGTTCTCCCTTATTCTCTACCATACACGATACCTGCTGCGTATAGGCATTTTCTTCCCCTTCATCGTAGCTATCGGTAGTACACCAATTTACAGAAAGGTCATTGACATTAAGCTGTGCTGCAAACACTGCTGTCCCTACCACCTCTGGACAAGTTGCCACCAGTGGATTATGTCCTTCTACTGTTCCACACATATACAGTTTTCCGTCCGACACTTTCATACCAGAAATACTGTAGTTAGGTGCCACCGTCGCCTCTGTTGGAGTGTGATAATCCTTTACAAACACTTGAGAACCTTGGATAGAAGCCAAGATAAAAGCTCGAGCCAAATTACCTTCGTCATTCTTCATCTCAAACTTATCTACGCCCTTGGCTGTTTCCAAAACTAATTTGCCATCGCCTATGGCTGAAATATAAACACAGTCACCACTCACGGTGAAAGCAAAATCAGCTACTAACGACTGTGTTTCAGATTGCTTTTCCATAGCCCCAATAGTAGCTACAGACGTAGCATTCTTCAAATCTGCTGCATCTAAGGTTAGCAAACCAAAACTCGCATTATCTTGCATGAATACCCCTGGAAAACCAGTATAACAGCCTTTCCAAGAAACATTATCAAACTTCACATCACCCAAATAGCGACAAGAAAGATAAACCTTACTGCCCACAACAGCTAACTGAGAAGGAATAACCTTTACATCTTTGTTAGAATAGATTCCCGAAGCCATTAATTCTGCATCGGGGGTTGCCTCAATGGTGCGTACCACCTTGAGGTTTCCGTCCTTGTCGTATTTGGCAACGAAGGCAGCACGACGATTAGGCGTAAAGTTTCCTTCTATTTTCATACCTTCAACGGTTTTTGTGTTACCGTCAACAGATTCAAATTTAACTTTTTCTGCCAATGTTCCGAGCAGATATACATTGCCATCCGCATCGGTGGTAATCTCGTGAATCAGCGAGTTACCCACCATTCCAACGGCCCAAAGTTCCTTGCCGTCGGCACTATATTTTGCCAAATAAGCCGGTGTCAGTCCATCTGGCTCTAACAAAGAGCTGCCAAAGTTGAGGTCTTGGTTATAGGTACCTGTAGTGAAAACACTACCATCAGCAGCGACAGCGGTTCTGGTGCCACCTAATTTCTTTGCTTCCGTGACAGGTGTCAGTGATTTTGACCACTTTGCAGCCTGGTTGAACACCTGTGCCTGTACTGTTATGTTTGCCACAACAGCCACGATTACTAGTAAAATCTTTTTCATACGCTAAATATTTAAATCATGAATATTATTTTAAAATAGCGCAACTCCCGCTCAAAGACAGTTCATGTACCTCAATAAGGGGTTGTCTATTTCATTAAAAACAGCTCTGAAGAATCATCATTTTGTCCACGCCTCCAAATTTGGATTGGCTGCCACAGCCTCGGCAGGGAATCGGAGTGTGTAACGAGCATCATGCTCTTTCAACTCAAATGTTTGGTCCTTATAGGTTTTGGTCAGTGCTGGTTGCGTGGTTCTTCGCAAGTCGTCCCAACGGAAGCCCTCAAAACAAAGTTCACGAAAACGTTCAAGATAAATCTCAGTAAGCAAGTCTTGTTGGTTCATTTCCTGAACTTCGGCTGTGTAAGTAGCAATGACAGAGGGTTTGTACCGCTTGCTCATTAGCTGAGTAAGATACGCTTTGGCTTCAGTCAACTTGTTTAATTGCGCCGCTGCTTCAGCCGCTATCAAGTACGTTTCAGCCGACCTGAACGAGCAACGATATTCATTGCTGCCCCCTTTGCGCAACAAATACGTCTGCGAACCCTTACGCTCCAGGTATTTTGTCTTACGCTGATCGCCTTTTTTAAAGACTGCTATGAACTGCTGGGATGGTTTTCCGGCTTTTTTATAGCTATTGGTCATCACCTGCTCGAGCGCCACTATCGATTCAACCGACTTGTAATGATCGGGCAACAAGCCGTTAGACGCGTTCAAGTCCTGCAGCTCGCCATGCCGCTTGATAACCTCTTGAGCCGCAGTGAGCGCCCCCTGCCAGTCGCCTTTGTACAAACAGACGCGCGCTTTCAGTGCTTGTGCCGAAATAACATTGAAGCGATAGGTTTGACCTTCGTCCCACTTCTCCACGTTAAGATACTTTTGCGCCTCAGCAATATCAGCCAAAACCTGGTCGTAAACTGCTTTCAAACTGCTGCAACGAGGGATGGCGTTGACGTCTGCCTCCAACAAAACGGGAACACCACGCGTTGTCTCGGGATTGACCTTGGTATAAGGTTGTGAGAACATGTTGGCCAACAGGAAATGACAATACGCCCGAAGCATATACGATTCGCCTACTAATTGGCGCACTTCAGCTTGGCTGTATCCGGTGATTTCGTTTTGGTGTTCGATAAGATAGTTGGCGATGTAGATAACATGCCAATAGCGACGCCAGTTTGGTGAGGTTGTGGTAGGCGAAGGAGCGTTATCATTCCATCGCCATATATCAAAATAGGTGTCATAGTCATTGGGATCTGTAACAACAGGACTCAATTCCATCTCGTCGCTTCTGAGTGTCATCAGTCCCCTATCTTCGGGGAAGGTAGAGTATTCGTAGGTAAGCATGGCGCGGTATTCCTCGCCCGTCTTGGCAATCACTTTGCCCGTTGGCGTGATGTCAAGAAAGCTGTCACAACTTGTCATCAGTGCGGACAGCCCCACGCATAATATAAATATTTGAAGCTTCTTCATCATCATTCTATTTTAAAAATTCAAGTTCAAGCCAAAGATTACGCTCTTTGGAATAGGCTGAGCAAATAGATTTCCCATCGTTTCAGGATCCAAATAGTTGGTGTAGTTGCTTGCCACGACAAACAAGTTGCGCGCTTCCACCGATAAAGATGCATTGGTAATGCCCACGCGGTTCACCCATGTTTTCGGCAATTTGTAACCCAACCGTACGCTTTGCAGGCGCATGTAGCTGTTGTTTCGCACCCAAGTATCCAGCATGCTGTAGGTGTTATACTCCGAATATTGAACATATTCCGGAACACGATAGCCACTCACCATCAAACGAGGGAACGTGGTGTTGGTGTGATTGGCTGTCCATCGGTTTAATATGTCACGATTGGTGTTCAAGCCTCTGTCATAGTTTGTAGGCGAATAAGTGGGCTGTACCCGAACTTTCATGCCTAAATTAAAGATGAAGTTCACGCCCAATTGCCAATCTTTGTATTCAAAATGGTTGATGAATCCACCCGATACCTTCGGGTCTGTCGTGCCCATGTAAGTGTAAAGGTTGCGTTGCTTTTCTGCCGAAAGCGTGCTTGCTCCCGCCTTATTCAATTTAAAAAATTCCTCAGCCGTGAGCTTTTCACCTGCTGCACCAACGAACACTGGATAACCTTCGGCATCCAATCCGGCTGTTTTGTAGGCGAAGATGGCACCTACGGGATAGCCTTCGCGCCCTGGGTAGGTGGAGTTTTCAGCCACACTCTCATTCAATATCTTATTAGTATTGAAGCCCAAGTTCAGGTTGGTGGTCCAATGAAAGTCTTTGGTGTAGATGTTTCGCGAGCCCAACGCAATCTCCCATCCTCGGTTTTCCATGCTTGCCCAGTTGATGGTGGTAGCTGCAAAACCTGTTTCCAAGGGCAACATACGCATGCCAATGAGGTCACTACTGCGTCGATAGTAATAGTCTACCGACAACGTCAGTGCGTTATTCAACACGGCGATGTCTGTTCCAAGGTTCACATTCTTGGTCTTTTCCCAACGCAAGTCAGGGTTAGGAGCGGTCTCTGCCTTAATCATTTGTTCACCCTTTCCAGGCAATATCGATGTTTTGTCATACAAACCGATGAGGTACGGCGATGTGTTTTTGTCGATGTTACCTTGTATTCCATACGATGCACGCAGTGCAAAATTGTTCAACCATTTGGCATTTTTCAGGAATTTCTCCTGATGCACACGCCACAACGCACTGACAGAGTACAACGGCAGATAACGATATTTCTTGGCAACGCCGAACACATCCGAGCCATCGAAGCGCACACTTCCGCCCAACGTATAGCGATAAAGCAGCGTGTACGAACCAGTTGCGAACCATGACACATACGCATTCTCTGCCTGGTTCTCGCGATGAAGCGGCAAACTCTCGGCCGAAACCTCGCTTGGGAAGATGACTGGATGAGTGGTCAGGGTACGGGCATCGTACCCATAGGCTGCTGAATAAATTGATTCCGAATCGATATGTCGCACTTCCGAGCCTGCCAAAAGCTCCACATCGTGTATCTTATTGAATCTACGCGCATATTCGAGCATAGCTTTCCAGGTCCATTGCAGGCTGTTATAACTGGTGGTTTTATGGGTTCCTCCCTCGGGTAAGTACGACCGTTTGCCATCCTTGAAATCGTAAACCGTATAGAGTTTTTCCTTTCTCATGGCATAACTGTTCTCTCCGGCGTACTTCTCTAATGAGTAATTGTCATACTGCAAACCAAATTGAGAGGTGAGTTTCAGGTCTTTGGTGAACTGCAATTCAGCGTCAAAGATAGCCATCATCGATCGGTCGGTACGCTCGTGCGAAGTATTTTCCCGTTCTTCAAAGATATTGAAATTCAGCGATGAGGTCTCTTTTCCCTGCACATTGGTGTCATAGTTATATTTTCCATCAATGAAAGGCTGGAAATATGGGTTGGTCAACCGCGAGTAATACACAGGATTGGTGAATCCGTTCGTGTCTGTGAGATAACTACTTTGCTTGCGCTGATTGGCATACACGGATGCGCCCAGCTTCAAGATTTTGTTGATGCGATAGTCGGTTTTCAACGTCATGTTAAAGCGCTTGTTATCAACCCCCTTCACATTTCCCTGCTCATCATAATAGCCTACCGAGGTATAGTACTTGGCACGGTCGCTACCACCCGCCACACTGGCGTTGTATTCTTGATTGAACGCGCTGCGCAACAAAATGTCATTCCAGTCGGTGTTGATGCTTCTAAGTGCGTTAATCTGCGTTTGTGCCGATGGTGACAACGCATTCCAACCACCTTTCTTATATGCTTCTGACTCGTTGAGCGTTTTCAGTATGTTGGCTACTTCGCCCTTGTTCTCACGGAAAGTATAACCGGAGCCCAATAATCCCAGCTCCAAATCCACCTTTTCGTCAGCATTCAACAGATTCAGACGGTCGATATTCAACTTCGGACTATAAGTATATTTGGCAGAAAAGTTAATCACTGGACGCCCTTCTTTACCCTTTTTAGTGGTAATCACGATTACGCCATTGGCTGCTCTGGCACCATAAATGGCCGTTGCGGCAGCGTCTTTCAGCACCGTGATGTTTTCAATATCTGATGGATTGATACCTGCAATGGACGTTTGATACATGTCGTCGATGTCGTTCAGGTTCTCCATAGACGGGATATCCGTACCTTCCAAAGGTATACCATCCAACACCCACAGCGGCTCTTGCGTGCCATTGATGGAGGCGGTACCACGAATTCGAATCTTCACTGGTGCGCCCGGTGCGCCCGAACTGCTCACCGTAGACAGTCCGGCTATCTGTCCCGCCAAGGCTTGGTCGATGTTCTTCACCGCTCCCACAGCCTTGTCGGAGATGTCAACGGTAGTGACTGCCGCCGTCAGCTTACGCCTGTCAATGCGCTGGTAGCCCGTCACAACTACTTCGTTGATAGAATGTGCGTCGGGCATCAACACGATTTCATAATGGTTAACACCCGCCTTTAACTTAATGGTTTGCGTGGTGTAGCCAATATAACTAACGGTTATCTCCTTTGTTGACTTATCAACAGGCAACTTAAACTTACCTTCATAGTCGGTAATAGTACCGCTACTCACCTTGCCACTACCCTTGCCGATGGTGGCTCCAATAAGCGGTTCGTCCTTGATATCACCGTCCGTCACGGTTCCGGTGATAATTCTTTCTTGTGCAAAGCCTTGCAAGGCGCATAGCATAAGAAGGAGTATTGTATAGATTTTCTTCATCTTGATAGTTTTATTATTCTTATTTTGTCAAGCCCAAGGCTGTCTGTATGCGCAAAATCATGTCCTCGTAATGGAGGCGTGCCGCCAAGTTGGCACCACTCAAACGCGTCTTCAACAGCTTCATCACACGAATCATCTCGCCACGCTTTAGGCTCAAGGCATCACTGTTGCGGCTCACCTGTCCATTGGTAAGCAAGATATTTCTTGACTTACTGCTCAAATAATTGTCACGCTCGCAGGCCAAATACCACTGAGCATCTGCGAACATGTCGTCTTCATACAGTTTTTTGTTAATCTTCACCCCTTCATTTTCAGCAGCCGCAGTAATCAAAGCGTCAATAAAACTCTTCTGAAGATTGCGCTCCAACAAGTCGGGTGACTTTCCCGAAAGCGTAGACTTGAAGATGTGGCGATGCAACATATCCATGAAAGTGGCTGCGGTGAAGGCCGCCTTACCATTTTCATATTCGTTTTCATACATGCGGATGATGCGCTCATTGTTCAGCAAATCCCACAGAATATAGTTCTGTTGATTTTTCAACATGTAGTTGGGTTGCTGCTCTTCAACACCTAATGGCGTCTTACGCTGTATGTAAGTAAGCTTGGAAAGCGGGGTGTCAAACAGCCATTTGGGATGGGTCAGCACCTCATCCAGCAAGAACTGCAGAGCCTCACGCTGCTTGTTTTTCTCGACAAAGTGGAACGATGTCTGTCCGTCACCAACCGTGAGGTTCTCCAAATACATACCTCCCACATTGGCCATGACATGATACAGGTACAGACTCCACTGGTAAATCACCGCCGAATAAAGGTTGGAAGCCTCATCATAGTCCTGCCCCGGTTCGCCAGTAGTAGTCCACTTGACGATGTTAGGCATGATGCGCTTGAGGTTGGCAATGCCATACCGAGCCGATTTCACAGCATCATCACCCAAATCTTCGCTCAATGCACGAGGGTCGATGGCTGTTCGTTGCGACTGCGCCTCCATATATTTGTACAACTTGCCCGTATGTCTTTTCAAAAAATCGTCCAGCTTTTTCTTCTCATTGGTTCCCTTTGGATACCAGCGATAGGCCCACTCGATGGCCATGAGGTCGTAAGGACCGATATTGGGTGACATCACTTTCACCCCATCACCCGGCTGGGCTACATAGTTAAAGCGAGCATAGTCCATGATGGATGCCGACGTTCCACCCATTCGCGCGGTAAAACTTGCCGACCGAAGGGAATCGGTAGGATAAGCGTTAGACGCAATCATGTTATGACGAAGACCCAAAGAGTGGCCCACCTCGTGGCACGCTACGAAGCGCACCGCGTCGCCAATGAGCGCTTCAGGCAGTCGCAAGGAGCGTGCTTCGGGGTTCTGCGCACCCGTTTGCACCATAATCCATTCGCTGATGAGCGACTGCACGTTGTGCCACCAGATGATGTCTGCCTCTAAAATCTCACCTGTCCTGGGGTCGATAACCGATGGCCCCATGGCGTTGGCCTTGGTTGATGCGTCATAAGTCAGCACCGAATAGCCCATGTCGTCGCCCACCTGAGCCAAACTATCTGTATAGTCGAACACCTGCACCGCATCCTTGAAGCCGGCCCGTTCGAAAGCTTTGTTCCAGTCGGTCATACCTTTCTTTATATAAGGGCGCAAGTGTTTGGGTACTGCCTGGTCGATATAAAACACAATAGGTTGAACTGGTTCTACCAGTTCGCCGCGCATATAGGCGGCGGTATCGGAAGGAACAAGCCGCCAACGCGTCACATAGTGCTTATGCTCTACTTTGTGCTGATAATCGTCGTAACGAAGGTTTGACGTGGTAAAGAAGCCCACACGGGCATCTTCCTCACGCCCTTGCATGGGATATTGGGGCAAGAGAGAGAGCGAAGAACTTACCACTACCGTGACGTTTACCTTGCTGTTGCCCTCGTGAACCGTGGTTGTTAACTCTGATGTGGCTGTCACATTGTTCTTAAAAGCCTTGACATCGAGTATGCGCGACAAGTCTGTGGTGGGGCTGGTGCCCAGATTGATGTTGTTGAACACGTCGTTCAAGCAGTTCTCCTTGCCGTTGTACAGGTCGTTCACCTTCACGATAAGCGTGGAAGAGTCGCTTGGTACAGCCTCAATCTTCAAGCTGGCGATGATGGGGTCGATGTAATTGTCCTTCACCGACCGTGCCATAGCTGCATACACAGGCACTTCGGGCGTGACGCGTTGTTGGCGAACAATGAGCCGCTTTTGCCGTTTGTTCCATTCAAACCGCACGGTCTGATTTTCATAGTTGATGCCTTTGTTCACCCCCGACTCGTTCAATTCAGAGGGAACCTGCTGCAATCGGTTCACCACCAGGAACTCGCGTCCCATCAGTTTGGTAGGAATCTCGTAATAAATGGTATCACCTTTCTTGATGACATTAAACACACCCTTCATCTCAACCGAATCGCGACCCGTGAGACGTTTATAGGTAGAAATGGGTTTCTCTACCGGTTTCTTCTTTTTAGAGAATGGCCAAATATGAAAGGCTGCACGCATTTCCACGGGCGTGGTTGATAACATGAAACCTGCACAGATGATGAAAAATAATGATTTACCTTTATGACGAAAACAATTTTTAAGCATTAACTTGATAATTATTAAACAAAAATGAATCGAGGAACTGCTATCCTATTCGCAAAAGGCCTATTTACAGCTTTTCGATTTATCTCATACTTTCTGTTTGCAAAATTAAACTTTTTCTTCCATAATGCCAAGATTATTAACCATAAAGAAATCTTTTCTTATATTTTCATGAGATAAACCTACAGTTACTTGATGACATCCACTCGCCAAGTAATACCAAGGTCAAGTATGGAATGTTTGTCTTGCAGGTAGCCGGCAGGATTGGTATTCTTACCAAAGCAATAACTATAGTTGGCATGTAGACGCACTTTCTTATTTTTTAGTGGATAGTATTCTAATCCTGCACCAACGCGTGTGATTTCGGTTCCTTCATATAAAGCCAGATCAGCGCGAGGCTGGGCTTGCTCGACTGTCTTTTGATTGGATTCATCCAAGGGAGCTGATGCCTTGGGATTGGTGTCTACGCCTGCATGATTCACGTCGTAACTCGCCTTTGCCCAAAGGTTAACCTGTGGCGTAGGCTGGTAATCAACACGAGCAGTCATGGAGCAATCCTTGAAAAAGAAAGTCTGTCCTGTGGTGGCACGGTTCATGTAATCCACGTCTATTTGCAGATTGTCAGCCACATCGAAACGGTTACCAAAAGAAAGGTAGTTGATAAATTTCCCGGGCGCATACTCCATGAAGTTGACCGACCAATCGGTGTGCAAGATACCATGGCTTCCATACCATATCAGGTTGTAGGCATACATCTCTGAAGATATGCCACTATTTTGTTTATACACCTTTTGGAACGGGCTTTCCACCATTTGCAAGAAGAATTGGTCTTTTTGGTTTGTGGTTTGATAACCCAGCCACACTCCCCACGCATAGCAGGGAAAGTTGTAACAGAATTCAAAGAGTTGAAAACAATCGATAGGAGCTGGATCAAACTCCCACGGTCCACATAGCACCGCCCACTTACCACCAGAGAGTGTCCAATTTTGGTTTGCGTGATAAGTAAGGAAGAGCCAGTCGGTAGCATCAAAGAACGTATAATCCCTGTTAATGCCATTCAGCCGTTGCCGATACTTAAAAGAAAACTTCGGGGAGATGTTACCATTGATGAGAATGTTGAAAATATTTCCCTTAAAACCTGTTTTATCATTGTTTTTCACACCATCAATCGATCCGCGTTGGTAGTCGGCTCGTGCTTCAACAGACAGATTTACATGCCGGGACTCTTGCGCATAAAGTCCCATACCATAGAAGGTCAATAAAAGCAGATATATCTTTAATTTCATAGTAGATTTCAATTATACTTCATAATTTCCGTGCAACTATCATGCTTCTTTTCAACAAAGACATGACTGTGTCAATAATTACCCGTACGCAACAGTCCTTTCTTATTCCACAGACCATATACTTCACTCACGGTATCAGAAGTAATAAATGTTTTAAGTCTTTCCTTACTCATGAAATCAATCAACGTGGAAAATTCTTCTTTTGTCAACACAATCTCCAACTGTATTTGCTTCTCATTCGAGTAGCCGCCAATCACCTCGTGCAGAGTCACACCACGACGAATGGTATGAATGACAAAATCCACTATTTTCTGGTAGTCCTTGGAGATGATATACACACGAGTCTTAGAATTGATGTCCGACATAAAATGATTCAGAATCAACCCATTGAGCCATGTGCCAATTAAACCAATGATTACTAAATTAACAGGATTAATAGCAAAAGCGGTACAACAGATAGCACCACCTGCAACCATCACGGCAGTACCAAGCTTGATATGTAGATACTTGTTGAAAATCTTTGCAAGAATATCCAACCCACCTGTAGAAGCGTTGATACTGAACAAGATACTTTGTGACGCACTCAGGATGAGAACGAAGCAGAGAAGGTCAAACCAAGGATTAGCAACGGCTTGTCCAGCAACGTAGGTGGTGAAGAGAGATTCATGTATAGGAACGAAAGAACCGATGAAGTCAATCATGGGTCCTAATATCAACGCCGTGTACACGGTCTTGGCACCAAACTCATTACCGATGAGCAAAAACGAAAGCACAAGCAGTATCGCATTAATAATAAATATCATCGTACCCACAGACACAAAAGGCAGCAACTTGGCGAGTACCAAGGATAAACCCGTAATAGAGCCTATAATGAGCTTACTGGGAATCAAGAAAAAGTACACACCAATGGCTGCCACAAACATACCCACCGTCATGATGACTAATTCAACCCAGAATTGACGAGTACAGACAATCCGCTTGATTCGATTCGGTGCATTTTGTAACTTCTCAGCGAAAGTCATTTCGTTTTCCTGCTTGTTATTCATAATGTTTAAATTTAAAGGTTGTCAGGTTAACTATCGAGAACTCATGGTGCCCCCACTCCATTCCGTGTTTCTCTGCTGCCACCTCTTTTGAATTATAAGCGGCAACAATTATTAAAACTTCGCAAATTTAATGTATTTTTATCAATACGCAAGTTTTTAGTCTATTTTTTAGTTAAAAATCCTCCCATCAAGATTGAAAAATGAAATAAAAACCCTAACGAGCTCAACAAATGCTGGTTATAGATAAAAACAAATCATCTTGGATTACACGTTGGAAAGACAGAAACACAAGACATCTGACCGTCCACCCCTCAATATAAGGTTAAGCCAACAATCTCTGACCTGATGAGCAATATAAACCGATTGATATAAATAAAAAAAAGGACTACCGCTGTAGTCCAATCTTTGTTAACCTTAAATCTAATACCATGAAAAACACGATGCAAAGATATGGGTTATCTCATGATGTTGCAAGCAACTAAGGATGTTTTACTTTAAAAATGTACATTTCTTGATGTATATCAATCTTATACCCAGAGATTTATCGCACACCGTTGTATTGTAGACCAAAAGCGGCTATTTACCTGCCCACGCGGCTCACAAACCAACACGGTCTTGTCATTGAAGAATGAACTTTTTACCATGTATACCTTGTCACCCTTGGTAAGGACATCCGTTTCCTTTGTCCTGTAATTTTACCGAAAAAAGAGCATTTAAAAATCACCCATATAGAAAAAATCAATAGGCAAGCGGTAGACAAGAGTGCGCTCATTTGAACAAAATAAACGTTTTTTTGGGGTCAAAGCATTGACTTCACGCTCTTGTAAGCATCTTTTTGCGGTATTATTCACATGCTATAGCAACCTGAAAGCATGCAAATTGGAGGTTTAAAGCAATGCTTTTGTCGACAAAAAGTGGTAAAAATGAGAATAAAAAGAGAGATATTTGACCTAATACACTCAATAATAAAAAGTTATGAACATCGCTCATTTTTAGCGTATTTGTGACCAATTGTACCGTTGGTGGTCTACACGCGAAATATGAGAGGCGTTTTGTAAAAAAAACGCAGCGTCTGTCTTCATTCCAGACCGCTTACTATCTAAATCCGAAACTTGAGTAAAAAAAAATCCTCATAAATGAGGATTGCATAATTCGATAAAAAAATCACAATAAATAGGTATTGTGGTATTCAAGACATACCGCTAACTTTGCATTCAAAACTTATTTAATTGATTATTAAAATGAAAATCTTTAAGAATTTAGCATTGCCAGTATTGGCATTTTTTGTCATGGGGCTTGCCTCATGCAGCAGTGACGATGATGTAGTTAAGTACAGCGCGAACGCCCTAAAGAACACGGAGTTGATGAACATTCTGAAGCAGAAAGGCTATCAGTTTGACAAAGACGGCAAGTTGGAGCTCAACGATTTGGCAAACAATACCACCTCGCTCGACCTCAGTGGCACCAAGCTAAAAGATTTAAGCGGGCTTGACATTCTGCCTAATCTGAAAGACGTAAAACTCTCCAATAACGGGTATGGACCTGTTTTCGACTTCGCCCAGCTGCCGGTACAGATTACCGGCGTGGATTTGACAGGCAATGACATTTACGAATTTAAGGGACTGGCAAATACTGACAATGTAGAGGCTACAGGATACGAGGCTACCGACATTAAACGCCACTTTGAAAAGTTGTATCTTCCTGAAGGCGCAAAATACGATCAGGATCAGATTGTAGCTTTTTATAAAAAGTCGGAAATGGACAAGAAAGCCGTTGATATGAAAATGGCAGACGCAAATGGAAAGTTGAATACATATAACACCTTGCGTAATGTGCCTGATGCCATAGTCAGAAAACAACTCTACGAAAGTTTCTCCCAATTATTTGTCATTACAGAAAATAAGGATACACTTATTGATGTGAGCAGACGAATGACCTCACCCGAGCAAAGCAACAATCCCATTGTTATTTTTGAAGGAAAAAATGCTGACGGTTTCCAATATGTTCTACACAACAAGAGTTTCAAAGGAACAACATTAGGTGTCACTTCAGAAGAATATACAAAAGTTCCTTATCTGAAAATGCCTAAACAAATATCATTTTTCCAGTTAGAGCATCTTGACTTGCTTAACGGCATAGATATGTCTGCAAATACCGATTTGTTTCATGGGCACATGTACACTTGTCGCTCTATCAAGAAAATGGACATGAGCCATTCTACCAAATTGGGACAACGCAGCATACCATTGGAGATGACAGATGTGGATGTATCGTGGGTGGAAATCAAAGACTGTCCGGATCTTGAGGAAATCATCTTTCCTAAGAAGGCGTACATCATGAACAATATGACTTTCTGCTATTTGCCCAAATTAAAGAAGCTGGATCTTTCGCAATTTGAGTCTTTTTGGAGATGTGATTTATATGAATTAAAAAATGCGCAGATTATCTACCCAACTATGAAATATAGCGTTTATATGGGTAAAAAAACACAGGAACGCCATTCTGGGTTGGGTATAGATCAGGATATTTTCAATCGTCAGGAAACAAAAGACTTTATCAAGAACAATATAAAATATATAGACAATAATAGTTTTGAAGTTGAAGGGCAGTATATGCCACATCCTTGGGGACGTCATGAGGACGTGAGATGGATGGATATATGGAAAAAGAAACCATGGTAATAATGCCATGTATTATTTGTAAACTTTTTTCACTTTTAAAATTCATTGGGTATGAAACGATTAATATTTTCATTGCTAGTACTTCTTATGGCGAGCTTCGTGAGTGTTAACGCTCAAGTAATTAACAATGAAGTCCAGTTTAAGGGGTCTGCAACAAACGTGTATATGGGAGGTAAACATGTGAGAGACATGAACGACTTAACTTTCACGGTTGCTCCTACGGAGGCCGGCAGATGTTGTCTTAGTGGACATGCCGCCTTTCTTGCAGCAGGAATCACCTATCATGACATGGACTTTACACTTAAGAAAGTAGTATTTGATGTTTTGCAGCCGAATGGTGCAATCAGCAATGCGTCGGGATATGCACATATTTATATCCAACTGTTCAAAAAAATTACAGTGTTGAGTAAAGATTTCAATGTAACCAGCCTCACGGGAAATGTTACCGACAACAACCTGACATTCCATATAGAGGCTATCATCCCAGACTACAAGGGTGGTTATGTCATCAGTTTTGATTTTACAGGAAATAAAATCTAACATGGATAATGGCAGCAAGTAAGAAATATTTGTTCCTTTACTTGGCATTAATGGTTTGTTCAATCTGTGCCTCCTGCTCGGGAGACGAAAGGATTGAACAATCCTCTGTTGATGCGGAATACGCAGCCAAGGTAAAGGAGATATTGAAAGATAGCATAGTCTTGCGTTCCAAGGCTATGATGGCAACTGTGGACAAAACGTTGCTACCCGAAGGATGTCCTTTGAAATATTATTTTCACTGGAACGAAGGTTCTGACAAGCCTCTGAACATTCAGTTGAAGAACTTCTCTGTGGGTAAAATGCCTGTTCAGATATGGTTTAACATCGATTGCAAACTTACTCGTCTTAACTCATGGGAGAGAGATGAATACAAGGGAAATGGCTGGGTGAAATTTATTGGCGAATACGGTGCAACTACCTATATGCCAAACAAGAATGATACCCAACACGAATATGAGAATGGCGACGGAGGCAGCGGCTATGTGCAGGGCTACCTGAACGTGAACACCAAACAGATCGAGTTTTCCACAAACTTTAATGTCATGTTGATGCAGAGTTATGTTTACTTACAGACAATTGACTATTCAAAGATGGACACCTTCAAGGAAGATTTCGCTAAATTTGAAGAAGATTTGGAGAAATACAAGCAAGCACATGGATTGTAAAGAGCGAAAATATCGAGTAACTTTTCGCCAGATGAACACAATAGTCTCTTATGCCTCCTACATTATTATTAGATAGGTATAGAAAGCTATGCTTTTTCCGTAAAGAGCATAGCTTTCGCTTAAGGCTGGTTCTATAAATTAGCTTTGTTAGATTTTGAGCTTATATTTGAGAATAAAAAAGGAAACAAGAGTGAAAATAGCAATAGCATATATATCGTCAGTCCTCCTGCTGTCATGCTTAGGCACGATGCCTGTCTTGGCACAGGAGAAGCCGACGGAAAAGGCGGACACTACGAAAACAAGAAACTTGGAGGGTGTCGTGGTAATGGGTTCACGCACGGCTCGACCAGTGAAGCTGTCGCCCATCACCACGCGGGTGCTTAGCGGAAAGGGAATGGTGGAAAGCGGATACAGCGACTTTCAGCAAGCCCTACAGCACGAGACGCCCGGACTGAGCATACAGAAGGTTACATTCGGAAGCGAAATCAACCTCGACGGCTTGGACGCTCGCCATGTGCTTTTCCTTACAGACGGCGAGCGCATGACGGGCGACATGGCGGGTAACCTTGACTACGAACGTTTCAACCTGCACGCCATCGACCGTGTGGAAATTGTAAAGGGGGCAAGTAGCACGCTTTATGGCAGTCGTGCCTCAGGAGCTGTCATCAACATTATCACCAAGAAGACCAACGAGCCGTTTGCCTTTGACGCCGGCGTACGCTGGGGGCAGATGAACGAGCGCAACTTCAAAAATCCCAAGAAGAAAGATTTTATTTACATGTTTGAGAAGAACGCCGACCGCCCAAATGTACAAGGGTGGCTGTCGGCAGGATTCAAAAAAGGAGCGTTCACTTCGCAAACTGACGCATGGTATAGTGAAAGCGATGCTTTCTACCTGTATCAAGACAAGAACGACCGCAAGGTCTACACGAAAGAGGCAAACCCTTTCTTGGAAAAGGATATCGTTTTGGAAAGCAGCTTTCCGCGTCCGCCCATGGGCATAGAGGGCAGGGAGCATCTCATCGCCTCGCAAAAACTCTATTTTGAGCCCTCAAAGCATTTCAAGGCGCAGGTGTACGGCTCCATGTTCTTCATCAACCAATACGATTTGGTACAAGATCTCGTGTTGACACAGGGACGTGACTACACATGGGGAATGAAAATGAGCTACTCGCTGAAAAATTGGCTTACGCTTACGGCAAGCCTGCACAACGATTATTACGACCGCTTCAAGCGTCATGAACGTCGTGATGAGCGCAAACTGGTTTATCATTCGCGCATCTTTCAGCCACGACTGACACTTACCAGCAACTATTTTCAAGGGCACGCAATCGTCATGGGATTGGAATATTGTGGAGACCAACTCACGAGCGACCGCTTTGTGAACCACAAAATGACATCGCGCACACTGAACGAGACTGAGTTTTATGTACAGGATGATTGGACTGCAAGCGACCATTGGATGCTCTCTTCTGGGGTGCGCACCAATTTTTCGAGAGCGTTTGGATTTATGTATATGCCAAAGATAGCCGCAAAATATTCGCCTGATGAACATTGGGCAGTACGTGCCAACTACTCCATGGGTTACCGATCGCCAAGTATCAAGGAACTCTTTTTCAACTGGGATCATTTGGGGATGTTCATGATAAAGGGCAATGAGTTTTTGAAGCCAGAGAAGAACAATTATGTTTCTACAGGTGTGGAGTATAGCGATCAGCGTTTCTTCTTCAATGGTACACTTTATGGCAACTTCTTTCGGGACAAGATAGAAGGCGTATGGCGTATTTACGATATGCAATACAACTTTGAGTATGTTAATCTCAGTAACCAGACCATTGCGGGGATTGACTTGCTGGGACGCTGGACACCAAAGAAATGGCTCACGCTGAACGCTTCTTACTCGTATGTGTACGTGAGCAAGGAGAAAGGGCTGCGCATCAATACCACATCTCCACATGCTGCCACGGCAGGAATTAAATATAGCTATAACAAGAAAAACTATCGACTTGACGCTTATGTCAACGCACAAATCATGGGCGAGAAGCAATATGATGTGCAAGATAGAGTGTATGTAGAGAAGGATGCCAGGTCGTATGATGCTTATTTCCGTTGTACATTGCCTTCTTATATGTTATGCAACTTAAACGTGGCACAGACTTACAAAGAGAGATTCCGGTTGTCGTTGGGGGTGGATAATATCTTTAATTACAAACCCAAGACGCTTGGCTCTGGACTTACCGCTTTTAGTGTTCCTGCCACGGCTGGAGCAAGGGTGTACGTACAGTTTGAATATAAAATATAATAAGATGAAGACAAAATCACTCCCATTACTCCTTTGCCTTTTTCTTTCCATATCCTCGTGTATATCGTATGATGCGGAAGAGTTTACTGGAAAGGTGATGCCGCGTGTGGCGAGTTATACCACAGGGGTTACCAACGACTGGATATATTTTAACTTGCGCACTGGCGAGATATTCAACCGCATTGCCCCTAACAGGGATATTAGAGAGGGACAGCAACAAAGCCGACTGGATTGGGACATCGCTTTTTGTGGCTATCACGTTCGTACCAATAGTGGAACGAGCGGAAAGGGGAAAGGTGGTGCCATAGACCTTGGATTTGGCGACTACGACCATTGGCAGCGTGTAGAACAACTGCCAAAAACAGAAAAGTGGATAGTAGATAATGATACTACAGTGATGATAACCTATTCGCAAAACGACTGGTTTCGCTATGTGAACACACACAAGCTCGATCCAAAGGAGAACCCATGGTTCGACCCCAATAACGGACCACAACGCACACTCACAAGTGCAAACCCTCTGTTGGAGAGAAATATGTTTCTCTCTGGACCTCCCATGACTTATACACCCTCATACCATGTTTATGTGGTGCGTACTGCCGATGGTAAGCGTTATTTCAAGTTACAAATCGTCAGTTGGTATAATCAACACACCGAAATCGACGATACGGGCGGACAAATAAGTTATTACTGTGATGAACTGAAATAAAGTTTACATTTGCTCGTTATATCATAAATGTGAAAATACAATTCTTATGAATCAGAAAATATGCGAAATGCAGCGGCACTTGCCTAAGATAGAGATAGACCGACTGCAATGTTTGGCTGACATCAAAAAGCAATACGCTCTTGGAACGATTTCGCTTGAGGAAGCTAAACGACAACTGAAAGAAAAAGTGGGTAAGCTGCGCCCTTATCATTACGCCTTGATGGAACAGACGATGACGGAAGAAAATCCGGAGGAATGTTTCAAAGAGAATCTTTCCGAACTCAACAAGCTGCTGGAGGAGATGATGGATTACAGCATTCCAACCTTGCCTGATGATCATCCCATCCGTCACTACTATCGCGAGAATGGGGAGATGCGCAGCATACTGAATGCCGCAGAAGACTTGGTGCAGTATCCTGTGATTAAGAATCAGTGGCTGGAACTGTTAGACAAAGCCTCTGCCTACCTCATACACTATACCCGAAAGCAAAATCAACTCTATCCGATTCTTGAGAAGAAAGGATTTGATCGTCCCACCGTCACCATGTGGACCTTTGACGACATGATTTCCAACAGCGTGAAGAAGTTGAAACCATTGCTTGAAGCCAACGATGAAGAGGCTTTTATTGCGCAAGTGAAAGAGCTGATACCCTATCTCCGCGACTTGATGGACAAAGAAGAGGCCATCCTCTATCCAACCTCGCTCGCCTTGATCAAAGAAGAGGAATTTGAGGAAATGAAGAGTGGAGACCAAGAGATAGGTTTTGCCTTTATCGACGTGGCAAAGACAGAGAAGAAAGATAACATTCGCCCTGCCGACGGCTTTGCCCAAGAACTGCAATCGCTGCTGGCGAAGTATGGATACGGCATAGGACACAACCAACCGTTAGACGTGTCAACAGGTAAGCTCACGCTCGAGCAAATCAATCTCATCTACCAGCATTTGCCTTTCGACATCTCGTTTGTCAATGAAGATGAACTGGTGCAATTCTATTCAGACACCGACCACCGCATATTCCCTCGCTCTAAAAACGTGATAGGGCGAAAGGTAGAAAACTGCCATCCGCGCAAGAGCGTACACATCGTTCGTGAAATCGTGGAAAAGATGCGAAGTGGCGAACAGAGCAAGGCGGAATTTTGGATTAACAAGCCCAACCTGTTTATCTACATCACTTACTATGCCGTGAGAGACAAGCAGGGTACTTTCAGGGGCATCCTTGAAGTGATGCAAGATTGTACTCGCATCCGCTCGCTCACTGGGTCGCAGACGCTTCTCACATGGGCAGACGAAGAAAAGAAGTCTGCCACATCACCGCCCACCGCTACAATGACAGACTCTGTGGAAGCAGGGAAAGATAACAACCAACAGGTGACAGAGATTACCGAAGACACGATGCTCAAAGATCTTTTCTCGCAATATCCTGGTCTCAAGGAAGCCTTGGCTCAGCAATACGCACCTTTTAAGATGTTGCAAACGGCATTGGGAAAATTAATTCTGAAAAAGGCTACCATCAAGATGGCGGGAGAACGGTCTGGATTAGGAACACAAAAGCTCATCACGCTGATACGGCAGACCATACGCAGCATCAATCAATCATAACATACCTCAATAATATGGATAAGAAAGTAAGAGAATACTACTGGTGGCGCACCATCGCCTCATTTTTATTGGTGCTTTTCGCCATGCCCTTAGGTCATGCGCTGATGATATTGATGGAGAAGTTCATGAGTGAAGGAGCCATGCACGTTGCTGGTTTTATGATGGGCTTGGCAGGTCTCATCATGGTTATCGTTGGTGTGTTTGTGAAGGGCGATACCCGACAAACGCTGTGGGGACTCTTCGGTGGACTGCTTTTCTGGACGGGTTGGGTGGAGTTCCTCTTCCTGTATTATGCCCGACGTTATGGCGTTCAGCCAGAGATAGAGAATGGAGTAGTGGTGACAAAGCCCGAATACCTTATCATGCCTGCCTCGTTTGGCTTGTGGATGATGGTGATGACCATGTATGTGTTCAGCACAAAGAACGGTTGCGACCTGATTACATGGATACAAAAGGTATGTTTCCGAAGCAAGCGCAAGGTTGTGGTGGTGCAACCCATGACACGCCACACAAGCATTGTCACGTTCATGGAACTGAACATGATTCTTTGGGCAATGTACTTGTTGCTCATGTTCTGCTACGACAAGACTTTCCTTGGTGATCATCACCCCGTGACATTCCTTGTGGGAGTGGGGTGTCTCGTGGGGTCTATCTTCATGTTTCGTCATCAACTGCACATCGCTGCATGGGGTGCGAACATACGAATGGCGATAGCCACTGTCATCATCTTTTGGACACCTGTGGAAATATTGGGAAGGATGAACTTCTTTCAAGAGTTTTGGGTAGAGCCAGAGAAACACGCATGGCAAATGCTTGTCATCCTCATGGCATTTATCTTGTTGGGTGCTTATCTTTGGCTCAAAGGCAAACAACGAAAGAGAGTTGAGCAATGATGAAAGGAGTTGGAATGAAGAAAACAACATGGAGACGGCAACATAAATGGTTAGGAATTATCTTAGCTCCGTTCGTCATACTCTTTTGTCTCTCGGGAATAGTACTCAATCATGCCAAGTTGTTTCAAGGCATAGATATCAGCAGAACACTGTTACCCTCAGAATATCGATATAGTCAGTGGAACCAAGGATTGCTTCGTGGTACGCAGAAATGGAGAAACACGTTGTTGATATATGGCAACGCTGGCATTTGGGCGAAAGAGAAGGATGCAGACACGATAACCGACTTTAATCATGGGTTGCCCAAGGGTGCCGACCTGAGAAACATTCGTGGAATGGCGGTCATGCCCAATGGCAGTCTATACGCCATGAGCCAACGTCATTTGTATCGTTTGACCCCCCATAGCGTATGGGAACAAGTTGATATTCTTCAGGGTAAGCATGAAAAGTTGAGCGATATTACACAGAAGGGCGACTCGCTCATTATCACGGGGCGGTCTTATGTCTATCTGTCTCGCTTTCCTTACCACGACTTCCAAAAAATCACCTTGACGAAAACAGACAAAGACCAAGGGAAGGTTTCGCTCTTCCGAACGATATGGCTTCTCCATGGAGGCGGACTGTTTGGTATGGCTGGCAAGCTCTTTGTCGATGCGGTGGGACTAATCCTCTTGTTTCTCTCCATCTCAGGCGTATATTATTCTTTTACGCCTCGTTCCCGTTCATCGTTAGCAAAACGTACGAAGCGAAGGCTGATAACATGGCACGACAAGTTGGGGCGAGGTGCGATGTTCTTTCTGTTGTTGCTTACCATTACTGGCTGGATGCTACGTCCGCCTGCGCTCATCGCCATAGCCTCTGGCAAAATACCGCCCATACCTTTTTCTTCCATGGATAGCGACAACCCATGGAATGGCTGTCTGCGTTCGCTGCGGTATGATGAGAATAAAGCCGACTGGCTGTTGTGTACGTCGGACGGTTTCTATTCTCTTCGTCACTTGGGCGACACTCCGCAAAGAGAGAAGGTGCAGCCCCCTGTGAGCGTCATGGGTATCAATGTCGAACAACACACTCATCGCAACGCATGGCTGATAGGTTCGTTCAGCGGCATGTATGTATGGGATAGAGCGCAACAGTCCGTCACCGACTATTTCACGCATCAAAAGGTGCAGTCTGTCAGTGGGAGTCCTTTTGGAAGTCACGCCATTGCAGGATTTTCATCAGACTTGGACGATGCTGACATGGTGGTGGATTTTAAGAAGGGAAATTCTCGTCTTCGTATGCCCGACAGCATGACAACGCTCCCGATGTCATTACGCAATGTTTGCATAGAAGTGCACACAGGACGCATCTTTACCTTTTTAAGCATGGCGTCTCTATTTTACATCTTCCTCATGGGCGTGGCATGCGTATGGTGTCTTTGGAGTGGATGGAAGATATGGCAAAGAAGATCTCGCTGAGTTTTACGATTGTCCGAAAAAGCTATAGGGCCAAAGCGTAAGCACGTTCTGCCAAAGCAGCCCGTCAGGCCACCTGGCTTGCTTACGCTTTGCTCCTGAATCAACCAACAATTTGTCCGTCGAACAGTCGCACGATGCGATGGGCGATGGAGGCGTCATGCTCGTTGTGAGTAACCATGACGATGGTGGTTCCCTCGCGGTTGAGTTCGGTGAGCAGGCCCATCACCTCGGCACCGTTTTTCGAGTCGAGATTACCTGTCGGCTCATCGGCGAGAATCAGTTTCGGACCAAATACCACGGCACGCGCAATGGCCACACGCTGCTGCTGACCGCCTGAGAGCTGGTGTGGGAAATGCTTGGCTCGGTGACTGATGCCCATGCGTTTCATGATGTCCTTCACTTTCTGCTTGCGCTCGACCTTCGACATGCCAAGGTATGTCAGGGGCAGCTCGATGTTTTCTTCCACGTTGAGCTCGTCGATGAGGTTAAAGCTCTGGAACACGAAGCCTATCTCTCCCTTGCGCACGTCGGTGCGATCTTTCTCCTTCAGCGCCGACACTTCCTTGTCGCCTAACCAATACTTGCCGCCCGTGGGATTGTCGAGCAGTCCGAGGATGTTGAGCAGGGTTGACTTGCCACAGCCCGAAGGCCCCATGATGGCAACAAACTCCTTGTCTTCTACTTGGAACGACACATTGTTGAGTGCAATGGTCTCCACTTCTTCCGTACGGAACGATTTGCTTAAATTTTCTACTTTAATCATATTCTTAAAATATTATGGTTTTTATATGTTTTATGGTTTGTAGTCCGGTCAATCGGATGTTCCTTTGCTACTCTTGTTTTAGATACTCCACCGGGTTGCTGTTGGCCACACGCCAGCAGTTGATTGCCACAACGGCAACGATGATGAGCAGCACGAGGACGATTGTCACGAGGAACGGCCACACCGTCAACGCGATGCGGTTGTCATAGAGCTGCAGCCACTGTGCGGCTACCCAGTAGGCACCGACGGCCCCAATTAGCACGGCAGGAATGGCGGTACGAAGGATGTTCAGCTGAAAGATGCGCATCACGTCGCCCACACACGCACCGTTCACCTTGCGGATGGCTATTTCCTTGTGACGACGGTTCACCTCGTCGCTGACATAACCAATAAGTCCCATCAGCGCGATGAAAAGCACCACGATGCCAACCGTCATCACGCCGTTACGGAAGTTGCGAGTCGCAACATACTGCATGTTCTTGAGGTTCTCCACGCTCTCGACCATGACTGTTTTGCCCGGGAAGAACCGCTGGAGCCGCATCTGGATGTCGGTCAGCTTCTCTGCGCTGAAATCGTCCAGCTGAATCAGCAGGTAATTGTTCATCCAGTTGGCCGCACGTCCGTAGAAAATCACAGAGGGTCTGTCCCTCCCATTGTTCTCTGCACTGCCGAGATGAATGTCACGATAGACGCCTACGATGGTCAGTAAGTCTTTGTTTTCGTTGCCGCTATGTTCACTGATAATCACCTTCCTACCCACCACGTCGTCCCATCCGCGCAGCTTCTTCATCATAGAGGCAAAGTCCTGACTCACCATTACTTGCTTGAGACTGTCGCTGCCCGATGCGAAGACACGGCCTGCGACAACAGGAATCTGCAGCACATCAAAGTAATGGTCGGCGACGGTGTAGAGATCGGCGATATTGAACAGCTGTGATTCTTCCCCGGGAACAGTTACGTTGTTACCACTCATGCCATAGAATGGAAACGTATTGCAGGCCGACACCTGACGCACACCGCTCATACGGCCTACCTCGTCGTATGCCGTCTGGCGTTCATCGGGCTGCAGCGCGGTGATGTTAACAGTCGCAAGACCGGCACACTGATAGCCCAAGTCAAAGCCAACCGTATGCCTATACTGCATGCTGACAATGAAAAGCAGACCTAAAAGGAAACTTACCATGGCAAACTCAAGTCCCAGAAGTGCCACCTTCCAGCGACGCCTGGCCTCGACATAGCCATGAAATGCAAGGGTCACGGGCATGCGGTTGTAAAGCCATCCGGGCACGATACCACCCACGAAGAGCACCATCAACGCAATTAAAAGCAAAATCCACGCACCACGGTTGAATACCAACACAGAGAGCGGAGCCGACAACAACTGTTCGATTGTGCCATGGCAAGCCCACAACAGAGCTGCTCCTAACATGAGGGCAAGCACGAGATGCAGGCACACTTCGCTGAAGGTGATGCTGTAGACGGCTCCTCGTCCGGCACCATAGCATTTTCTTACCGCCATCTCACGGGCACGGCTGACCAAATTGCCCACCACGATAAGCACATAGTTGAGTATCGAGGCCGAAAGCAGAATGATGGCTAGGAGCGACAGAATCCAGAACATTTGGCGCACATTGTCCGCCTCCGTGTAATAGCGCGATATGGGGGTTAGCTTGTAAATGAGCCATACACCGGACTGTCGCAGTTCCTGGACGGGGTAATGCGTCTGTATCATGTGGTGTATAAGAGGCGTCAACGAATCGGGAGAGGCACCTTTCCTGATACGCACGAAACTGCTGTAGCGGTCGTTGCCAACCAGATTATCCTGACCGTCGAAGCTAAAATTCTTCTGCGTATTCATTGATCCGATCACATCATAGGTGTGGAATGTTGAATTGTGAGGATAATCCTCATAGACACCTACGATGGTCAACTTCAGGCCCGGCATTTCCTTCGACTCGATGTGCCGACCCACAACGTTGCCGCCCAAGCGCTCTGCCGTCGAACGATTCACCACACAACAGAACGGTTCCGTGAGTGCCCGGTCGGCATCACCCTCGAGAATGCGGGCCGGAAACATGCGGAAGAAGCAGCTGTCGGCAAAGTAGACATCGGCACGGACACGTGTTTTGTCATCAGTTTCCACCTCTCCATCGGTCACGATTGGATTGGTGCGTGTAGCCAGCTCCACCTGCGGAATGGTTCGTTTCATCATCGGTACCACGCCGCCCGACGTATTCGAACCCTCCGTGAACTCCTGTGCTTTCATCTTGAAGCCTTCGGTCACACGGCAAATACGGTCGTAATCGGGATAACACTGGTCGAAAGTCTGTTCGTAATAAATCTCGGCAATGATGACCGCACTGACACTCAGTCCCAGTGCCAAACAGAGAATCTTGGCCACATTGTGCTGCCTGGGGCGAAAGAGATTGCGCCAAGCCATGCGGCAAGACTGTTGGATAAGATGCAACATAGTATAGATGATTAATGTAATATGTGAATATCCGAAGACCCTGATTTGTCCAATTGTCGCTGGACGGGGTTGCCCTTGATGCGGATGTCGCTTGAGCCAGAGGCTTTGGCACTGACGGAACGGGTGACGAAGCAATAGACATCCGACGAGCCAGAGCATGTGGCCGACACCTCTTTCGCCTTGAGATCGTAGGCTCTCACATCAGAAGAACCAGAACAGGTATATACGGCTTTCGACACTTTCCCTGCCAGACGAGCATCAGAAGAACCCTGCAAGCGAACTTCCAAGCTGTTGGCCGCCAGCCGATTGACCTTGATATCACTCGAACCGCGTGCCTCCAACCGCACTGCCGAGGCATTGAGCGACCGAATCAGCACATCACACGCACCGGAAGCCGTGACCGACTGCAAGTTGGGTGCCTGTACATAAACCGTGAGGTGATTATTGCCTGAATGAAAGCCAGGGTCAGACTTTTGCTTGATGGTCAGCACTTGATTGCGCACTTCCATCTGCAACTTCGGCAATATGTCGGGCGAACCTACCGCCTTTACACGGTAGCTTTGATTGTTACTCTGCACAAACTCTACATTGATGGCTCCGGAGACTTCGATTGCCGAGAAATCTCTCAGCGTGTAAGCTCTGCTTTCGTCATTGGCAGCCTCGTATGAGTTGGCTTGTACAACGATACATGATGACAGCAAAACAAGGACAGCTGTCATGCAAAAAAAGATTTTCTTTTTCATATTTATTCTTGTTTAATGTTCTTGACGGGGTTCTCGTTGCTGGCCATGTAGCTTTGGATAGCCACAGCGCAGAACGAGATAAGCATCACGAGGATGCCGGCAACGATAATCCAAGGCCACCACACGATACGATAACTGTATTGGCTAATCCATTCGCTGATAGTATACCAGATGACGGGCACGCTGATAATGAAAGCGACGCCCACGTATTGGAGGAAGGTGCGGATGAGGTCACGGCGGATTCGGTTGCTCGTGGAGCCGAACACTTTGCGAATGGCAATCTCCTTGCTGCGCTGCTGAATGAAGTAAGTAGACATGGCGACAAGTCCCAACAGCGAGATGACGATGGCGATGAAAGCGAAGAGGGCGATGATCTTTGAAAGTCTCAACTCCGACTCAAACACCGATTCAATGCTCTTGTCAACGAACGGATGTGCCTGGTTTAGCTCCTCATGGAACACCTCTTTATATATGCGCTGTATCTCCTTGTAGGTTTTAGCGGGATTTCCCTCAAACTGAATCGTAACGTTCCATGGGTTCTCCACCTTGTCCTTGATGCAGAGCAACAGCGGATATACTTTGGTCTCCGTGATGTTGCGCAGGCGGAAATCATTGAGAATGCCGCCAAACGCCGCATCATCCGGGAAGAGAAAGAATTTTGTTTGTTTGTAGAAATCACTCATGTGACTGTCCGTGGGCTTCATCTTCAAATCACCTACTGCCTGGTCGTTGAGATAAATGACGGGGCGATGTCCCACGTGATTGTCATGTTTTAGCGACAGTCCATACACCTTCAGATAGTTGGGATCGCCGATGAGCATTTGGAAAGAATAGACCTTGTCCTTTCCCGTCACTGTATTGTTGTTGCCGCCGTCCTGCGGGGTACCATCAGAACAGGACACTAATTTCACTCCCGAAACCTGTTTCACCTTGTTGAGGAATACCGGGAAGTCCGTGCTGCTGAAAGCATCTCCTTGATAGAGGCAAATCAGGTTCTTCGTGTTGAAACCCAATGGCGCGTTCACAAGGTGCAGCATTTGCAACGACATGATGGTGGCACAGGCGAGCATCACGATGGTGATGATGTTCTGAACCACGATGAACACCCTGCCCAGCACCATCTTCGTGCGGTGCCTGAAGGTTCCCCTCACCACCTCGATGGGCTTTGCTTTCGACAAGACGTAGGCGGGGAAGATGCCCGAGATGAAGCCAACGAGCAGCGTGAAGGCAAGCAACAGACCGATGACGGCAGGCGTTGCGAGCACACGCATGTCCATGGTGGTGCTGAGCAAGCGACCAGTCATTGGGGCGAAAGCCAACGCAAGCGACACTGCTAACAGCAGGGAGATGAAACAGAGCGTTGAGCTTTCTATCATCAGCCGAAGGATGATGTGCTTGCGTTTTGCACCAAAGAGACGCCGTGCCGCCATCTCTCGCGCACGATAGCCCGATTGTGCCAACGTGAGGTTGATATAGTTCATGATGGCAAAGAGCAGCACCACCAAGCCTACAATGAAAAGCAGGTTGACCAGTCGGCTGTTTCCGGTGCGCAAGTTGTCGTTGTAGCTCTCGTAACCAGAGAAATATATTTTGTTCAGCGGCACCAAGAACGGTCTGCAATAGAAGGGCGCCTTGTCGAAATAAGGCCAGAACGAGTGAATGAATTTGCCGAACTCTTTCTCTCGCCCCATCATCTTTGCGCCCTTTCTCACTTGCAGGAAGATGCTTGCACCCGAAAAATTCACTGCCTTGGGGAAATACTCGTCCATGTTTGCCGTGTTGTGATACCATTCCCAGGAGAAGTCGATAATCATTTCCACGTTCTTGTTGATAATCGTATTGTCGAAATCCTCCACCACGCCGGTGACATGATACCGAATGCCGTCGTTCCATGTAATCTCGCGACCGAGCACCTCCTCCGTGCCAAACCATTTGTTGGCAAACCGCTTGGTGACAACCACGTTGTTCCGGTCGTTCAGACAGGTCTGCCTGTCGCCCTGCAGCAGCTTGAAATCGAACATGGAGAAGAAGGTGGAATCGGTCTCCAACACCGTTGCCTTGTAGTACTCATCTCCCTTTTGCAGCCGCATGTCCGAGACGACAAAGCCACAGGTGTTTTCTATTTCCGGATAATTCTTGCGGAAACGACTCAGTATGGCATGGTGGAACCCAAGTTCCTTTTCATGGTCTTCATAGAAGTCGATCCCCATCGCATAGATGCGGTCGCCCTTGCTGTGCTGGCGATCGACACTCTTCTCCTGCCAGGTATAGACGCCGATGAGCAGCACGAACATGAGCGAGATGCTCAGTCCGAACACATTGATGGCGGTGTACACCTTGTTCCGCGACAGGAAGGTGAAATAAGATTTGAGATTGAATAGCTGTTTCATAATTGCGTCTTTTTTTGATAATAGACCTGATACCTCATTCGGCGTTACTCTACTCTTGTTTGATATTCTTTACCGGGTTCTCATTACTTGCCATATAGCTCTGAACGGCCACTGCGCAGAACGAGATAAGCAGCACGAGGATGCCAGCAACGATAATCCAAGGCCACCACACGATGCGGTAACTGTACCGGCTGATCCATTCGCCTGCGAAATACCAGATGACAGGCACGCTGATAATGAAAGCGACGGCCACATATTGGAGGAAGGTGCGGATAAGGTCTCGGCGAATCCGGTTGCTCGTGGAGCCAAACACCTTGCGGATGGCAATCTCCTTGCTGCGCTGCTGAATGAAGTAGGTGGACATGGCGACAAGTCCCAACAGCGAGATAAGAACGGCAAGGAACGAGAAGATGGTGAGGATGCGCACGATGCGGGTCTGCTCCTTATACACCTCGGCTATCTTCTGACTGAGGTAGGGCGACTCCTGCGCCAAGTCCTCATGATAAACTTTCTTGTAAGTTTCCTGCACCAGTCGGTAGGCTTCTTGCTCGTCGCCTTCCACCTTGATGAGTACATTACTCACAAAGTTGTCGTGCGTGATTTGGTCGAACAGGTAAACCACTGTCACCAGATCGTCAGCTTTGTCCATATCAATGGTGTAAAGGTGGAAATCATTCAGAATGCCGTTGATTTGCTCCCGCTCGTAAGTCTCATTATAGCGGAATGCCCTTTCTTCAGGTTTCAACTGCATTACCGAGTGGAAGTTGGGCGACACAAAGAGCTTGGCGGAATCGCCCTGCGCAAATTGTTTCTTCACCTCGATGCCCAGCAATGGCAGGTAATCCTTGTCCGCAAAAAAGCGCTGGCAGCGCACCTCCTTCTTGCCGATGTAAACCATCTGGTTGAATCCGCCCAAGAGAGGCGAGCACAAGCAGACGGAAACCTTCTTGACTGGTGTCAGTTGTTGCAAGTTTTTCTTAAACAGATTGGCTTTGCGGGCATCCTGCGGAACACCGATTTCCATCACGCCTCGGGTGTCATAGCCCAACGGGGCATTGATGAGGTGCCGAATCTGTCGACTGCCAATGAGCGCTATGGCAATGAAAATGATGGTGATGGCGTTTTGCACCACGATGAACACCTTGCTGAATAGCATCTTGGTCTGGCGGCGGAAGGTGCCGCGAACCACGTCGATGGGTTTCACGCGCGACTGGATAACCGCCGGCAGAACACCCGCCAATATACCTACTGCCAGCACAATGCCTACCAATGACAACAGGTTGATGGGGCTGAACAGCTCGGCGATGGTGATGTGGGTATCCAACAACTGACAGGTATAAGGAATGGAAGCCCATGCCAACAACACGGAAAGAACTACCGAGCAGCAGCAAAGGCACACACTTTCGATGACCAACCGCCAGAGAATGTCGCTCTTCCGGCTGCCCAACAGTCTTCTTGTCGCCATTTCCTTGGAGCGGTTGCCCGACAGGGCGACCGTCAGGTTAATGTAGTTCATCACCGAAAACACCAAGATGATGAGGCCGATAATGAAAATGAGATAAACCAAGCCGCTCTTTCCGCGCTGGCATACGTTGGAAGAGTATTCGGAAAAATAGCTCTCGCTGAATGGTATCAGGCGGAACTTGCAGTCAATCTTGAAATTTTCTTTGTATATCTTTGTCAGGATTCGGTTAACATTATTTTCCAATGCGCCGATATCTGTGCCTGGTCTCAAGCTCAACACCACATCCGGACTGCCGAAATTACCGTCAATCTTAAAGAGCCAAGGTATACGCTCGCGCAGTAGTTCGTACCGCCCAATAATGTCACAGTTGGGGAAAGAGGTCCCGCTCATGTTCTCAAAGATGCCCCTTACATACACTTTCTGGTTCTTCACCGTCAGCACCTTGCCCATCGCATCGCCGTTACGGAACAGCGTCTGCGCCAACTTCCGGGAAATAACCACGTCGGTCAGTTCGTTCAAAGCCGTTGCGACATCTCCTTCCACAAGCGGTTGATTGAACATGGAGTAGAACGTGGAGTCGGTGTACATCATGGTCACTTTCACATTGTCCTCGTCGGCGGTCGTTACATGCTGCTCGTCATCGGCATAAAACGCACATCCTTTCTCAATCTGCGGCAGTTGCTTCTGCAGAAGCTTGACAATCTCGCGCGACGTGCCGCTGATCTGACTAGATTCAAAATCACAGCCCAACAGATAGAGCCTATCCACGTTCGTGATGTTTTTGTCGATGCTCGTTTCGTGCTGATAGTACAGACCAATGAGGATAACGAACGAAAAGCTGATACTCAGTCCGAACACATTAATGGCGGTATACACCTTGTTCCTCGACAGGAAGGTGAAATAGGATTTGAGATTGAACAGTTGTTTCATATTTCATTTCTTGTTATTCCAAAACCAAAATTTCGTTGTCTTTGTAGCTTTCGTACCCGCTCACGATGACTCGCTCGCCGGGCTGAAGACCTTCAAGCACCTCGTAATACTGCGGATTCTGCCGTCCGATGCGGATGTTGCGACGGTAGGCTTTCTTGCCATCCTTGTCGAGTACGAAGATCCATTGCCCGCCCGTCACGCTGTAAAACGTTCCCTTGGGGATGAGCACCGCCCGCTTCGACTCGCCCAACTGCAGGTCGACATAATAGGTCTGACCCGTTCGGATGTTGGCCGGACGCTTGCCACTGAACACGAAATCTATTTTGAATCTGCCGTCTTTCACCTCGGGGTACACCTTGCGCACGGTGAGCGAATAGTGCTTGCCGTTCTGCTCGAAAGTCGCCGTAAGCCCTTGGTGCACCCGGTCGATGTAATGTTCGTCGACCTGCGCCTCTACTTTATAGTCGCTGAGGTCGTTGATGACACCAATCTTCTGTCCCGGAGAGATGCTCTGTCCTAATTCGATGTTGAGCTGTCCCACCTCGCCGTCGATTTGCGAGCGCACGTTGAGATGCTCCTTGCGCTGGCGTACCAGCTCCACGTTGCGCCTCATCGACGAGAGATTGTCGTTCATCTGATCCATCTGTGCGCGACGAAGCTGCGCATCTTTCTTGAGTCGTTGCGCAATCAGCTCGTTCTTTTTCACGGCCAGCTCATAGTCTTCCTTTGCCTTAAGATATTCCTCGCGGCTGTTGAGCTGTTCCTGCTGCAATGCGGTCTGATGGCTGTAGGTTCGCTTCTTGGCCTGTACGTCCATTGACAGCTGTGCCGCCTCGTTCTGATTATTGAGCCTGTCCTGTTCCATCGTAATCTGCGTGTTGCGGAGCATGTTCTGCTTCTCCGCCAGTTCGCTCTCGGCATTGAGGATTTCAAGGTCGAGATTGCTGTTGTTCAGCCTCACGATGACATCGCCCTTCCTGACATGGGAGCCTTCCTCCGCTACTCTCTCCATGACGACACCGCCTTCTTCTGGCGAGATCTGCACCACCTGGATGGGCACCACATTGCCGTCTACGCTCACATAGTCGTCAAACTGCGCTTGCTTCACATCGCCAATACTCAGCCCCCGACTGTCGACTTTCAGTGTCGATGAGAAATTTCCCAGAGCCAACCACAGCAGAGCCGCCACCACAATAACGCCTCCCCCTATCCAAGTCCAATACTTTCGGGGTATCCAAAACTTCTTTTGTTTTATTTCAATGTCCATGTTCGTATTCCTTTATAATAGTTGACTAATCGTTGTTTCATCTCAAGCATCAACCGCATTTGCAGTAGTTTGATGCGACTGTCGAGCAAGGTTTGCGCCGCTGTATGCAAGTCGAAAGTTGAAAGCATGCCCTCCTCATACTTGCGCGACGCCAGATGCCAGGCTATGGAGTCGGCCGCTGTCTTCCGTTCCATCTTCATGAGCTCGCGCGAATAGCCGTCACGATCGAGCACCGCCTGCGCAATGTCATCGTGCAGTTTGCGGCGCGCGTCTTCCAAGTCGAGCTTACTTGCCTCCCACTCGGCTTTCGCCCTGCGTGCGGCACGCCAGCGCGAAGGCATGAAAATGGGGATGGACAGGGAAAGGTAGACATATTCGCCCATGTTGTTGTTGAACTGTTTGCCGAAGTTGTCGGTCTTGCCGCTGCCCTGGGAAAGATTGCGGTAATAGTTGGTGTTGATTCCTCCGCCCAACGCCAGGACGGGCAGCAGCTGTCCGCGTTGTATAAGATAATGGTAGCGGGCGTTCTTGACATTGAACGCCGCCGTCTTCACTTCCGGTGATTCAGCTTGGAAAGCGGCATAAAGGTTCTCGGCATCGTCGGCAGCAGACAGGCTCGCGGTCAACAAAGTGTCGAGGGCAAGCGTATCGCCTACGGGGAAATTCATCTCCGATTTCAAGGCCATCAACGCCAATCTGGCTGCGTTCTGTTGGTGCAGCAAGTTGTAATCGTCCTCCGCCACCTGGCTTTCCATCTGCGCCACGTCGGGTCGCGACTTCTCCCCAAGGTCGAACATCGCGCGGGTCTTGCGAAGCAACGCCTCACTGTCGGCCAATTTGCGGCGTGCCAAGCCAATGCTCTGCCGACTGTACACCGCCTCCACGAATTTCGCCATCACGGCTATGGCCTTGTCATCGGCTGTCTTTTGCAGGGCCGTCATACTCTTGGCACGAGCCAGTCGAGCTTGCTGAAAGGCATTCCAGGTACGGCCACCGTCAAACAATGGCACCTCTGCCCCAATGCTGTAATAATTGTTGAAGGTGGTGATGGTGTTGTAGGTGTTCGTCTCTGGGTTGATGTTACGGCCCCAGGCATACTGCGCCGTGGTCTGTGCCGACACCGTGGGCAGAAGGTCAAGTCTCGCCGTGCGCTCGTCAACCTTGCTCTGTCGCACCTCCAATCGCTGTTTGCGCACTCCGTTGTTGTGCTCCACCGCATACTGAATGCAGCGGTTCATGGTCCATGTTTCTTGCGCCAATAGCGGAAGAGCGGCCAAATCTAATAATATTATCGTAATTGCTGTTCTCATACGCTTAAACAATTGCCAATGCCGTGCCAGAAACATAACATCCTATCTATCTGTACGTTGCGTAAAAAGCGTGATTACAAGCCTGTCCAACAATTAGACACTGCTGCCCAATTATTTGACAGTGAGACCCACAGTTCCCACGATGTCCTCTCATGCAGCACACCTTTTTTTATGATATGATTTTTAGACAACGGCTTGATACTAAAGAGAAAAAAGAATATCTTTGCAAAAACAACAACCTTTCCGCCATTTTCGTGAAAGGATGTGCAACTGGTAGACAGACATTAGACAATAGATGAAACAAGGTAGCATACTGATAGTTGACGACAACCGAAACATCCTTACCACGGTGAAGATGCTGATAGAAAATGTATTCGAGCATGTCGCGGCGATAGCCAAACCAGAGAATATCCCCACCCGCCTACGCGAGGACAAACCCGACGTGGTGCTGCTCGACATGAATTTTCGCAGCGGTATCAACAATGGCAACGAGGGTCTCTTCTGGCTTCGCGAGATCAAGAAACTGAATCCCTGCACACAGGTGGTGCTCTTCACGGCATACGCCGACATTGAATTAGCGGTGACGGGCATCAAGGAGGGCGCTACCGACTTCGTGGTAAAGCCTTTCGACAATGCCAAACTCATCGATACGCTCACCAATGCCTACCGAAAAACCAAGAAAAATATCCGGAACGCCACCACCCATGAGGGAGAAATGTACTGGGGCGTGTCGCCGACCATGCAAGATCTGCGCCTGATGGTGGAGAAAGTGGCGGCCACCGATGCCAACATCCTCATCACAGGCGAGAACGGAACCGGCAAGGAAGTGCTGGCCAAAGAGATTCACCGCCTATCGAAACGGCACGGACACCAGATGATGCCCATCGACATGGGAGCCATCACAGAGACACTTTTTGAAAGCGAACTCTTTGGACACACGAAAGGTGCTTTCACGGATGCCAAGACAGACAAGCCGGGAAAGTTTGAACTGGCGGAGGGAGGCACCTTGTTTCTTGATGAGATAGGCAATCTGAGTTATGCGCTACAGGCAAAGCTGCTCACGGCTTTGCAGCGCAGAAGTATCGTGCGTGTAGGAGGCAGCGAGCAAATTCCCATCGATGTGCGACTGATTTGCGCCACCAACCGAGACCTGCCTGCAATGGTAGCCAACGGCGAGTTTCGTGAAGACTTGCTCTACCGTGTCAACACCATTCACCTGCATCTGCCACCCTTGCGCGAGCGCAGGGAAGACATCACGGCCTTGGCCGGCATCTTCCTCAAACGCTATGCGACGATGTACAACAAGCCGGAGACAAAATTCTCGGCCGGTGCCATGACCAAACTCGAAGAGCAACCTTGGTACGGTAACATTCGCGAACTGCAACATGCCATGGAGAAAGCGGTTATCCTGTGCAGCGGCACTACTATTGCTGAGGACGACATAGAGAGTGGACCCGCCCGACAGGAGAAACCAATTGAAGACGTGCGCACACTCGACGAGATGGAACGCAGGCTCATCGAGAAAACCATACGCGAATGCGACGGCAACCTCTCGCAGGTGGCGTTCAGGTTAGGCATCTCCCGACAGACTTTATACAACAAGATTAAACGTTACGGACTATAGGCCATGAACGTAATTGTCATCATACTCTGCCTGGCACTACTTACCGCCCTCGTTGCCTATCTGCAACTGTGGCGACGGTATCGGCGCGACCTTGGCAAAGTGACGTTCATGTTCAACGCCATAGATATCGGCGACTATACTTTCCAGTTTCCCGTCAATAAGAAGTACGGCAGCGAGCTTTTGCTCAACGAGTCGCTCAACCGCGTGAAGGAAATCCTACAACACGCCCGGGATGAACAGATAGAACGGGAAAAATACTTTGAGCTCATACTCGATTCGGTGGATACGGGCATCTTGGTGGTTGACGTGGAGCGGGGCATTGTGCTCCGCAGCAACCGTGCTGCGCTCAACCTGCTGCAGGTGGAGACCATCACCCACATCAATCAGATCAAGGAAAAGATGGCGGGATTCTCTCTGCGCGAGACCCACACAACGCTCAAGAGCCGTCGGGTGCGCATCATCGGATTCAGCGACATCAAAGGCGAGCTGGCCAACCAAGAGATAGACAGCTGGGTAAAGCTCATCCGCGTGCTCACCCATGAAATCATGAACACCGTCACACCCATCATATCCCTCAGCGATACCCTACTACAAAACTCACAGGGCGAACAACGTCAGGGTTTAGAGGTCATCAGCAGAACTGGCAAGGAATTGATGCGCTTTGTGGAGAATTATCGCAAGTTCACACATGTGCCCACGCCCACACCCACATTATTCTATGTCAGACCGTTCCTCGAGCGCATGGTGAGCCTCATTCGTCCGATGTTAAAGTCCGACGTGAACATGAGCTACGAGGTAGAACCCGGCGACTTGCTGGTGTATGCCGACGAGAGCCTCGTCAGCAGGGTGGTCAACAACCTGCTGAAAAACGCTTCCGAGGCCATCGGAGAGGAAGGACAAATCACACTGCGCGCATACACCAACGCGCAGGAATCCGTCATCATCGACATCACCGACAACGGAGCATTGATTCCCGATGACGTGGCAAGCCACATCTTCGTGCCCTTCTTCACCACCAAGCCGCAGGGAAGCGGCATTGGTCTGTCCATTTCACGACAAATCATGCAGGCTTGCAATGGCTCCATCGACCTTATCACCGACAAGACCGACGGACTGACCACCTTCCGACTGACATTTTATTAACCCAACTCAAGTCTCGGATTTAGATATTAGGCTGTCATGGCGTAGGTTCCAAGGGCTGACAAGCTGTTGTCGTTCTCAATCATCCGCATGACTAAACCGTCAGATTCCACTCCGATTTTTCTTTACAAAGTGCCTCTCATAACTCGCGTGTAAATCACCAACATCAAAGTTGGTCGCAAATACGCGAGAAATGAGCGATGTTTGTAATTTATTGACATTAAAGATGTTACGTTTGATACAACTCTTTTCATTCCTATTTTTACCATTTTTTGGCGACTAACCCATTGAGATAAGCCTGCAATTTGCATGCTTTAATGCTGCTGAAGCATGTGAATAACGCCCCTAATACATGTTTACAAGACCATTAAATCAATGTTTCAACATGAAAAGGCATTTATTTTGATAAAATCAGCCCATTTTTGCAGTTCGTTTGCCTATTGATTTTTTCTATTTTGAAGATTTTGAATGGCCGTTTTTTGGTAAAATAATAAGACAAAAACAACGGGTTGGTTGACCAAAAATGACATGGCTTAAAAGACGCAGCTCTTTCATTGAAGGAGAATTGTTGCACAACAATTGATGCAAAAGATCAAAGATTGTTTTTCCAACAAAATACCTTTCGTCAATGAAAGAGCTGTGATGAACATAGGGATTCATTCCCCACGAGCCGCCAAACCGTTCTCTATGTTGTAGGAAAGAGTACCACTCCCTCTTGCTTCTGACCGTCCATCAAAATACGCAATGGGACGTCAAACCGAACATGGCGAACATAAGTGGTTTCTTCGACAGCTGGCATAGCATCCAAAACATCTTGTCTGAACAAGCCACTGCCACCCACCTCATCAATCGTAAAATAGCCCACACCAAAACTGGTGAGGTTTTGGAAGAAGTGCGTGCCTTGACTTGGGTCGATACGGTAGTTGTTTAATGTGGTTTCGACAATGATCTTTGCACCGCTGATTTGTGGCCACTTTACTGGAATGCCCAACCAAGAATCACTCGAGCCCCAACGTCCCGGACCTATCAACACATAACCTTGACTTCGTGACAAGAACTGCTCATTGAGCTTTTCTATCTCCCCTACAATCGCAGGATTATTCTTCGCTGTGAAAGAAGCGTTGGTTTTTACGTAAACAACGTCACAAACATCGTCCATGATGCCATGCCCTAACGAGTTGTGCGAACGCAACAGACACCGTTCATCGGCGATGGCGACAACGTCCTCGTCGAGCCTTTGCTTGGAATCGACAATGGGACGGATTTGCAATAAGTAGAATTCCCCGGTCCTATCGGCATTGATATCACAGGCAAACTCTATTTCTACGGGACACCGCATGCTCTCCGCACCATAATTCATCGCCATTTGCATGATGGGTGCCAAAGGGAACACATCGTGTTGTAGCACATTGCAGAAAGATATCACCTTGCGCCCTCCGTCGTACAGTCCATCCCTCATGATCTGATTGTATGGGTCGTAAGTTGACGCAATATATTGCAGGGAGCCATCTGTCTCGGCAGACTTGACACCTAACTTAAGAATATTGAAACCGTCGTCTACCTGAAAATCCTGTCCCACGTGAGCCGTGTCGAGGGCATAGAATTGCGTTTGGGTCTCGCGCAACGCCTTTTCCAGTTCACTGGTCTGCAAGACATGGTGAGGATGATAAGGGGATACACGCAAAGTTTGACCGCCATCGACGATGTATTTGCCCAACCCCAATGCCAACGAGGCAATGCCCTCCTCGGCTTTTTCGTTGCCAATTGGATAATAATTCAGCGAGCGCAACACCCCACTTATCTTGGGATAATAGTGCGTACCATACTGCTTACCCACCACTTCTTGCAGGATGACCGCCATTTTTTCTTGATCGATAAGATTGCGGGTAGCCGTCATGTAAGCCTTGGAATCATGATAGAACACCGATGCATACACGCCCTTGATGGCACAAGCCAACATTTGGAGCATCACTTGCTTGTCATCAAGCGAGGGAATCATGTAAGTGGAATAGATTCCGGCAAAGGGTTGATAATGCGAGTCTTCTAACAACGAACTGGAACGAATGGCTATCGGACTCTTGGTGGCATCGAAAAACGTGATAAAGTCGTCGCGCAGACGCTCTGGCAACTTGGCTTTCAAGAAGCAGTGCAGAATCTCTTCGTCCGTCGCATCGCTCAAAGCAACGTCATAAAGATTGTTCTCGTCCATGAATTGGTCGAACAAATCTGTACAAAGCACCAGCGTTTTTGGGATTTGCACTTTCACTCCTTCGTACTGATTAAAGTCGGGGTGCATCTTGATGATATGGTCTAAGAAAGCAAGGCCACGTCCTTTCCCGCCCAACGAGCCTTCGCCAATACGTGCGAAGTGGGCATATTGATCGAATTTCAATCGGTCGAACACCGCTACCACGCCTATGTTTTTCATCTTACGATACTGCAAAATGGCATCGAAGATGATTTGCCGATGCGCTTGCAAGTCTTGCAACTTGTCCCAAGTGATGTTTTTAAGAAACTCGGAGATGGGGAAAATTGAGCGTGCGCTAAGCCAACGGCTCATGTGATTGCGTGAGACATGAAAGCGAAACGAATCATCCGGTATCTTAAAAATATTGTCTTGCAGCTCCTTGAGCGAATGCACACGCATGATTTCCTGACGAGTATGCGGGTCTCTAAAGATGAAATCGCCAAAGCCCATGTGTTCTTCAAAGATATGACGGAGGTCTATTCCCATCATCTTCGAGTTCTTGTCAACAAAGCGAAAGCCCTCCCTTTCGGTCTTTTCTCGATTGCTCGACTCTGAACTTTCCACCACTAAAGGCAGATAAGGGTTGCGCTTGCGAATCTCACGCAACAGCTTCAAGCCCGCTTCGGGGTCTTTCACTCCGCCCTTAGGATAACGGGCATCGCTGATAACGCCTAATATATTGTCCGCAAAACGATTGTAATAATCCATCGCTTCCTCATAAGTTCGTGCCAAAACCACCTTTGGACGACCACGCATGCGCAACGTAGCGGCATGTCGATTCAATGCCTCAAAGGACAAATGCTTGTTCTGCACCAATATGTAACTGTACAGATTCGGCAATATAGAACTGTAAAAACGAATGCTGTCCTCTACCAACAATATCATTTGCACGCCCCCTTCGGTGATGTCGTGTTCCAAGTTCATCTTGTCTTCCATCAGCTTGATGATAGACATAATGAGATTGGTGTTTCCCAACCAACAAAACACATAATCGAAAATGCTCAGGTCTTCGTTCTCCATCCTATGCGTAATTCCGTGAGAAAAAGGCGTGAGAACAATGCAATGAATGTCGGGAAAGGCGTCTTTAATATTGCGTGCCACGGTAAAAGCGTCATCGTCAGCGGTACCTGGCATACATATCACCAAATCTATCGGTGTGGACTGAAGTATGCGGGTAGCCTCTTCCGTGGTGCTCACCTGTGTAAAGGTGGGCGGATAGCGTAAACCCAACTCCATATATTCGTTGAAAATTTTCTCCTCTACCCTGCCGTCATCTTCCAACATGAAAGCGTCATAGGGGTTGGCAACGATTAAGACATTATAAATACGTCTCATCATGAGGTTGACAAAAGTCACATCCTTCAATAAAAAATTACGCCATTGAGAAGGCACAGAATCGCTCATAAATGTTTATTTCAAGAAGTAAGAACTAACCAAACGAAAGAGGTTTCCAAAATGAAGGTCCGTCTTTGATTGGACAATATCGACACGACAAATGTAGGAAATACAATGTATATGTACAAATTTCCAATGAACTTTCATCTATCCAAACGCCAACTATTATATAAGGTGTATTTCCATCAGTTTTCACATTTATAAACATTGAAACTAGAATTTATCCTTTTATATTTGGTGGGTATTTATAAAAAAACTATATTTGCCACGTCTTGGATACTATCCATGACATGTATAACCAACTAATTAAATAAATTCTACTATGGAAATTGAAAAAATCATGCAAGACCTGGAGAAGAAGCATCCAGGCGAATCTGAGTATTTACAAGCTGTCAAAGAGGTGCTTATATCCGTAAAGGACGTGTACAACGAGCATCCTGAGTTTGAGAAAGCTAAAATCATAGAGCGCATTGTTGAGCCAGAGCGCGTCATCATGTTCCGCGTACCTTGGGTAGACGACCAGGGAGAGGTTCATGTTAACATCGGCTATCGCGTACAATTCAACGGCGCCATTGGTCCGTACAAAGGCGGATTGCGTTTCCACCCATCTGTTAACTTATCTATTATGAAGTTCTTGGGCTTTGAACAAACCTTCAAAAACGCATTGACAACCTTACCTATGGGTGGTGCTAAAGGTGGTTCTGACTTCTCCATTCGTGGAAGAAGTGATGCCGAAGTCATGAGATTCTGCCAATCGTTCATGTCTGAACTCTACAAATATATTGGCCCGAGCACTGACGTTCCCGCTGGAGATATTGGTGTTGGTGGTCGTGAAATTGGTTATTTGTTCGGTCAATACAAGAAGTTGGTAGGTCGCTGGGAAGGCGTTCTCACCGGTAAGGGTTTGGAATATGGCGGCTCTCGCATTCGTCCAGAAGCAACAGGATTCGGTGCTTTGTACTTTGTGAATCAAATGTTGCAGACACGCAATATTGACATCAAGGGTAAAACATTTGCCATCAGCGGTTTCGGTAACGTAGCATGGGGCGCTGCTCTCAAAGCCACAGAGCTGGGAGGAAAGGTGATTACCATTAGTGGTCCTGACGGTTACATCTACGATCCCAATGGCATCAGCGGCGAAAAGATTGCTTACATGCTCGAATTACGCAGCAGCGGCAATGACGTTTGCAAACCATACGCCGACAAATTCGCAGGCTCTGAATTCCATGAAGGCAAGAAACCTTGGGAACAGAAAGCCGATATTTACTTGACATGTGCTACTCAAAACGAATTGAACGGTGAAGATGCTGACCGCATTTTGGCCAACAAACCTCTCTGTGTAGCAGAAGTAAGTAACATGGGATGTACAGCTGAAGCTGTTGATAAGTTCGTTGCAGCTGGACAACTCTTTGCTCCTGGCAAGGCAGTGAATGCAGGTGGTGTGGCAACATCGGGTCTTGAGATGACTCAAAACTCTATCCGACTCACTTGGAGCGAGGCAGAAGTAGACGAAAAGTTGCACTACATCATGCACTCTATCCACGAACAATGCGTGAAATACGGCACACAACCCGACGGATACATCAACTATGTGAAGGGTGCTAACGTGGCCGGATTCATGAAAGTAGCCCATGCCATGATGGAACAGGGTGTGGTATAAACCCAAAATAACGTAGGGTGAAGTTTCAAAAAATAAGTATTTTATTTTTAATTCTACTGACAGGCTTTACCTTTCTGCTGGCTCAAAAGCAGAAGGGTAAAGCCACTTATTATTCTAAAAAAGCGACTGGAACACGCACAGCCAGCGGTGAAAGACTGCATCATGATAGCATGACGTGCGCCCATCGCACCTATCCATTTGGAACATTGTTAAAGGTAACCAATCCTTCTAACAAGCAAGAGGTCATTGTCAAGGTAACTGATAGGGGACCATTCACGCGAGGAAGGATTATTGACCTGTCGTGGAGAGCAGCCAAAGAGTTGGGAATACTCGCCGACGGCGTTGCCATGGTGACGGTAGAACGCATCGAGTCGGCGGATATCATCAAGGTTCCATACCGCTCCAAGGAAAGAAGAGAATTGCCTGAGCTTGACTTTGGCGTTTCTACCGAAGGGGGTCGCTTCATTGATGCATGGGCGGACCAACAGAAACAAAATGCACATCAAACGAAAGCACAGCTCACTAAATTCAAGAAGGACAATGCTTTAGAAAACAAAAAGAAAACGCCAACACCGAAAGATAAAAAGCCTAAGAAGAAATAGGGAACAACTTCTAAGGAGGGCAGAACAGCTATTTCATTATTTTTACGTACCTTTGTTGCCAAACTCTTAATATATAAATATGAGCAACAACTTATTATTAGGAAAAAGAGGCATCGTCTTTGGTGCCCTTAATGAGCGATCTATCGCTTGGAAAGTAGCTGAAAGAGCTGTTGAAGAAGGTGCTAAAATCACATTATCAAACACGCCCGTAGCAGTGAGAATGGGTACTGTAAGTGCCTTATCCGAAAAGCTTCACTGCGAAGTAATACCCGCTGATGCTACCAGCGTGGAGGACTTGGAGAATGTGTTCAAGCAGTCTATGGAGATTCTTGGTGGCAAAATCGACTTCGTGTTGCATGCCATCGGCATGTCACCCAACGTTCGTAAGCATCGTACTTACGACGATTTGGACTACAAAATGTTAGACACGACGCTCGATATTTCGGCTGTTTCTTTCCATAAGATGATACAAAGCGCCAAGAAATTGGATGCCATTAACGAATATGGGTCTATCGTTGCGCTCAGTTATGTAGCCGCACAACGCACTTTCTTCGGCTATAACGACATGGCAGATGCCAAAGCTTTGTTGGAAAGCATCGCGCGTAGCTTTGGATATATCTATGGCCGAGAGAAACATGTGCGCATCAACACCATCTCTCAATCGCCTACCATGACCACGGCCGGTGAGGGAATTAAAGGCATGGACAAGCTCTTCGACTTTGCCAACCGCATGTCTCCACTGGGCAACGCATCGGCAGAAGAGTGTGCAGACTATTGCATCGTGATGTTCTCTGATCTCACCAAGAAGGTCACCATGCAGAACCTTTATCACGATGGCGGTTTCTCTAACGTGGGAATGAGCCTGCGCGCCATGGCCACTTACGAGAAAGGATTGGATGAATATAAAGACGAAAACGGAAAAATTATCTACGGATAAACACGTCATAACAATCAATTGTAAGGGCGACGCTACTGATGTAACGTCGCCCCTTTTTATTTCTTCCACTGAAAGAGCAATCTGCCAACGGTCTAAGAACCATTTACTTGCCTTGATAAGTACCCATGAAAAAGATGGTACCCGTACTGTGTTCAACAATGGCATACATGAAAGGACGGTTGGCATGGAACATAATGGGCTTAGAAGGAGGTACAGCTGCATCAAGTGTCTCAACCACCGTGACAGCTGCTGCCTTTGAGCCTTCCTCATCAACCTCGATCTTTGCCTTCTGTAAAACCATGGAAACGAAAGCTTTTGCCATTGACATTTTTGTCAAATCGGCCTTGCCACGCTCAAACATTGTGTTCATCCCTAACAGCTTCAACACGTCGTTCAACTCACGGGTGTACGCAGATGTAAAGCGTGGAAGCTTCAAATCAACCTCGCTGCTATGCGTGCTCTTCAGGTTGTCTTTCCACTTTTTGGCATCCATGGTCTGCAACAAGCTCGACAAATCCTTTCCCTCACGAGGCAAGAGCACCACCATTTCGTACGATCCATTGCCGTATGGAAGCACCACGGTCTGATAGTTGTCGTTCTCAGCAGCAAAGAATCGCTCTTTCTGATGCATCATTTTCACCGTCAACTTCTTGCCATCCGCCTGCGTAAACGATTCTTGCTGTGTACGTTTTTTATCAAACTTGTGATACCAAAGGCCTTTGAAATACAACGCATTGAGTAGATATGTAACCGCATCTGGATGGACACGATCCAACAATTTCGGCACCATACCGTGCGTTTGTTCACTCGCCCACAGGTTGATCAATGACAAGGTGGCCGGCGAACTGAAATCTTGATTGGTTACAAGCGCTTGATATTGTTTTTCAACCACGTTCTTAAAGTCGGGCTGCAGCGGTTTGTTTTTGTTCGCAACTACTGCATTCGCCATCGAAACCTTGGTCGACTTGTCCAACTTTGGCGATTCTATCATGAGTTGATGACAAAGAGAATTGATGTCTTGCACCTTGCCTGAACGGAACTCAAGACCCTCCAAGATTTCTTTCTGCGTATCTCCTACCGCCCCATTGGCAAGCATGCCGAGCGCATAAGTCACGCTCAGCGGCGAAACAAACACGTCTTGCTGCTCACCTTTCGACACCTCTTTAAAGAACTTCCACGCAAACTCATTGCTGTTTTCTACTTGCGCTTGCTGTGCTGTTGTCAGCTTGATGGTTCCCGGATTATACTTAATGTTAGGTGCAACAGGATCGTCTTCACTACACGATGCCAGCATACCAACCGACAAACAACATGCACCGATTAAAGGAAAAAAATGTTTCATCATATCTATTCTGTTTTAGTTATCTACTGATAGAATGACGAAAACATTGAAATCTTGCACCGATTTACAATTTATTTTTTATTTTTTATCTCGACAGCAGCTTGCCTTGAGGCATTACAGAAGGACGTTCGTAGATGTGCAAGCCAAACACTGGCGCCATGGTGTACGCCCACTCCATGATTTCGGCCATGTTATGTTCGTAGACAATCCATTCCTTGTTGCTCAGGAAGAAGTAAAACTGGATGGGCAAACCCGTATTCGTAGCCTCTAATTGGCGTACCATGCAAGTGAGTTCTGTATTCACCTCGGGCGATTGTTTGAGCCAGTTTTCCATGTACTTTCGATACAAACCCAAGTTTGTGAGGTCGCCTTTCAGCTCTTGCACCGTCAAAAATCCCTTTTCCTGGCACATATCCTTCAGCTCTTGCGTTGCCGGTTTGATAGATAAAAAGTCGAAATAAACCAGTCGTTGCACACGTCTTCCGCCACTTTCCTGCATGCCTTTCCAGTTTTGGAACGACCCTTCGACCAACGTCTTGGGCGACACCGTCACAATGGTGTTGTCAAAATTCTGCACCTTCACGGTGGTAAGCGTCATCTCCATCACCTCACCATCCACGGGTGTCGACGGCACCGTAATCCAGTCACCACGCCGAATCATGTCGTTACTGGTGAGACGGATGCCGGCCACCAGACCCTCGATGGTGTCCTTGAACACCAACATCAACACGGCAGAGGTAGCACCCAGACCGGCAAACAGCTTCATCGGACTCTTGTCTATCACCAAGGCTACCACCACGATGACACCGATGAAAATGGCAACTATCTTCAATACGCCGCAGAACGACTGCAAATACTGCTGCCTACTCGAGTTCTGTGTGTTCTCAAGATGGCGGAACGAGTTGATTACGGCAATGCCTAACTGCACCGAGGTCACCGTGATGTAGATGCTGGTGAGCCGGTTGAGCATCTCTTGCACAAAAGGTGCTTCATAGAACACCAACGGCAAGAGTTTGTAAATGACTACCGCTGGAACGATGGCACAAACCTTGAGCAGCACATCGTGGTTGAGCAACACCTCGTCCCACGTGGCATTCGTCCGTGCAGTGAGCTTCTCAATGACAGGAATCAGCAGTTTTTTGGCGATAATATAGCTGAGCCAAGAAAAGAAAATGGCTGCCAACGACATCGACACATAGCGTACAACGGGTACTGCCGCACCTGTAATTCCACACATCTGAATCAGATCTTCCACAACACTTCGTATCTGCTCCATTGTTTCTGTAATATCCCACATAATCTTTTATTGTTTATTCATGAATAATTTATCTTAACCTATACGTCATGGCAAGCACAACGCATGGCAAACTCTGTCTTGAAAAGCGCGTCCGTTTTTTCCGTACATCACCCCTTGGTTGATGATGGCAAAGCACAGCAGGTGCCCGTTTGAAGCCTCACAATAGCCCGCCAGACTGGTCACACCCGTCACGGTGCCCGTCTTGGCCCACACCTTTCCGCGGGTATAAGTATCTCTCAGGCGTTTCTTCAACGTACCATCCACACCCGCAGTTGGCATCGATGGCAGCAGATGGTTGTAGATATTTTGGTGTTGATAGCCATATTTGAGCAACTTCACTAACAGTTCTACACTGACATAATTGTACAATGACAGTCCGCTGCCGTCAGCAATTTTATACCGAGAGGCATCCAGTCCCACCTTATTTATTAGTCGGCGTACCACCGACCGCGCCTCTTTGGCCGTCACCGTTCGACCGTTTTCACGCGATACCAGCTGATAGAACAGCGCCTCAGCGTACAGATTGTCGCTCTTTTTCATCATCGGCAGCAAGATTTGGTCAATGCTGTGCGTCCGTTCACAGATGCGAATGGCTTCGGCAGGGCACTTTGCTACCGAACTGAAAGCTTCCACTTGGATGCCGGCCTCACGCAGCTCTTTCTCAAACTCGGTCATGAAATGGTCTTTACGGCGATACACCAAGGGTGACAACACGGGATTGTCGTCGTCCCAACACCATCCTTCACCCAACACGTCAAGGTCTTTCATACTTTTGTCGGCATACAGATTACCGCGTATGGTGTCCACGCCAAGCGTTTTCATACAATCGGTAAAGGCACGCATGTCATCCCTACCGAACTGCGGATCGAAGCCCCCAACGCAGTAGAGATCACCCATGAGGGTGCGATTTTGTATCGTTCCGGTGTAATAAAGTGCGGTTTTGAACTGATAACTGCCTCCCAACTTGTCGAGTGCGGTGATGGCTGTGACCACTTTCATGGTGCTGGCGGGGCGCATCAGTTGACGCTCGTTGTGGGCGTAGATGACACTGTCGGCCGTGAGGTCGTACACCATCAGTCCCAACTGCGAGGTTTCAAACATCTTGTGCGTAAGCAATTTGTCAATTCGTGCTTGCGCATTTTGTGGCCAAGGCAGTGCCACGCTATCGTCCGAGAGCGTGTCCATCAAGGCCACGTCGGTCACTTCCGAACTGTCGTTATCCGCTATGTCTTCGTAAACCACCTGCGCCTGCAGAGGCATATACATGCCCAGAACAAGCAAACAGGAAAGAAATCTTAATTTATTCATGTGTTTTGTAATGCGGAAGACGCATCCTCCGCCTGCTGACGCTTTGTTAATTCTTCGACAAACGCCCGTTCGTCCTTGGGTTGAACCGCCACCAAATGATGGGCACCATACTCGATAAGCAAATAATGAGATAGTCCAAAATTGGTGTGCATCACCCTACATTGTATGACATCGCGAAGAGGGACGCTCTGACTTCGCGAAAAACGCCCTTTGTCTATCAACAGAAATTCCATCTCCTCATCACGGTCAATGGGTTTGACACACGCAAAAGTATAGGTGGTGTGCAGCACACGTTCAATCATGCCCACGATGATGATAACGACCAACAGCCCAAATATAGCTTGCTTAATCCAAAAAAGATAGACGACAAGCATCGTAAAGAGTGCTAAGCCACACTTAAATCCCAAGGTGAGTCGTTGATGAAAAACACGTTGTGCCATGTATAAATATTAGCCCTTTTGGACAAACGAACATCGTTTGTAACTGCAAAAATACGAAATTATTCACGTTTTCCCCGCTCACATGCAGATATTTACATTCTTTTACAATCGGGTTATACGCCGTAAGGTTTGCCCCTCAACAGTTCATCGGCATACCAAAAGGCTGCCACGGGTCATCGCCATGAATACCAGGGAGCGATGATTTTGTCAAGAAAAATGGTCAGATTTTATCGGGTGAGACTGAACTTCAGACTGACGCCAAAATCATGAGTGGTTGTTGGGAAACTGCTGCTGGAGAGTAGCGGTGTGTTGGTTTGCTGGTCGTAATAAAGGGTCATGGTGAGCAGGCGCGACAGCGTATAATCGGCCGAGAACTGGAGCCGAAAGGCTGTATTGCCACTACTTGCGGCACTGGTCATGGTGGCAATGTCCCTACTGATGGCTGCCTGCCGGCGGTAACTTAGGTCGAGACGCATGTTCAGGTCACGGTTCGACCTGGTACTGTTGCGGTTGCTGGTGCTGCTGTTTTGCTGTTGTTGCTGCTGCTGGTCATTGCCCTTCGTACGTCGAGCCACACGTCGTTTGTTGCCGCCAAATAGCTCCAGGTTGTTAATCTTATACGCCATGCCCAGCACCCAGTCGCGACTGACGGCCTCATTGATTTGCACACTCGTGGTACTGAGGTTCAACACGCGCGTTGACCGATATTCCAGTCGGGTGGTCAAGTTGTTGTTAAACGTGACATCCAGTCCCAGTAAAGGCGAGAAGGCCTCGTTGATGCTCACCGCAGAAACGTTGTACATGCTGCTTGGGACGGGCATTCCGGTGGTGGCATTGGTGACGAATCCCAAGCCGTTCATAAACTCTTGGAAGGTGCTGTAGCTGCTGTACGACCCAATGGCGAAGATGCTTTTGTAGGAATGGTTGAGGGTAACGCTCTTGAACACATCCCTGAACCAAGGCAGTTTGCCCAGACCGCTGTACCGAATGGTCCAGTTAGGCAGCAGTCTTGCCAACGAAGGGAAGATGTTGAGCGAATGACCACCCATGCTGGTGTAGGTGGAGAGGAAGGCGGGTATCATGACATCCGAGCTGTAGCGGTCTACGCCACCATTGGCAGCCTCGAAAGGTTGGCCGGCCAGCGGTGTGCCCTTGGGGTAGACAAAGCCCGCATATTGCGCCTCAACCCGCTGACGGAAGCCGTCAAGCGACCGGCAGAAATCATCAAACGACTTACTGCGGAAACCGTTGCCAGCGTCACCTATCCCCTCAAAGGCGCTGCGAAGCGAGAGGGTGGTCATGGTGAAATTGCCGGTTTGGGTCATCGGGTTGCCCTGATACATGTATTGCACGCTCCTTGAAGTGGTTTGCGTGCGACTGGCATTCAAATCGATTTTGAAGTTACGCACAGGCTCCAAAGTCATGCGCAGCTGCAGGTCTTGCGTGTGATTAGACGTGGCCGGCGTGGCTATGGAGTCGGAAATCAACAGCCAATTGTTTGCCCTGGCTCGCTCAATGTACGAGTCACCCACCATACCAAAGGCGAAGTCGAGGCCTGGCGAGAGCGCGCTTGGTGCCTTGGTCTGCCCGAAAGCATCGCCCACCGTCGGCAAGAATCCCGGTAACGCCATGGCGTAGTCGTCGCGATAACTCACACTGACGTTGCGCACCATCATCAACAGGCGCGCCACCGACTGTGCCGTTCGGTACCAACCTTTATTCTCCAGCGGCTCTTTCGGTAAGACGGTAATCTTGAGTTTCAGGGCCGAATCGACCTTATTCTTGATGCGGATGGCGTTTGGATCAATCTTCTTGTACTTCAACTGATAGGTCTTGCCATCCTCCGTGCGGGCCGAAACGATGAGCCGCTTGCTCTTTTTGCCGTGGCTCACGGTGATGGTGGTGTCGGGCAGGAGCGTGATTTGCTGCTCAAATCCTTTCTTGTTCTTGGGTAATTGTTTCTTTTGCGCCTCGGCTCGGGCATCTTGTGCCGAACGCCTGGCTGCGTTCCGAGCATTCTTGTTTTGGGTGTTTCGGTTACCATCGTTGCCAACGATTCTCGATGACCGTGAGCGGTTGGTGGCGTTGCGCTGCGGATCGCGGTTGAATCGGTCGTTCGTTGCTTTCAGGAAGGGAATGTGATTGTACAAGCGTTGCAGGTCAAAACGGCCATTGACATTCACCCTTCGGTTGGTTGTGACGATGTTGCCGAGCGACGTACCGTCCTCTAAATGGGTTCCACGAACCCACGAATAGTTGGACGAGTAGTTGGCATCGGCGGTCACCCAGTCGAAAATAGGAATGAGGTTGAGCGGCAATTGATACGACAAGGAGAACTGTTGACGGTAATCCAGCGGCGTGCCAAAGTTGCGAATGCTGGTTCGCACCGAGTCTTTCCAGGCCGAATAGCGGTCGGGATACAGGTCTTTGTTAACGGGGGTATAAGGCTCTTCAATCTCTGCCTGGGTGGTACTTTGGAAGTTCATGTGGATGTTTTTGGTGAGATCCCAACGCAACGTGAAGTCTCTGTTCCACATAAACTGCTGATTGAAGGTCAATGGGAGTTGTGAACCGCCAAGGTCTTGCATGTCACGCTCTTGCAATTCGTAGTAGTTGCGCATCATGTCGGTGTTGAAGGCGATGTTCTGCGGCAGCCAATTCAGGCCGAATCGCTTCAGAATGTCAAACCATTTACTCTTGTTCTTGATTTTCTTGAATGGCTCCAAAGGCTTGAACACGGGCGTCCAACTGTATGAAAGGCTACCGTTCCAACTGTCTTCTTTCTCGTAAACCGTGGTTTCTCCGCTGGTGTTTCGATGCGAATGACTGTACGAGAACGAGAAGTTGGCTGGGTCGTAAGGCATGGGGTGACGCTTGGTTTGGATGCCCACGCGCACGTTGGACAACGAGAAATTGGTGTTGGTGGTCTTGGTCACGGCGATGCTCTCTATCGAATCTCGCTCCTGACGGTTAGAGGCAGCGTCCAAAGCATCTTTCAATCGCATGTCTGTGTCCAGCGGATTGTACTTCGGACTGAGCTGTTCTTGCTGCACACTGTAATACAAAGGTGCGCTTACATGAGCTTTTTCGGGGAAGAATTTGCCCAGTTCAAAGTTGGCTGTCACGCTGTAATTCTGGTAATCATCGGTAGATCTTTGGGCCACACCCTCTTCCAATCCACCAAAACCTTCACTCATATAGCGGCCTTGGAGATTGACTGTTCCGAAATCAGACATCTGTACATTCAGGTTACCTTGTGCCGCCCAACCGCCTTCGTTGTTGTATTCCAGCAAACGAAGCTCATTGACCCACACCTCACCCGACTTCACTTCGCCCGCTTTGTTGCGCACACCAATCATCATAGTCTTCACCTCACCCAGCGTAGGGTTACCCATCACGCTGACTTTGTTGTTGGGTTTGTCGGGATCGTAGCTTGTGTAAACCCGATTATACGATGCTTGTCCTTGCGCTTTGTCTTTGTTTCTCTGCCGTTTCAGATCGGTGAATAGCTTCAAAGGAATGTCCAACATGTTCTCTTCGGGCCACACTTCACGCACATCCGACAACGAGTAGCGGTTGTATTCCTTGGGTGCCGTCAGCTTCAGGGGTATCTCATACTCGTAGTAGTTGCTCTTGTAATCATTGCCCAAACGTACGAAAACAGCCAACTGACCATCCTGCAAATTGGTCGTGTTCTGCTCCATGGCGTTGGCATGCACGAACATTTGCAGGCGTTTATACTGACGCAGATCGACTGAAGCGTTCTTATAAACCGCCTTGGCATCACCCGTAGCGAGATTTGAAACCACGATATCCAACGCCTGTTCGTTGGCTTCAACCAGCTGACGTTGTGTGGGATCTTGCGCTCTTCTAATGCCAGGAGGCAACACATAGTTGACAGGTGTCTTGTCATTGTTCTCCTCTATATTGACTGAACTCACTGACATGGTGCCCGAATTGGAACCCGCAGGATCGAGTTGTTGTTCGTATATGCGCCAATCTCCACGCACCAAATCCAGGCTACCGAATCGCAATACGATGGGTTTTTCAAACCCTGTGAGGAACATTCGCATGAAACGGATGCTGGTGAAGTCGGAGATTGAGCCGAAACGGCGTTCGAATTCGCGTATCGGAATGCGGAACTGATACCAGGTAACTGGCTCCTTTTTCTTGTTTCTTAGGGGCGCTATGGCATCACGTTTGTCGACAATGAAGTTCTTTCCAACAACCAAGTCTTCCGGACGGATGGACACATGATACTGAAAATACTTTTCGTATTCGTTCAAAGTGTAGTCTTGATTGATGTCTTCCACGTCGGGTGTACCCTTGTACGACGTGTCATAACGCTCGCCGCGCGTATCGGTATCGGGCGAGTTTCCTTGCGGATTATTGATGTATTTGTACCGTCTTAAAATGGAAGCCTGCATCTCATCGTAGTCGCGGCCACGGAAATAATGATAGTTATCGTTAGCCACGTCGTTCAAAATGGAATTGAACACGTCCGGACTTACCTTGCCCTGAATCTGCTTCAAGAAGTCTTGATAAGCCTCAAAGTTTTTCTCTTCCTCGTCTGTCAACCCGTTGAAGCCCAAATCCTGCAATGCTCTTGCTCCTTTGTTCGTGGCAAAAGCATACGTCACAGTGGCCGGAGTGGGAATCTTTCCCCATTGGGTTGTGATATAAGTTTGCGTTCCATCGACGGGAAGTCCACTCTCATAAAACTTCTTTCCGTCATGAAGAATGTCCTCGCTAACCTCACCCAGGTTGATATAGAAGTCGCCTCCGTACTCGCTGGCCGTACCTTCTTGGCGGGTATAGATGAACGGGTCGAGCATCCAGAACTCGATATATTCGATGTTGGACGATTCAAAATCGCTGTAATCCAGCTTCCGCATCATGCCACCCCACTTCTGTTTGGGATTGTTGAGCAACCCCTTTGCCGTCAAATCAGGGTTGAAGTTGTACGGTCCACGCTCGCTTGGATAGTACGCAAGGTTCAAGATTGGGAGAGTTGCGGTGGCTCCACTGTAGCTACTTTGGTCGCGCTTGGGGTACAACTCCCTGACATACACCTCGCGGACGTAATGGTTGGACAGCTGTTCCAAGTCGCTCTTGATGTGCTTTGGCGTCAAAGAACTGCTGCGACGGGTGAACAATGGGTCGATGGTATACCAAGCCAAGAGCGACCGATTGTAGCCACTGCGCAGGGTGGTCTTGTCACTATACTCGGGAAACATCGATGGCACACTCGACATAATCCATGATGTTGGCGTTGAAACATCTATCTTGTTGGTCGTATTCTCAAAGTCATCGAGATACGAAGCGTTGTCTTGCGTACCATGACTTTGCCCTGCAATGAGCTGTGCAAACTCGGCATTGAGCGAGATGTTCGATGGTTGCGTCAGGTGTAAGAATGGAATTTTGTTCAACACATTGGTGAGCCACTGACTTTCCTTCTTCCAGTTTAGGTTGACTCCCCACAGGGTATTGTTCAACGGCTCTGACCCCATGTTCACTTTGTTGGTTAAGGCTTGTTCGGAAAGATGTTGCAACGTACCACTCAGTTGCAGGTCTTTGCTGAAATCGTACTCCCAGTTCACGCCGAACATCGTCTTTCGTTCCTGCGCAAAGTCGGTGTTACTCTCCAACGAAACGTTGACGTTTGTCCCCGCATTGATAATACTTTGGTTCAAAATAGTCACCTCACCAGCCGCATAGTCAACCGAGTAATCGGCATTCTCGGTCAACCTAACACCGCCAGCCGTCACCACAACCGACCCTTGCGGCACGTTGTAGGCTCCCAAGGAGATGACGTTGGCCGCCGAACCCCTGAACTGTCCCATCAGCACATACTTGTTTTTCTCAGCGATTTGCTTGGCCACGGTCTTGGTAGAATCGTACAACTCGGTGAAAGCATACCGCTTGGCTTTCTCCTCATTCACGCCTTTGCTCACCAAATAGCGATGGATATACGACCCAAAAGGCTCTGCCACGGGGAAGAACACACGGCCATCGCTCACCGTATAACCCTCCACAAAGTCAAAATAACCGTTGCTATGCGGTTTGTTGTTGTTATCCAATCGGTCGGCACCCAGCAGTCGTATGATGGGTTGGTCTTTCACTTGAGGCTCGGGAATATAGGTAAGATAAACGCCGGCAGTATCACTTTGGAACTTCACATCCAAGCGAAACTTCTCACGCTCCACCCTACTGGCCAACTCGTACACGTTCTTCATCATCAGCCTCCAGTTGCCCTGCCGTGGGTTGTTACTGGTATTTTTGAGCGACTTGACGAACAACGCCGCGTTCACGTCGGTCACGTCACTGGCGAACTCGCCCACCTGATAGGTGGCGCCACCGTAGGTATACTCGTACGCCACGGCCAACACCTGGTCGGTTTGCAATCCCATACGCAGCGAAACATACCCCAATGCCGTGTTGACCGTGTATTCAGAGGGGTTCAACAGGCGCGCGCGTTCCAGCTTCTCATAGTCTACACCGCCCACAAGTCCACCCCCATCGAGCACCGTTGTCGACTGGTCGATGTTGCGTGCCGACGCAAGTTGCCCCACCAACGTGCCGTATTCGGTATTCGCATTGTTAGAGGGAACCATCTGTCCCGTGGCGTTCCACAGGCCATTGGAGATGTATTTGTTCTCGCCCAGGTCGGTCAATGCGATGATGTTACGGGTATTTGTGGTGACACCCGAATTGTTGGTGACCCAGATTTCCACCCGGTTGATTTTCACACCCGATGTCAAATTGGGCAGCGACCTCATGTTGTCGTCGTACGTCTGACGGAAATATTGTGACAAAAAGAAATGCCGATTCTCTTCATAATTGGCCACATCAATCTCGAACGGCGTAAACTGTGCGCCACCGCGCGATGACACACTCTTGTCGGCCGACTTCTTCTGAGAGGCCACCATCTGCAACTTAAGCTTGCCAAACTGCATGTCTGTGCGCAGACCGAACAGCGAACTGGCGCCCTTGATCAACGAAGAGTTGGACGGAAACGATATGTTGCCCCCCTCAACCAGCTTGATAATCTCATCCTCCTTGCCGTCGTATTTCAGTTTAAGGTTCTGCGCATCAAAGTCAAACGTGGCGTCGGTGTTGTAGTTAAGGTTCATGTTCACCTTGTCACCCACCCGACCATTGACGTTGAGATTAATCTTCTCGTCAAAGTTCATCGTGGTCATCTTGCGGTTGCGGATAGGTAACGAGGGATTGTCTATCTTCTTCACCGTGCCGCCAAACTTCAGTTCGGCCGTTCCCTGCGTCTTGATGCGCACGCCGCCCGGGCCGAATATCTTCTCAGCGGGCCCCAGTTCAAAGTGCATGTCGGTGAAGTCGAACTTCTCTTTCCCTTTGTTTTCAAATATTTCTGCGTTCTTCGAGCGGAAATATTGGTCGAAAAGTCGTTTCTCACTCCATGCCCGATACTCCTCCGGCGTCATCATGATGGGTGCGTTGAGCCACGCCGCACCGATTTTCGAGCCGATGATATACCGGTCAAGCGTATCGTTGTAAATCACATCTTGCTGTAGGTTTTGGGGACGTTTCAAGTCTAATGGACTCTGATTCAGGTCGTCAATCGTCACCGGGAGCGTGCGCTGAATCTTCCAACGTGGATGCAACAACGAATCGGGGATGTTGAGTTCATCGTCCAACTGGGGCTGCGCCTTGATGTTGATGGTGTCTTTCCGCTGCGGTTTTGTCTGCTTCTGAGGCTGTTGCCTGGTGGTTTTCCGCGTGCGGTTGTCTTGCCAAAAGGGCATACGCATGGCATAACTCGCCATACTCATGACGAGCAATGTCACAACAAAACCATATATGCGCCTTTTATTTCGCATGCTGACCTAACGCGATTGACACGTACTTCACCACGGCACGCTTACTTGATTTGCTTCAAAGCCAACTTCACCACCTGCTCTACCGGCAGCGATGGGTCGGCTTTCAAGATGCCCTCCACCACTTTGGCACTGGGAGCGGGCGAGAAACCCAGCATGGTGAGCGCACTCACCGCCTCGTCACGGATGCTGGCATCCACCGCCGTTGCAGGCTCACTGCTTACATGCAGCTCGGTGGCAATGCCGCTGCTCACGATTTTATCGCGCAGATCTACGATGATGCGCTGTGCCGTTTTCAGTCCAATACCTTTGACGGCCTTTAACATCCGCTCGTCACCATTGGCGATAACGTTGCACAACTCGGCGGGCGAGAGGGTGGACAAAAACATCCGCGCCGTGTTGGCACCCACGCCAGACACGGTGATAAGCAGGCGATACAACTCGCGTTCCTGCTTCGAGAAGAAGCCGTAGAGCGTGAAATTGTCATCACGTCCGCCCGTCACCAGCGATTCATGCACATACAACTTCACCTCTTTCTTACCCTGAATGGCGCTGTAGGTGTTCAGCGAGATGTTCAATCCATACCCCACACCTGCGGCTTCGAGCACAGCCAGTGCGGGAGTTAATTCGGTCAATTCACCCCTGATGTATTCTATCATATGTTATAATGTGTATATATACGATAGAGATAACGCAGCAACCGCCCGCTTATTGCGTGGCGCATGGAAAGAATGAACACACCATGCAGCCGCCATCCAACCGCTCACGCATACGGGCGACATTTTCAACACATGGCATTGGGGGTTTTAGAGCATTGAGTTTGGGTGGCAAAAGCATTGGGTTTAAAGGCCAAAGTCTATGGGTTTGCACACCAAACTCAATGACTTGTTTTTATAACCAAAAAGGGTTTGCAACATTCAAAGAAATGTAAAAAATGCGATTATCCTTTTAAATCATCTTTGTTTGTCTGGAGAAATTTATAATTTTGCGAACGATTATCATATTTACAAACATAAAAAAGATTGTTTAACGGGTTCGGCAAGGGCATGGATAATCACCCCCAGCCGGGCGCAATACATGAAAAGAAAATCAATTATGACGAAAATCAGAGCCGCCGTAGTAGGCTACGGCAACATAGGTCACTATGCCGTTCAGGCATTGGAGGCCGCAGAAGATTTTGAGATAGCTGGCATCGTACGCCGCCAGGGTGCTGAGAACAAACCAGCCGAGTTGGCCGCTTACAAGGTTGTGAAGGATATAAAAGAGCTGACAGACGTGGACGTGGCCATCCTGGCGACACCCACACGCAGCTGTCTGGAGCACGCCCAGCAGATTTTACCCCTTGGCATCAACACCGTGGACAGCTTTGATATCCACACAGACATCGTTGATTACCGCGCTGCCTTAATGCCCTTGTGCAAGCAGCACCATGCGGTGAGCGTCATTAGTGCGGGATGGGATCCGGGATCCGACTCCATTGTGCGCACGCTGATGCAGAGCTTGGCACCCAAAGGTCTTAGCTACACCAACTTCGGGCCAGGCATGTCGATGGGACACAGCGTGTGCGCCCGCAGCAAGAAGGGTGTGAAGAATGCGCTGTCGATGACCATTCCATTGGGCGAGGGCATCCACCGACGCATGGTATACGTGGAGTTGGAAGACGGTGCCACACTCGATGAGGTGACCAAGGAAATCAAGGCCGACCCCTATTTCGCACACGACGAAACGCATGTCATGGCCGTTGAGTCGGTCGACGCGGTGCGTGACATGGGACATGGCGTACACTTGGTGCGCAAGGGAGTGAGCGGTACCACGCAAAACCAGCGCATGGAGTTCAGCATGAGCATCAACAACCCTGCGCTCACCGCACAAGTATTGGTCAACGTGGCACGCGCCAGCATGCGCCAACAGCCAGGATGTTACACAATGGTGGAGCTTCCTGTCATCGACATGCTGCCCGGTGAGCGGGAAGACCTCATCAAACATTTGGTATAACAGCTTTAACCTTCCCTCCTTGAGAGGGAAGGAAAGCTAATGAAAAGCAGGTCTACAGCTTCGGCTCTCCGTACAGATTGTCCCACCAAGTGGAATCGTCTTTGAGCCATTTGGCGAACCATGCAAAGATGGTATTCTGCCATTTCAGGCGCTTGTTGTAATCGGTGATGTGGTGATTCTCACCATCTACCACCACAAAGGCCGTGGGTCGTCCCAAGAGTTTCAGTGCCGTGAACATCTGGATGCTCTCGCCTATCGGCACATTGGTATCGGCACTGCCATGCAAAAACAACAACGGCGTGTGAATTTTGTCGGCATTGAACAGCGGACTTTGGTCCACATATAGTTTCTTGTCCGTCCAAGGATAACGGTTGGCCATGCTCACTTCGCTGTAACTATAGCCCCAATAACCTTCGCCCCAGTAACTGGTATGGTCGCTGATGCCCGCATGCGATATGGCAGCCGCAAAGAGATTGGTCTGCGTTTGCAGGTATTGTGTCATGAAACCGCCATACGATGCGCCGATGCATCCAATCTTCTTGCCATTGATAAACGTATGGTCGGCCACAAATTTCTTCGTTCCTTCAATGATATCTTCAGCCACTCCTTGCCCCGCTGTGTTGACATGACGGGAAGAAAACTCTTGTCCAAATCCCACGGCACCACTGGGTTGGATGACCAACACGACGTATCCCAACGCAGCATAAGCATGGTGAGGATAGCGTGTTTCAAAGTTACGGCTCGTTGGAGAGCATCCTCCATAATAATTAACGATGAGCGGATAACGCTTTGATGGGTCGAAATGGGGCGGCAAATAATAGCGCGTGCAGATGGTGTCTCCATGCGAATTGACGAAATTCCAAGCCTTGCATTCCCCCAAGCGAATACCTTCAAGGGTTTGAAGGTTGGTGTCTTCCACCACTTTTGGACGCTTGGCAGACAGGTTCATGGTGTACACACGGTCGGCATTGGACGCACTTTCGCCCGTCCATGCCATGATAGGAGCCGAATGGGCGAACGACATGCGTTTGACAACCTCTTCGGGTTGATGGATTTTCACTATCTTCTTCGACTTCGTATCACAGTAGTAAAGGCTCACGCTGTCACGGTTCATGGCAGAAAAATACAGCTTACCATCGGCGTGGTTCCATGCGTATTGACTGATGCCGGGATTGAATGTCTTGGTTAGCGGCGTGACCTGTCGGTCTGAGAGTCGCAACGTAAACAACTGATAGTCGTACATACTCGGCACTCTTCCTTTGGGAACGTTGGCTCCGATGCCGTTGAAAGCCTCGGGAGAACCCATCACTACAATCTCTTTTCCATTGGGTGAAAAGGCCGCACTGGCAATGAATCCATCGTCACAGACCAGCGTATCGGCTTTCAGGGTACGCACATCCAGGCAGAAAATAGAGAATAAAGTGGTGGGACGATGAGTAAGTCGGGTGCGAGTGGTCATGAAGAGCACCTTGGAACCATCGTTATTAATGTCCAAGAGCGACACATCGTGATAGCCGAAGGTAAGCGGTTGGGCCAGTCCGGTGCGCAAATCAAACTTCAACAGACTTGTTCTGTTGCGCCAACCCGGTTGCCTATCCTCGGGTTCTGTAATCTCATAGACATCACGATCCTTCTTCTTTCCCTCGTTTTTCTGCATCACCACCAGGTAATCAGCAGTGGGTGACAGCACGAAAGAACCCTCCGGCAGATTCGTGGCGATGACTTTTTCGACGCCTGTCACTACGTCTGACGTGACCAACTCCCTACTGTTTTTGCCCTGACGAGCCCAATATAGCTCGTGAGAATGCGGCATCCAGTGAACGACTTCGTTACGAGTTGCCACGATATGACCTGTCTTGAGTTCCTTCACCTGCCAACAATATGACGCTTTGCCACCATGAGCCACGTCCCGAAAAGCCGTGATGAGGTATTTACCATCAGGCGAAAGCTCCACACCAGTCACGAACCTACGGTCGGTCAGGCTGCGCAATGTGAACGTTTTCTCGCCCTCACCAACCGAGAATTTGACTCCCTTCTGGGGCTCAACCTGTATGTCCAGCGTGTCCGATCGGCCGCGTTTAGAAAGATATTTCACCACCACATCGTGGGAACCCGGCTCTAACGTCAGCTTACCATCACGACTTTGCTGTCCGTCTACATACAAATTGAAATCGGAGAGCTTGCCCACTCTGACCGTAGCCTGACCATATCCGTGGGCTTGAATGCGAAAACCCAGCAAATGAAGGGCGTATGGCGCATCGGAAATGGGCAAAACTTCGCCAGAAACTTCTCGTCCCTGGCGCACTTGTTGCAGCGACAAAGGCGTGTCCAGCAGCGACTTGGCGTTGAACGTATGGCCCTTTACATCGACACTATCAATCATCAGGGGACGCTGTACCACAAAAGGACCGGCATAACGAACCGTCTTCACGGGGATGACAGAGCTGTAAACAAAATCAGCTGTCAACAAGACAGCTGATAAAAGGATATAAAACTTATTCATTATTTTCAATGGTTAGAAATGGTAAAATGGAAGGATAGCCCGCCATGACCTCAGTCCTTACTCATCACACCCAAAGAGAGGATCCTCGGGCATGACCATCGTTGGGGTCTTGCCGTATTCCTTGAGCAACTTCGCAGGTACGTATTTCTTATCAACAACTAAGCGGAACATATACTCATTGAACCACTGATTGGTCATAATGAGGCAGCCTTTCTGCCCGTAGGTGGGTCCCCAACTGTTCTCAACCTTCCACTTCAGCGGCTTGCCCTGTGCGTCCAAGTCGACAGCTGTCAATGTCATGGCATGCGTAGAGCCGCTGTCAAACGTGGCAATGCGGTCGGCCTTGCCCATGTTGAACGTTGTTCCCAGCAGGCTACTGTAATCATAGTTGTCCACATCCATATAGCCTCGCTTGCGATCCAGCTGCTTGCCAACATCGTAAGAGCTGTACATCTTGTGCCCATCTTTCAAGCTGGCGATGGCCAACTTCGCAATCTCGTCCATCGGAAGATTGAGGTATTTCCAGTTGTGTCCATCGTAACTGTGGCGATCATACTCCACTTCGTAAGTTTCATGATAGGCCCGTCGCGGGTCATTCATCACCATGATGAACGTTCCGTTGAGTCCATGTCCCACCGTTTCGTCATAAAATTCGCGGGGCGTATAGCGCTTTTGTGGTGTAACAGCCTTGCCATCTTTGTTTTTGAAAGCGTAGGTAAAGCTCTGAACAGGCTCGCCAATGGTTAGCGACAAGATACGATAAACAGTGGCAAGCATTTCGGTTTTCCGTTTTTCCACCTCAGCTTTTTTCTTTTTAGCGTTCACCATGCGTCGCAATTCCAGCCCATATTCGCGCAATTTGGATGACAACAAACGAGCCATCACCCTGGTGTTGTCAGACGAATAGGTCTCGGGCATCACGCTCATAGGTACCAAACCATACTTCTCGGCCAAGTCGGCAACCCCGCAAAAGGTACCGCCATCATTGACAGGATTCTTGAAGAAGAACTGCATTCGCTTATCATCCAATGGCTTCGACGCATTATCTATGACACCTTGCAGCATGAGATTGGCCTTCTCCAGCTGGTCATAAAAGAACAAGTAAGCATGTGAGAACTCCACGGCGAGCGTATCTTGGTGCCGTTTGGCAAAGTTCGCGCGCAGCACGTTGAAGCCCGAGAACATCCAACAGCGGCCACTTTTCTGCTGGTCGTGTATGCTCTGCTTGGGTGTCTCGATGCTGAAATACGTGTCTACCGCACCCTGATTGGCATGATTTTTAACCAAATCGTCAATGTTGTTCGATGCCACAGCATTGATGATAGCCTTATCGGCCGGTGAAGATGGTTGTGCCTGCTGTATCTTTTTCAACAGGTCAGCAGAAAGTCCACCAGGCTTTTGCGCTCCTACAGTCAAGCACGAGAACAGCAGGACGGCAGCCAAGAAGAAAGATTTTTGTCTCATGATAGATTTGTTTGTATAATTGATTTGTTGACAAAAATAAGCATTTTTCATGAAAAAATTCAGCATTTAAGGTTAAAACTCATTTTAACAGACCACATTACAAATGTTCCTCACAAGATATTCGGTACGGAGAAGATATTTTCTTTACCAACGGAATCCCTTTTGTTTACTTACGGATGACAACGAAAACCGTCTGCGTTAATAAACCTTTCGTTTGTTAAATCGATTCGTTTTCTTTGACAAAACAAAATCGCGAAATAGAGAAAATAAGTTGTAAACGCATCTTCTTTTAGCCCATTCGAATGGAACAATTTGCCAATTGTCATGCTTTTATCATCCAATATCAATGCTTTTGCATCGCAATATACATGCTATTGATGACCAATTGACATCCTATTGAAGGCCGTTTTGACACAAAAAGATGGGATTTTGGCTCTAAACACATTACTTTTTAATGGGCTTCAAAGTAAGAAAATCATCTAACTAATTCATCATCAAGTAGATAACAAAACCATTGAATCCTTGGTTTATTTTCAACACGTCAACCAGTTGGTTGAAAAAACGCCCAGCATTTGTGTTAAAAAGACGTTGCAAAGGCGGGGATTTATCTAATAAATGCACTGCTTGACGTAATAAACACAATGCGTCAATGTTACATGAAAGCGCCGTATGTCTGCCTGCAAAATTCAGCACAAAGGGCACATTGTTCATATAAATTTATTATCTTTGCATGGTTATAGTAGAGAGCTTATTGATGGACAAGACGAATTTAAGGCTTTTAACCCAAATAAATTACCCCGAAGACTTACGAAAACTCAGCGCTGAAGAGTTGCCAGAGGTGTGTCGTGAACTTCGCGAAGACATCATCCAAGAGGTTTCCGTAAATCCCGGACACTTTGCATCTTCACTGGGAGCCATTGAGATTACCGTGGCCTTGCACTATGTGTTTGACACACCGAGCGACAAACTTGTATGGGATGTGGGGCATCAAGCCTATGGACACAAGATACTCACAGGGCGCCGGGAGCTGTTCTCCACCAACCGAAAGCTGCATGGTCTGCGCCCATTTCCCACGCCTTTGGAGAGCCAGTACGACACCTTCACCTGTGGACATGCCTCCAATTCCATCTCGGCGGCATTGGGTATGGCCGTCGCAGCCAAGAAAAGTGGCGAGAATGACAAGAAGATTGTAGCCATCATCGGCGATGGTGCCATGAGTGGTGGATTGGCATTCGAGGGACTGAACAACGTTTCGTCGACCCCGAACGACCTTCTCATCATCCTCAACGACAACGACATGAGCATCGATCACGCAGTGGGGGGCATGGAAAAATATCTCTTAACCCTCGATACGAATGCCACCTACAACAAGCTGAGATTTAAGGCTTCGCAATGGCTCCATCAACGTGGCTACCTTAGTGAGAACAGAAAGAAAGGTATCTTGCGGCTCAACAACGCCATCAAGTCGGCCATCAGCCGCCAACAGAACATCTTCGAGGGCATGAACATCCGATATTTCGGACCTTTTGATGGACACGACGTTACTGAAATCGTGCGCATCTTGCGGCAGCTGAAGGACATGAAAGGCCCCAAACTGCTGCATCTGCATACCACCAAAGGCAAGGGATACAAGCCTGCAGAGGAGTCACAAACCGAATGGCATGCACCAGGTAGATTCAACGCAGAGACGGGTGAACGCATCGTTAAAGACTGTTCTGAAGAGCCACCACGTTACCAAGACGTTTTTGGCGACACGCTGGTAGAGCTCGCTTTGCAGAATCCAAAAATTGTAGGTGTCACTCCTGCCATGCCAACCGGCTGCTCGATGAACAAGCTGATGAAAGCCATGCCCGACCGAGCGTTTGACGTTGGCATTGCCGAAGGACATGCGGTGACCTTTTCCGGCGGCATGGCGAAAGAAGGCTTGCAGCCATTTTGCAACATTTACAGCTCGTTTGCGCAACGTGCTTACGACAATATCATCCACGACTTGGCCATCCTCAACCTACCCGTGGTACTGTGTTTGGACCGTGCAGGACTTGTTGGTGAGGACGGACCCACGCACCATGGCGTGTTCGACTTGGCCGCCTTGCGCCCCATCCCCAACCTGACCATCGCCGCACCGATGGACGAAAAGGAACTGAGACGGTTGATGTACACGGCTCAACTGCCCGACAAGGGCATGTTTGTCATCCGTTATCCACGCGGCAGAGGGGTGAACAAAGATTGGAAATGTCCACTGGAAGAAATCAAAGTGGGCACGGGTCGCAAGTTGAAAGACGGCGACCAGGTGGCCATCCTCACAGTGGGCCCCATCGGAAATGATGTGCAGAAGGCCATTGAAGCATTGCCTCAGCAGGACAACGTGGCGCATTACGACATGCGGTTCATCAAACCTTTGGACGGAGATCTGTTGGAGGAGATCGGGAAAAAGTTCAAGAAAGTCATCACAATTGAAGACGGCGTGCGCAACGGAGGCTTCGGTTCGGCCGTTTTGGAGTGGTTCAACGACCATGGATATGCCCCAAGCGTGCAGCGAATGGGATTGCCCGACGAGTTTGTGACGCATGGTTCAGTGGACGAATTGAGGAGAATCGTAGGATTAGACGCATCCCACATCAAGCAAAACATCGAAGCCATACTGGCTTCAAACCAAGTCTGAAAAACTTGAAACAACAAAGGATTTTCTAAAAATCACATAGACATGAAGATTATCATCTGTGGCGCTTACGGCATCGGCACACATCTGGCCAAGATGCTTTCACGCAACCATGAAGACATTACGCTGATTGATGAAGACGACGAACGGCTGGCTCAGATAGGAAGCGACTTTGACCTACTGACCGTACAAGCCTCGCCCAGCAGCATTAAGGCATTGCGCGAAGCGGGCGCTGAACATGCGGATCTGTTCATTGCCGTTACCCCTGAAGAGAGTCTGAACATCACTTCGTGCGTTCTGGCCAAAGCTTTAGGAGCTAAGAAGACCGTTGCCAAAATCAGCAACAGCGAATACACAGCGCCCGAACTACAGGATTTCTTTACCGGACTGGGTGTCAGTTCGCTGATTTACCCAGAGAAGTTGGCCGCCGTAGACATCATCAATGGACTCAAAATGTCGTGGGTTCGTCAGCGATGGGATGTCCACAATGGCGCATTAGTGATGTTGGCCATCAAGCTAAGGGAAACCTGTGAGATACTCAACAACCCGCTGAAGAACCTCTGCGGACCCGATGATCCGTATCATGTGGTGGCCATCAAGCGTTTGAATGAAACCATCATCCCCGGTGGTAACGACGAATTGAAGCTCTACGACTTGGCTTACTTCATGACAACTACGCAATATATCCCCTACATCCGCAAGATAGTGGGCAAAGAACTGTATGTAGACGTGAAGAATGTGATGATCATGGGCGGCGGTGCAACGGCCGTCAGAGCCATCAACACCATGCCTGATTACCTGGATACCAAGCTCATTGAAATCAACGAGGAGCGATGTGAAGAGCTGAATAACCTGTTGGACGACGACAAAGCGCTTATCATCAACGGCGACGGTCGTGACACTCAGCTGCTGCAAGAGGAAGGCATTAAGAACACACAAGCCTTCGTTGCCCTGACCAACAATGCCGAAACCAACATTCTGGCCTGCCTAACAGCCAAACGATTGGGCGTGAGAAAGACCGTTGCTATGGTCGAAAACGTTGACTATGTGAGCATGGCTGAGAGCCTGGACATCGGCACTATCATCAATAAAAAGGCCATTGCAGCCAGTCACATCTATCAAATCATGCTCGATGCCGAAGTCATGAACATGCGATTCATCATGTCTGCGAATGCCGATGTGGCCGAGTTTGTGGCCCAAGAAGGCTCTCGTGTCACCAAAAAGCCTGTGAAAGATTTGGGGTTACCCAAAGAGGCAACCATCGGAGGACTGGTCAGAGGAGATGAAGGAATGCTCGTTTCGGGATATACACAGATACAGGCTGGCGACATTGTCATGGTGTTCTGCCACAACATCAACCTCAAGACGATAGAAAGACTCTTCATTTAGCAACGTCAAAACAGCAAGCAATGATCAACCTCAGAACCATATATAAAGTGATAGGCTCCCTACTTTTCATCGAAGCCTTCATCCTTTTCGCCTGTTTCGGTATGGCTCTTTTCTACGGTGAAGATGATGCCATGGCTTTTCTTCTGTCGGTATTCATCAGCCTCTTCACAGCCTTTATCCTGAGATACCTGGGCCGTAACTCCAATAACACCTTGTCCAGGCGCGACGCTTACTTGGTGGTAACGCTCTCATGGATAGTCTTCAGCTTCTTCGGCACTTTCCCCTTCACCCTCAGTGGCTACATTCACAGCTTCACGGATGCCTACTTTGAAACGATGTCGGGATTCACCACCACCGGTGCCACCATCATAGATGACGTAGAAGTATTACCCCACGCCCTACTCTTTTGGCGTTCATTGACCCAATGGATTGGCGGCTTGGGCATCGTATTCTTCACCGTTGCCCTGCTTCCCTCCATGGTAGGAGGTTCTGTTCAGGTGTTTGCAGCCGAAGCAACCGGCCCCATCAAGTCGAAATTGCATCCAAGACTTTCCACCAGTGCCAAGTGGATTCTCACCGTGTACCTCGTGCTTACCATCGCTTGCATAGGCTGTTTCATCCTTTATGGAATGAACTGGTTCGATGCCGTCAATTATTCAATGACCACAACGGCTACGGGAGGCTTTTCCACACACAACAGCAGCACCGAGTTTTTCCACTCTCCAGCGTTGGAATACATCTGCACCATTTTTTGTTTTCTATCGGGAGTGAACTTCACTTTGCTGTACACAGCGGTGGTGAAACGGCGCTTCAAAGCATTATTCAAAAGCTCTGAGTTCAAGTTTTACCTAAGTGTTGTCATCCTCTTCAGCTTGTTTATCATGCTCGAACTGATGATTAATCGGGGCTACGACTTAGAACTAGCATTCCGTTCGGGCATCTTCCAAGTTGTTTCGTTCATCACCACCACTGGTCTGTTCAACGATGATGCCGGCCAATGGCCACACGTCACCTGGGTGATCTTGGCCACCTGCATGTTCATCGGAGCCTGTTCGGGATCGACGAGTGGTGGCTTCAAGTGCGTCAGGGTGGTGATGTTGCTCAAAACTATCCGCAATGAATTTAAACAAATACTGCACCCCAACGCCGTACTTCCCTTGAAGGTCAACGACACCAACATACCTTACCAGAAGCGAGGAACCCTACTGGCCTTCCTCACCATGTACCTCATCTTGTGCCTGCTGGCCTCGTTCGTACTGATGATGGCCCACATCGACAGCACCAACTCCATCACCATCATCCTCAGCTGCATCGGCAATGTGGGGCCAACGCTGGGACTTGAAATCGGACCGACGATGAGTTGGAGCATGCTGCCCGGCTTTGTAAAATGGGTATGTGCACTGCTCATGCTCATCGGGCGTTTGGAAATATTCAGCGTGTTGGTCATCCTGTCACCGGCGTTCTGGAAAGATAATTAAACAAGAAGACAACAAATCAGTCAACATAAAATAAAAAAATATGAAACCACTCAAGTTTAAACCCCTGCTCAAACAAACCATTTGGGGGGGCAACAAGATTATTCCATTCAAGAAACTCGACGAACAACTGGAAAACGTTGGCGAGAGTTGGGAAATATCCGGCGTGAAAGACAACGAGACCCTCGTCAGTGAAGGCGAGTATGAAGGCCGCGCCTTGAACGACGTCGTGCGCGAATTGAAAGGCAAACTCATCGGAGAAGAAAACTATGAGCGTTTTGGTGACGAGTTTCCCCTGCTCATCAAGTTCATCGATGCCCGCCAAGATCTTTCTATCCAGGTACATCCTACAGACGAGATTGCCAAGAAACAAGGGAAGAGCCGCGGCAAAACGGAGATGTGGTACATCATGGACAGCGACAAAGACGCACACCTGCGGAGCGGACTGAAGAAGGAGATCACGCCCGAAGAGTACAAGCAGATGGTGGAGAACGATACTATTCTCGATGCCATTGCCGACTACTCAGTGAAAGAAGGCGACTGCTTCTTCCTGCCGGCCGGCCGCATTCACAGCATCGGAACCGGATGCTTCCTGGCCGAGATTCAGCAAACATCCGACGTAACCTACCGCATCTACGACTTCAAGCGTAAGGACAAGAATGGCAACTATCGCGAACTGCACACCGCGCAGGCCGCCGAATGCATCAACTACAACGTGGAAAAAGACTACCGCACCGATTATACATCGACCAAGAACCAAGGTGTGAGCCTCGTTCACTGTCCCTACTTCAACACGGCCGTATACGACCTTGACGAGCCAATGACACTCGACTACAGCGAGTTGGACAGCTTCGTCATCCTCATTGGCGTGAAGGGTGAGGGCAAAATCACGGACAACGAGGGGAACGAAACCTCACTCTGCGCCGGCGAAACCATCTTGATTCCCGCCACAACCCGGGAGTTAAAGGTGGAAGGAACCGTGAAGTTCCTCGAAACCTACGTTTAAAAAAGAGTAGCAAAGAAACCCACAATCAGGAGAGGTCTGCATCATGGACACACATCATGGTGCAGACCTTTCTTGTAATGGCTAATCGCTTGGTTGACAAGAAGATATAGATATCATCCCAATAGCATTGAGTTTGGCCTCCAAAGTCAATGCTATTAATGCCCAAACTCAAAGACATTGGAACGCAAACTCAATGACATTGGAATCCATGCCCAATGCCCCGTTCGTGACATTGCATCAATGCAGGTATGCGGCGATGGTGTCAAAGGCGTGGAACACGCCAATAGACTTGAATAAAAGGATGCACAGCACCAGCACGACCACAAAAAACAGCGTGTTGAAAAAGGCGTTCTTAGCATCCTTCTCCCGTACATTCTTCCTCATCGACTTCACATAATTGTATACGCCAGGCACCACGATGACCAGCACCAAGCAAATTCCCAATACGGCAAAAATCAAATCTAACATAATCAAATGGTTTTAAATATTTATATAGGCACAGGCTACTCACGGTCTGTGTCGTTGTTTGTGTGGTTTTGTTTTGTCAGCTCTAAATATCGTTGAAGATCGGCCTGAATGCGCACCACCGGTTCAGATTGCTTGTAACGAGTATTCTTTTTGAGCATAGACGGAATGGCTTCGATGCTGTTGCGGTAACAGGACAGTTCGTTACGCTGCTGTGTGCCGTGAACACTTTGCTGAGAAATCTCTACTTCTCGTTCACGAATAAGCTGCATGCAAACCTTGTTGAGCATGGGCACCACTACCTTATCGAAGAGATGATGACCCTGTATATATAAATAGGTGGTATCGGGGGTTACGCCAAGTCGCTTGATGTCCTCCTTTACTTGCAGATAATTTTCCTTGTTGTTTGGATATTTTTGTTGCAGTTGGTTGATGCGCTTGCCCACCTTTCTGCGCACTCTGGCCACCACGTCCTCGGCCTTCGCCATGGTAAAGCGTCCCGGTTCGATGACGCGCAGAAAGTCCATGATGGTGAACTCGCCGTAATTGGGCGTTCGATAGAACCAGATGCTCCATACGAAAAGCGGGAAGATGGCTTGCGAATAGTCGCGCAGGTAGGCCTCCATATCAAAGATGTGGTGGTCGTTGAGCGCAACCATAACACTGGTTTCGTACAACGATGGTGCATAGCATTGCAAGTTTTCAATGGCGTAAGCGTAGGTGTGGAAGACGTAAGGATTGGTTGTTACCTGCTTCGACATCTCGGTGGCACCCTGCATGAGATAGTCGTAATCGGCGTCCACGCAAGCAATCATGTCACGTCCCACCTTGTCCATGAGGAGGTTCATAAGCACCGCCTTTTTGCCTCTCTCAAGATGTTCCAAGCGAGAGGGCAACATCACCTGGAAATACCGGGTGTCGTCTTCGAAGTCGCTCAAGACAGATCGCCAGAAAAATATGTCGTCATAACTCTCCACATAGGCTGCGATGCGGCGTCTGGCGTGCTGCGACTTCATCTTGTTAGCCGCCTCGAAATAGCGTGATGAGAGGTTGTCTTTCAGTTTTTTGCCCATGGTTCATGTGTCTTTTTCACATCCAGACCATTCCTATCTATGAACATCCGTTATGTCACTAACCTCGGTGACATGCCCCATCCACCCATTCATGATGACGGCAGGCGAATGCGTGGTGAGGATAATCTGCACATTGGGATTGAGTTGCAGAATCAGGTCGATGAGTTGTTCCTGCCAATCCACGTGCAAACTCACCTCTGGTTCGTCCATGAGCAGCACATAAGGCAGACCATCTTCTACCAGCACGGTGAGCAAGATGGCCAATATTTGCTTCTCGCCACTTGACAATTGGTAGGGCAAGAGTTTCTCTCCCATCTGCATGAAACGTATCTCATTCTCGGTTCTGACGATGGTCTTGCCAGTTTCGGCAAACAGTTTGTCCACCATATCCTGAAACATCAACTTGCTGGCAGATATGCGTTGTGCCTCAGCTGCTGCATCTTCGCCCCCTTTCTGCAACACCTCGATGATGCGGTTGCCGATGTTTACCTGATAATCCAAATACTTGCGCTGCAACTGAAAGAGCTGCCAATCCAGCTCGGTGGCCAGACTAATGTCTACCTTGGCAACCATCTCCGAACTCATTAACGGCCGGTCGAACGACCGGATGATATCATAGCGGATGGCCGTAGCATCGGCCGGTGACACCGTGATGTGCACTCCTTTGGGCAAATGCGAGTTGAAGTCGCCACCCTCTGACAAGCCTTTGATCACCCGGTTCAAGATGGTGCTCTTGCCAACACCATTGACACCACTCAGCACGTTAACCTGTCTGTCAAGATTCCAGACCACATGCTTGCGACCACTCCATAGCGAGTCAATCTCTACCCTTTCGATGTAATCAGCGTATTTCATGAGCTTTGTGCGTTATGTACCTGAGGTTGGCATGAAACAATGTGAGCCAATCATGACGCATCAGGCACTGTTAGTAGGGCAAATATAAGCATTTATCACCAATGCGGCAAGCACAATGGCCTTTTAATGTCATCAATTTTAGAAGTCAGCACGTTCTATTCATCAAAGAAAGGAGGATTCACAAAGGCACGAAATACCACAATCGTGGTAGGCTAAATACCGTTATCGTGCGATTGCAGGCCAGCGTTTTTTAGTGTATCTTTGCAATATCATTCATGGGGAGCAACGCCACAAGGCAAATCTTCCACATTCATCGTCGAGAAAACGGCACGCTGAACGAGAACAAGCGACAAGCAAGCGGACGGAAGAACATGATGAGGCGAGCACCCAGAAACTATTCATTCATTAAAAACGACAGACAATATGAGCAAGATTGCAAAACAAATGACAGACCTGATTGGTAATACCCCTTTGGTAGAGTTGAACAAATATTCAGCCTTTCGCGGACTTAAAACGCCCCTTGTAGCCAAGGTAGAGTTCTTCAACCCAGGCGGCAGCGTGAAAGACCGCATCGCCTTAGGAATGGTGGAAGCCGCAGAGAAGGATGGAACCCTGAAGCCCGGTGCCACCATCATCGAGCCTACCAGCGGCAATACGGGCGTAGGTTTGGCATTGGTGGCGGCCGTAAAAGGCTACAAACTGATACTCACCATGCCTGAAACCATGAGTGTTGAACGCCGAAACCTTGTCAAAGCCTACGGTGCGAAGGTTGAGTTGACCCCTGGTAAGGATGGGATGAATGGAGCCATCAAGGCGGCTAAGAAACTGAGAGACAGCATAGAAGGTGCGGTAATTCTGGGACAATTCACCAATCCAGCTAATCCCCAGAAACATTATGACACCACGGCTGTTGAATTATGGAACGACACCGACGGCGACATTGATATCTTCGTAGCTGGCGTGGGGACTGGTGGTACGCTCTCTGGCATCGGCAAATACCTCAAAGAGAAGAACCCCAACATCAAAATTGTGGCCGTGGAACCATCGACTTCACCGGTTTTGAGCGGCGGAAAATCGGGACCTCATAAAATTCAGGGCATTGGAGCCGGCTTTATTCCTCAAACCTATCATGCTGAGGTGGTAGACGAAATACTGACCGTAGACAACGATGACGCCATCCGAACAGGTCGACAGTTGGCTCAACAGGAGGGACTGTTGGTAGGTATCTCGTCTGGGGCAGCAGCCTTTGCAGCAACAGAATTGGCCCTACGACCAGAGCATAAGGACAAGAAGATTGTGGTGTTACTGCCCGATACCGGCGAACGTTATCTCTCAACGGCACTCTACGCATTCGACGAATACCCACTCTAAAAAGCCGCAACAACACATCTACGCACAGAGAGAGCATAGCGGGAGGCCATCACAAAGAGGTTTCCCGCTATTGTATATCGATCTACCTTATTAAATAATTACCATCAAGACTTGACAAAATGCTTTTTATTGCTTAACTTTGTAGCATTATGCAAGTAGATATCGGCCTGCCACCAGATGCATACTTCAAGCACGCCCAGCTGGAATTATGTCTAAAAGTAATACGATTGTAACACGTTTGACATGCTTATGAAGAGCCAACGTGCTAACTTTGTCAACTGAAAATAGATAACAAACACTATGAAAGAGAACAAATATCGTATTCTCGTTGTAGACGACGAACAGGACTTATGTGAAATTCTGAAGTTTAATTTGGAAACAGAAGGCTATGTGGTAGAAACGGCAAACTCTGCCGAAGAGGCCATGACGATGGACATTTCATCGTTCAACCTCCTGCTGTTAGACGTGATGATGGGTGAGATGTCGGGATTTGCCATGGCCAAAAAGCTGAAAGAGAATCCCATGACAGCTAATATTCCCATCATCTTTCTGACCGCTCGCGATACCGAGAACGATACGGTAACCGGCTTCAATCTTGGTGCTGACGACTATATCAGCAAGCCTTTCTCCATCCGTGAGGTGCTGGTTCGCATTCGTGCCGTCATCCGAAGAACAAACGAAACCGACGATCACACTGAGCCGAAGACGCTGAAATACCAAGGTTTGGAAATGGATTTGGACAGAAAGAAGGTGCTTATCGATGGTGAAAATGTTCCTTTTACCAAGACAGAGTTCGAGTTACTGCACCTATTTCTTTCTGAAAAAGGACGCGTGTTCTCGCGTCAGGAGCTTATAGACAGGATATGGCCAAAGGACGTTTTGGTGCTCGACCGCACGGTAGACGTGAACATTACACGACTAAGAAAGAAGATTGGGCGATTCGCTAAGTGCATTGTCACCCGGCTTGGCTTTGGATACTACTTTGATGCTCTATGAGAAAAGTTTCGGTAGGCAGCAAACTATACATCAGTATTTTGGCGGTATTCTTGCTTTTTGCCATCTCGTTCATCGTCTTTCAACAGACAAGAGAAAAGCAATACAAGCGGGAACTGCTGAACATGAGGCTGCAAGGCTATAACACCAGGATGGCAGATGCCATTCAATACCTGAGCAAGAGAGACGAACAAACGCTGAGCTCCTATGTAAAGACGCACAGCATACCTAACCTGCGGGTAACATTAATCGATGACCAAGGACAGGTTATCTTTGACAATTTTCAAAAAGACTACAGTCACTTCAAGAATCATGCCAACCGTCCAGAGATTATTGAAGCACGGAAAACGGGAACTGGGTCAAGCGTAGAACGAAACAGTAAGACCCTGAAACAAGAGTTTTTCTATTCGGCAACCTATTTCAAGGATGACAAGATGACCATTCGGAGTGCCTTGCCGTACAACAATGGCTTAGCCAAATCGCTGCAAGCCGACCAACATTTCATTTGGTTTGCACTCACAGCGATTGTCATCTTGACGCTGGTGTTGTGGCGATTCTTAAGAAGACTGTCGTCCAACATCACCAAATTGAAGCTGTTTGCCAGTCGTGCCGACCACAATGAGAGCCTCGATACCGAAGACTTGATTGCCTTTCCAGACGACGAGTTGGGTGAAATTGCCGAACGAATCATCAAGATATACAAGCGTCTTCAGAGCACCAGACAGGAACAAGACATACTGAAAAGACAGCTTACTCAAAACATTGCGCACGAATTAAAAACGCCAGTGACCAGCATTCAAGGCTATTTGGAAACCATCTTGGATAACCCTCACATCAATGAAGCAACGCGACAACAATTCTTGCAACACAGCTATGCACAGAGTCAACGGCTCACTTCCTTGCTACAAGACATCTCTACGCTGAACAGAATTGATGACGCTCCCGACTTGATGGAATACTCACCCGTAAACATCTCGAAGATGATTGAAAACATCTGCAAGGAAACGGGACTGCAAATGCAAAATCATCACATGGCTTTTGTCAACAACTTACCAGAAAACGTCATCATTCAAGGCAATCAAAGTTTGCTGTACAGCGTATTCAGAAACTTGACTGACAATGCCATTACATACGCTGGTGACGGGACAACCATCACTCTTGACGGAAAAGAAGATGAGCAAGAATGGAGATTTACCTTCCAAGATAACGGCATAGGCGTATCAAATCAGCACCTGGCCAGACTGTTCGAACGATTCTATCGCGTAGACAAAGGTAGGAGTAGAAAGCTCGGTGGCACCGGACTTGGGCTGGCTATCGTCAAGAATGCCATTATGTTGCACGGAGGAAGCATACAAGTACACAATATCGAAACAGGTGGACTCTGTTTCGAGTTTAATTTAAAAAAGAAGAAATGAAGATAACACAAGCAAGTAAACATCAGGCCAGAGAGATTGCCAAGTACATCATGCTGGCCATGAACTATGAATGTTGTCAAAATTTAGCGGGACCTCATCACACGTTAATCGATTTTGAAGACCTGCTGACAGAGCTCGTTGCGCTGGAAAAATCACAGTATAGTTATACCAATACCTTGGTTGCATTGAACGATGAAGATGAGGTCATCGGCGTTTGCGTAAGCTATGACGGTGCCCAACTGCATGACCTTCGGCAGCCATTCATTGATGCTGCACTCAAAAAATTCGATATAGACTATCAGAACCAGATTGATGAAGCCGATGAAGATGAACTGTACATCGACAGCTTGGCCGTCAATCCAAACTATCGAAGACAAGGAATTGCGAAACGACTCATCATGGAATCGATTAGAAAGGCCCAATCAATGGGCATTCACAAGATTGGTTTATTGGTAGACAAAGATAACCCTTTGGCCGAAAAACTGTACGTAGCCCAAGGATTCAGGTATGTCGACGACACCACATGGGGTGGTCATTCCATGAAACACTTGCAATACCATACTACCTTTTTCTCGTAGGATAGGATAGCATATTCACCGCAGCAGGCTTGTCATCCAGCAAGGTTTCGATATTCACATTCATGTAAGTGGCATTGTGACCGTTGCAATAACCAACGGTGGCACAACCATTTTCATCAGGTTTTAATCGCGGATTCCAATACAACGCCTGCGGCTGTTATCTTTCATCGTATCGTCAAATTCGTTCTTAGGATACAGCGGAGGTTAACAAATGCAGTAACATTGGCGAGGTATTGCTCAAAAACAGAACCTGTCTGTGCCATCACCGATATCATTATCAGTAATAACACAGACAGGACTGTCGTACGCTTGTTCACTATTATTTCATGTTTCAATCAGGCCAGCCGTACCATTTTGTAAAGCGTTGTTCAGTGAAATTATTAGGGCATAGGTATGATGAACGATCTGATAACCCAGTAACTCAAGATACCGGCAAGGTAACCAACGAAAGCTAACCAGCTGACATGCTTCATATACCAACCGAAGGTAATCTTCTCCAGGCCCATCACAACCACTCCGGCCGCGCTACCCACAATGAGAATAGACCCACCAACACCGGCACAGTAAGCCAGCAACTGCCAGAAAATTCCATCAATAGCCATATCGCCAACAGCCTCCAAGGGGTACATACCCATGCATCCGGCCACCAAGGGAACATTGTCTACTATACTGGAAATCACACCAATCACACCTGTTACCACATAGTGGTTGCCGTTAGACACGTCGTTGAGCCATACGCCCAGGCCTCCCAGCACGCCAATCTCTTCCAAACAAGCCACAGCCATGAGGATACCAAGGAAGAACAGGATCGTAGACATATCGATGTTAGACAACAGTTTGCTCACACGCTTGCCCATTCCATCTTTTTTATGATCCAACCCACGGTAGAACACCTCGGTAACTGTCCAAAGCACACCCAGCACCAACAAGATGCCAACAAACGGCGGCAGGTGGGTCAAGCTCTTGAAAACCGGCACGAACATCAAGCCACCTACACCGATTATGAATATCACTTTGCGCTGTCGCTCTGAAAAGTCAAGCACATGATAGTCGGACTTCATGTTGACTTCCGCCATCTCTAAATCGCCTTTTAATGAATATTGCATGATGAATGCCGGCACAACCATGGCCACAACCGATGGCAGGAAGATTTCTTCCATCACGCCCAATGCCGTGATAACACCCTTGTTCCACAGCATGATGGTCGTCACATCGCCGATAGGCGAGAACGCTCCACCGGCATTAGCCGAGATGATGACCAAAGAAGCATATATCAAACGGTCCTCGTGACTATGTACCAACTTGCGTAAAATCATAATCATCACGATACTGGTAGTCAGGTTGTCCAAGATGGCAGAGAGGAAGAAAGTCATAAAAGCGATACGCCACAACAGGGTTCGCTTGCCCTTTGTCTTCATGACATCACGCACGAAGTTGAATCCACCATTCTGGTCAACCACCTCAACAATGGTCATGGCGCCCATCAAGAAGAACAAAGTGGTAGACGTACTACCCAAATGTTTTTCAATGACATGGCTCACCTGGTTAATCAAGTCTTGCCCCGCAAACCCTGGCATATACATATTCGGGTCGAGCATGAACAGTGTCCAGCAGAACACGAACATCAATAAGGCAACAGCGGCCTTATTCACCTTAGTAACACTCTCAATGGCTATACACAGATAACCAATGATGAAAACGACTACAATCGCTAACGTTAAAGATGTCATATAATTTATTTATAATTATTTTCGTTGACTTCAGCTGACATCATACTATAGAGTGATGAAAAAAGTCTTTGATGGCCTTGGCTGAAAAATCTCTGCAAAGATAGTCGTTGCCAACTGAATAACCAAACAAAAACACATCTTTATTATTATTCTTTCGTTCACATGAAATTTCACAGTCACAGCATGAAAAATCGCACTCGTAATCGCCCTGAAAAACAGGCCAAAGACACGGATTTCTAAAAGCAATGAGATTGGCCTCCAAAGTCATTGAGTTTGACCTCCAATGTCATTGAGTTTGGCCCCCAAACTCATAGAGATTGATTTCGATGGAAATAGGAGATGTATTGTTTGTTTTTATATGACACATTTCTGTCTCATAAGCCAAAATAAATGATGATTCTGACATTAGAAAATAAAAAGAATGACATTCATCAGCTTTTTCTTACTTTTTTCACTAACTTTGCAAGGTATGGATACACAAATCAACAGCGAAGCGCAATGGAGCGAAAACATCATCATCGCAGATGCTGACTATGTTGACAGCGTAACTTTCGACCTCATCGTCAACTTCGAGCGGATGATTGGGCGACGTATTCCCGCTGCTGACCTGGCCAGGTGGATAGACTGTGTGGCGCTTGACGGCGGCATCAGGGAGGGTGAACACCAAACTCAGGTGGTGCTGATTCATCGAAAAGACAAAAAAGGCATGGAGAATTTCATGCCATCTGATTATGAAAGAGACCTAAACGGGAAGGCTTTCAAAGACCATTTGGGTGAATTCATGCTCAGTTCGCTGCCCATCGAGGAGATTGTTGATGAGACAGACTTCCTGATGGAGATTGTGCAAGCGGCATGCGAGCAGCCTAACGTGAAGCGGGTGATGATTATCCCAAACATCGAGAAAGATGGCCTGTACGACCGTATGCGCCATGTGCTGCGACAGGTAGACGACGACAAGCGCATCACCGTGTTTGCCATGCAACCCTTATCAGGAGGGAATTTCAGGCAAGAAATATTAGGCTACTCGCTGATGAACGCCTTGGGAATCAAGAGTGAAGAAATAAAATAACGTATAACAACCAACAGAAAGTGCCGCTAAAAGCGTACCCTGCGAGGCACTCTCCCCTACATACTGGGGGTGACGGGGAATCTTTATCATGTCAAAAGTTTTAATGATTGGCGCCGGTGGCGTGGCTACAGTTGCCGCATTTAAGATTGCACAAAACCCAGAGGTTTTCACTGACTTCATGATAGCAAGCCGGCGAAAGGAAAAATGTGATGAGATTGTGAAAGCAATTGGTAAGCCAAGCATCAAAACAGCTCAGGTAGATGCTGACGATGTGGAGCAACTAAAAGCTTTGATGAACGACTACAAGCCAGAATTGGTGATTAACTTAGCATTGCCTTATCAAGACCTCACCATCATGGAGGCTTGTCTGGCCTGTGGATGTAACTACTTAGACACGGCCAACTATGAGCCCAGGGACGAGGCGCACTTTGAATATTCATGGCAATGGGCATACAAAGAAAAGTTTGAGCAGGCTGGGCTTACGGCCATCCTGGGTTGTGGTTTCGACCCAGGCGTGAGTGGTATTTTCACCGCCTACGCAGCCAAGCATTATTTTGACGAGATACATTATTTGGATATTGTGGATTGCAATGCGGGCAATCACCATAAGGCTTTCGCCACGAACTTCAATCCAGAAATCAACATTCGGGAGATTACGCAGAAGGGTCTTTATTATAAAGACGGCAAATGGATAGAAACCGAACCGTTGGAGATTCATAAACCCATTACCTACCCAAACATTGGGCCGCGTGAGAGCTACCTGATGCACCACGAAGAGCTGGAAAGTTTGGTGAAAAACTATCCTACTATCAAGCAGGCCCGCTTTTGGATGACTTTCGGAGAGCAATACCTTAATTATCTGGATGTCATTCAAAACTTGGGAATGTCGCGCATTGACGAGATTGAATACGAAGCTGAGTTGGCAGATGGTTCGGGCAAAAAGGTGAAGGTGAACATTGTTCCTCTGCAATTCTTGAAAGCCGTTTTGCCCAATCCACAAGACCTTGGTGAGAACTATGACGGCGAGACCAGCATTGGATGTCACATTCGTGGCGTGAAAGATGGCAAAGAACTTACCTATTACGTTTACAACAACTGCAAGCACCAGGATGCCTACAAGGAAACAGGCATGCAGGGCGTGAGCTACACCACGGGCGTTCCGGCCATGATTGGCGCCATGATGTTCCTGAAAGGTCTTTGGAAGAAGCCCGGCGTTTGGAACGTAGAAGACTTCGACCCAGATCCCTTCATGGAACAACTCAACAAGCAAGGTTTGCCTTGGCACGAAGTGTTTGGAGAGGAATGAAAAGGAGCCTCTCCCCCTGCCCCTCCCCGAAAGGGAGGGGAGTGATTAGACTTTTTGCTGAAAGCATCATTGCTCACCAATAGAGGTAAAGGATAAATGACAATTCATTTAATCAACAGTGAGAAATAACATTACTAAACAACAATAATAAAAAAGAAGCTATCTACGCCCTGCCTCTCCCCGAAAGGGAGGGGGGTGATTAGACTTTTTGCTGAAAGCATCATCGCTTAGCAATAGAGGTAAAGAATAAATGACAGTTCATTTAATCAACAGTGAGAAATAACATTACTAAACAACAATAATAAAAAAAGAAGCTATCTACGCCCATCCCCTTTGGGGAGGGGACGGGGGTGAGGCTTCCATTTAATTATGGCAAAAGAACAAACAAACACTCCTACATCCGGCGAGGGAAAATTGAAAGCCCTACAAGCTGCGATGGCTAAAATAGAAAAAGACTTTGGTAAAGGCGCCATCATGCGCATGGGCGACGAACAAATAGCCGATGTGGAAGTAATTCCCACTGGCAGCATCGCCTTAGACGTGGCTTTGGGCGTAGGTGGATATCCACGAGGAAGAATCATAGAGATATTCGGACCAGAGTCGTCGGGTAAAACGACATTGGCTATCCATGCCATTGCCGAAGCACAAAAAGCTGGTGGCATTGCTGCTTTCATCGATGCCGAACACGCTTTCGACCGCTTTTATGCAGCTAAGTTAGGTGTGGATGTCGACAATCTGTGGATTTCACAACCCGATAACGGGGAGCAAGCGTTGGAAATAGCCGACCAACTCATCCGCTCGTCGGCTATAGACATCTTGGTTGTCGACTCTGTGGCTGCACTGACTCCCAAGAAAGAAATAGAAGGTGACATGGGCGACAGCAACGTTGGCCTGCAAGCCCGATTGATGAGTCAGGCTTTGCGAAAACTAACTTCCACCATCAGCAAAACCAATACCACGTGTATCTTCATCAACCAACTGCGCGAAAAGATAGGTGTACTGTTCGGAAGTCCTGAAACAACGACAGGTGGTAATGCGTTGAAGTTTTACGCTTCGGTACGTCTTGACATCCGCAAGAAAGGGAGTGTGAAGGATGGCGACGAGGTTCTTGGAAACCAGGTGCGCGTGAAAGTGGTCAAAAACAAGGTGGCGCCTCCCTTCCGCAGGGCTGAATTTGAAATAACCTTCGGCGAAGGTATCTCAAAAATTGGCGAGATTGTTGACCTTGGTGTTGAGTATGACATCATCAAGAAAAGCGGTTCATGGTATTCGTATCAAGATTCTAAGTTGGCACAGGGACGCGATGCGACCAAAAACTTGCTCAAAGACAATCCTGAACTGTGCGAAGAGTTGGAAGTAAAGATCAAGCAGGCCATCGCTGATAAGATGGAATAAAAAAAACATAAAAAAAAAGATGATACATTCATCCTTAAATAATAAACATTTTCTATCTTTGTAACAACATATTCTTAACCCATAAGTCAAGGCTGGTGGTACCGGTCAAAGTTGGTTCTCACTAAGCATCAATGACTAAGGAATAGGATACATTATTCATTTAATCATCGTAATTATGAAGAAATTATTTTTAACAGCAGTCATTGCATTGCTCAGTATTGGCGCTTATGCGCAAAAGGGACAAACCTACTTAGGGGGACAACTGGCGTATCCAACAGACAGCGAAACATTGGGTATTGGTGTAAAGGGTGGCTATGGAATCACTGACGCTATCCGCGCACAGGCAACATTCGACTACTTCCTAAAAAAGAACAACATTTCTTGGTGGGATCTCAATCTGGATGTACATTATCTCTTCCCACTTGGAAACAATATCAAGGTATACCCTCTGGCAGGACTTACCTATCTTCACTCTTCTGTTGATGGCTTCACTCAAACAGTCAACACGGCAGGTGGTAGTGTCACAGTAGGAAGTAACAAATCATACAGTGACGGCTACCTTGGTCTTAACCTTGGTGGTGGTTTCCAATATGACCTCACAGACAAGCTTGCCCTGAATGCAGAGGTTAAATTCCAGATTATTAAAAACACCAACCAAGGCGTCATCTCTGCTGGTCTTGCCTATAAATTCTGATAAGACTGAGCAGCTTGACCTTGTCAAGATATGAACAGCCTTAGCAGGCTAAGGTATTTCATGTCATTCAACCATATCATCCCGTCATGAGGCGGAATGATATGGTTTTTCTTATTTATCATTCTCTTGACATACAACTGAACTTCCATCCATCAAACCTACCTACTGCTAATCTGATGGATTTGAACGCATTCTGGCAAATATTTTTCGAATGTCCATTTCTTGTTGTATACCGCTGTGCATGGGAAGCTGCCCTGTCAGCTGCTTTTCTACCTCACTGAAATGCCCGGCAATGCCCTCATCCACCAACCCGGTATCATACAGGTTCTTCAATTCTGGCAACAACTCCTTGACTTGTAAGTCCATCACATAAGAAGACATCAGTCCGACCAGCGTAGGAGTGAAGGTGGTATTTTCGGCTAAATGCTCTGCGGCAAACGCAAGAAGCTCTTTGAACAAGCCTACTATTTCGTCCCGCTTATCAGGCAGCAGAACGCCAATTTTTGCCAGAGCTTCTATCGCCTGGCACTTGGCGTAGGTATACAGTCCGGCTTCTTTGCAATAATCCAGCAGTTTGTCGGTTCGATGTTGCCCAAGTTTATACAGCGTAGGAATCAAGATTTCGGCACCAAAATCACCGAAATGATACTCGTAGAAATCGGGCGACTGCCTCATCACCTCCAATACCAAATCCAAACTACTGTCACTGTTCCCCACCTCGCCCAGTAACAGAATGCACGAGCTGACAATGCCGATAAACTCTTCATCATCAGCATCAGTAAAATCCTCATCGCAGGTCAGCCCCAGGTTGAACGCCAAAATTTGCTCTAAGTCTTGCCGCGATTCGTCCTTGGGCAGTGCCAGAATACGGTCAGTCAGCTCGTCTTCCAGTCCAAAGGCATTCTCCTTTTTACTCAGTTCCTGCAACAGCCATTCATGCTTGATGGTACAGGTCGATGGATAAGGCGGGTGCTTGTAGGTATAAGGCATGTCCACAAGCGCATCTATACCGCCGCGTGGCATGTCCCAGTCATCATCCTCCATGTCGTAAAGATCCTCTTCGTCGTCCTCATCGAAGTCATCCCATTCGTCATTAATCATGAAGTCAAAATCATCGCCCAGCGTCTTCCGCAGCGTAGGGAGGTACTTGCTTGCCTCCAGCTCACTGTGTACAAACAAAAAGTGCTGGCCGTCTTTGCCAAATTCATATTCTATCAGCGGCACGTCGTCCGTATCTTCCTCCAGTATATACTTCGTCAAAGCAAAGCTCTTGTCGGGCTTTATGCCACCTTCCTCTGCGAACTCAATGGCGCCATATATCATGTTGTGAGCCTCCTCGTAGCTGCATTCCTCAACACCCTCCCGGTCCAACGGCTCCATGAAGCAGGAAAACTCATACGGGGTCATGCGCAGGTGGTAGAACGAGTCTTTCACACCCAGGCAAAAGGTATCCACCAAATAACATCCCATACTGACATTGCCACCCGTATGTCTACGGGTAACCACGACATGCCCCAATCCCGTTTCCAGAATGGATGGTAACATATAGCATGTCCCAATTTCTACCGACCGCATGCGCTGTTTCAGATAGTCGGTATCAGACAAGAACTGTTGTCCGCCCTGCTTTTTATGTTTCTTCTTTGCCATCAGCTTTTTTTA
>NZ_AWXC01000040.1 GCF_000479005.1 Prevotella sp. BV3P1 | reverse complement strand
CGTACTCAAACAAGTACGCGGAGTTTTTTATATTTCGATGCAACGTTAGTTGGCCAATGATATAGAATGAGCCACCCTAACGATGAGCGATTTGATATCTATCGCATTAGAAGAACAAGTAGCGATCATCAACTACGCCGGCCTTTATCACCAATTCGTTCATGAAGTTGCCTGCAAACTGCAATGCCTTCTGCCGTGCCTTTTCTTCTTCAGTCTTGGCATCAAACTTACCTGGGCGGGTCGTTCTATTGGTTACTTGGAAGACATAAACGCCTGCATTACCCTTAACAGGCTTGGCAGAGAATTGTCCTTTAGCCGTAGCAGCAACCGCACCACTCAAAGCAGGCTCACTGGCACCCGTACTCATCACAAACACTGGTGCCGAGAAGGTTACCTGATTGACAGGAGCAACGGTAGCTCCCTTCGCCTTAGCAGCTGACACAGACTTCACATCCTTAGCCTTAGCCATGAGCTGTTCGGCCTTCTTGTCACGCATTACCTCAGCCTTCAACATCTCCTTCACTTGTGGATCATCGTAAGGACGATAGCCCTTTGGATGAATCTTATCAAGCACCACGAGCAACAACTGGTCGTTGTTACCACACTCGTACATCGGAGATATTTCACCTTCTTTCGCCTCGAACAACCATTTCAGAGCGTCACGAGTGTCGTTAATGCCCACTAATGTATGTGTAGAAGTGGTGATATCCTTTGCTTCCTGCACCGTGTAACCACTGCCTTTTGCATTCTTAGCGATTTTATCTGGTGTTTGGTTAGCACTAACAAATGAGCTGAACTTGTTATAGGCGGCTGAATAAGTCTCCTTAGAGAAATCGATGGTCTTCTTAATGACGGCAGCCGTATATTTGTTGATCATCGCCCTGCGGTCAACAACCTGTATGATAACGTTGCCTTGGCCCAGCTTCATGTTTCTCGTTTCGCTGACGCCAAGATTATTGAGTGTATTGATATACGTCTTTGTATCAGCGTCCATAGACGGAGCTTGCTGATATTGTGCGGTCGTCAACCAGGTCTTTTCGCCCGTTTGTCCATATTTTTTGGCCATCAACTCGAAGTCGGCACCACCGTTCAATGCGGTGTAAATGGAGTCAGCACGCTTCTGAGCTTCGTCGGCTGTCGCACCCATTACCTGAATTTGGCGGTACTGCACCGAGTCGGGCAACAATTGTTTAGAAACCAGTTTGATGACATTCAACGTGTTATCCATCTGACTTTCGAACGGACCAAAGGTCTGTCCAACAGCCATGGAATCAAGTCTGTCGGCGATGTCAGACGCATAAGCTGTCTTGGCAACAGGCAAACCTAAATAGTTCACCAAAGACGTACTCTTGCGAACAACGTTTGCAGGGTCGGTTGCAGCGGCCAAGTCGGCTGTATATTGCGTGAATGACTTCTGCAAAGCCGCACGATCGCTAGCGGAAGGTGTTACCTGCACCGTCACATACTTGATGTCACGACTTTCTACATACTGCTTAAAACGACCCTTCACTTCTTCGTATTTCGCCTTCAAGTCAGCGTCAGAAATTTTCACCTTGCTATCTTCAATGCTTGAATAAGGGAACGTGGCCAGCTCTATCTGACTCTCCTCATTGGCCTCTTTGTATGCCATTTTGGCCTCAATAGGGTTAGAGAGGATGCAACTTGCAAGAAGACTTTGATATTTTTGCGCCAGCAATTGTTGGCGAAGTGTCTTCTCTATGAACGTCCAATACTTGTACAATGCCTGGTACTGCTCTGCAAGTTGTGGATTGGCGGTCTGCTGTGTCTTGTAATCAGCGAGGAACTTCTTCAGCGAATTCGCATCAAAGCGACCCGTTTGTTGATTCACGAACGGTGTCTGCATCAACATGGGGTTGGTTCCTTCATTCAAGATATTCTGCAATTCGGCATCGGTGACGGTCAGTCCCAGCTTGTTGGCTTCATTCTCCACCACCTTGGTTTGAATGTAAGTTTGCCAAACCATGTCTTTCACTTGGTTCAACTGCGCTTCATTGAGGTTGTTCACACCCTGTTGCATCTTGATGACTTCCGAATACTCATCAATGAGCTTTTGAAAGTCTTGCACGCTGACTTTCTCACCTAACACTTCGCCTACCTGCTGACGTCGGTCGTTTCGTGATGCTTCGCATGAACGAAATCCCTCTTCAGCAATAAACGCAAAAAGACCCAAACCGATAATACTAATCAAGATCAGGCCTCTTTTTCTAATTTTTCCTAATGCTGCCATTGTTAATTATACTGTTTTATTTTTTTGTTTTTTATATTCGTCTTGAAGCATTGTTCGTACTACAAAATAACATAACTACCTGTGTCATGGTATTGTGAGTTACCTACAAAATGCGTACAAAAATACTAAATTCTTATCAAACGCATGAATTTTTCAGTTGAAATTTTGCGTTCTAGCCTATTTATCAGGCTATTCAGGCAAAACCGTTAGCTGAACCAACTCTATTTTAGCCGTTGCGTTCTTGATAATCTTGAACTCGAATTTTTCTATTTTTACAATCTCATTCAACTTCGGGAAGCTACGATAGGCATTCAAAATCAAGCCTCCAACCGTCATGTATTCCTCGCTTTCGGGCAAATCTAAGTTAAACATTTCATTCACCTTGTCTATCTCTAGCCGAGCCGACAACAGATATTCATGCTCACCAGTCTGCTTGGCGACATATTTCAGGCTGTCGTGTTCGTCCTCTATCTCACCGAATATCTCCTCCACAATGTCCTCCAAAGAAACGATACCACTAGTTCCTCCGAACTCATCCACCACCACTCCCAGGCTTTTTTTCTGCTGCAATAGTATTTGCATGAGCTTCTGTGCGGGCATGGTTTCAGGCACAAAGGGCATGGAACGGATACCATCTTTCCATGAAGAAGGATTTTTAAAAAGTTCTGAACTGTGGATATAGCCTTTGATGTGATCGATATCCTCCGTGTAAACAATGATTTTTGAATTACCACTCTCAATGAATTTCTGTCTCAATTCATCGAGTGTGCACGTATTGATGTCTACCGAATTAATCTCAGTTCGCGGCACCATGCAGTCGCGCACCTTCGTATCTGGGAAGTCGAGTGCATTGTGGAAGATTTTCACCTCATTCTCTATCTCCTCATTACTGCGTGCGTTATCAATGCTTGATTGAATCAGATAATCCAAATCAACCTTGGAAAATCCACCCGAGATTGCGTCTTTCGGAATGTGAACCCTAAACAATCGAAGAATCAAACCTGATAAAAAGGTTGCGAAACGGCTGATGGGCCATAGGATGACGTAAAACAAATAGGCTGGAAAAGCGAACACCTGCATCAGTCGGTTGGGGTTACTTTGGAAGAGTGTCTTCGGCAAAAACTCGCCCGTAAACAAGATAATCAGCGTCGATAGCACCGTATCTGCCGGCACGGTGAATGCGGCATCCATCCCGGCAAAGATTGTTTGATCAAAGAGACGCGCAATTAAGATACCATATACCACCAGCACAATGTTGTTTCCCACCAGCATAGTGCTGACAAAGCTGTTGGGGTTGTTGAAGAAAAGAGACAAGAAGCGCTTCGAAATACCCATCTTCTCCTTGTCCATCTGTGCGAGCATACGATTGCTGGACACGAAAGCTATCTCCATTCCAGAAAAGAAAGCAGAGAGAACCATCGTGATGAGAATGCCGATAATCAGCGCTAAATCAACTTGTTCATTCATTGTTCAAAACCTTATTAAGGGGTCGTTGGCAACTTAGGTCGTGGTGCTGCTTGCGGACGACTGAAAGTATTGAGGCTATCTACTGCCACGGTAGTGGTGTCAGACTCGCCTGTAAAGTCGGATTTTTCAAACGATCCCCGACTGTTAGTCACCAGGTATCGGGTCATCCGCTCATCACTTCTGAAATAACTTCCTTGCAGCGTTCGCTTGGGAGTGACAAGTTTTGAGTACTTACGCGAATACAACTCGTGTGCACGACGATCCAGAAACAACTCCTCACTGGTAAAGTCCAGTCCGTCTTTGGTCAATATCTTCACCCGTCCTCGCAGTTCCCAAAGCTGCTTGTCGGTGTAATAGTAGGCCGTATCGCATTGGATGTACGACTGCACATGGAAGCTCTCATCAAACTGTTCCAAGAAAGCTCCCTTGATGAAAACCGACTTTTGAGAGGTTTCATTTTGGTAGATTTCCCATCGTTCTGTCACTATTTTATACTTGATGACGCCCGAATCGGATATCAACTGGTTCACCCCATAGGTAGTCATCATAGGCACCGAGTCGCGTTCATGAATGGCAGGCGCAATATGTTCCCTCTGTTTTTCGCACGAAATGAAAAACAAAATGTGCAACAATAATAAGATAGGTATGACAGACTTCTTGACCATTCAGTTACCTTCCCTGCCTCACAAAGCAGATTAATTAACCTTCCATTTAGCAAACCAACGCTCGTTGAAGGTCAGTCCGATATTGATACGAAACGTATTCTCTGTGATAAAGGCCTTCGAATCCTGTCGAACCCACTGCGCAGAGATATTCAACAACGACCGATTGTTGTAAGCATTGACGATGGGAATGCCGAAACCAGCACTCACGCTGATTTCTTTTGGTCCATCCACACCATTTACTTTCATATAAGGTGTGGCATAGGAAGCACCTAACCGATAGCGGATTCGTTTGAAGAAATTGCGACTGTTCAAATCTTGACAGAACTCTCCACCGACCGTAAATCGATGCCGGTCATTGAATTGATTCTTCGACAGAGCGTACTGTGGCACGCCATTGGCGATGGAATAAACAGGATATTCGGTTTTTGACCACTGTTGCAGCAGATAATCAACGCCAAACTTCCATTGGTTTTGGTGGTTCCAAGCCAATCCTCCTCCAATAGCTGTAGGCAGTCCCAGGCCGTTGGTAATGCTATAGGCGGTAGTGTCTTGCACGCCAGTCTGCGGATTTCGTGAGATGACATCCAATGTTGGATCGGCACCAAGTTTATGTCCCAGACTATACACAGCGCCCAAGGTAACCTGATCTTTCTTCGACAATTGAGCCGTATATTGCAATCCTAAATCCAATTTGTAATTCCTCACCCGTGCCGAATAATACTTTGAAACGGTATTAACCGACTGGTCATTGTAGCTGTTCACGACCGATCGGTTCAACAATCCCCACAAATAAGAGATATTGGCACCCAAAGAGAATCCCTTGAAGGGTGCCCATCCCGTCCCCAAGTACACCTGGTGTAAGCCACCATTGCCAGCGTAAGTATTGGTTGCCGTGGTCTTTGCGTAGTTTTCATCCACGTTGACGGTTGATGTATTGGCGTAATTATATCCAACGTTGGTAAAAGGAACCAAGCCAAAGCTTAAGCCCAAATGTTTGGCCAGACGCAAACCAGCGACCACATATTCAAGGTCTGCATTTTTCGCATTCTTCTTTTTACCATTCTCAGCGAAATTAGTGAGTTGCCCAGAGATACCCGCATCGAACACGAAGGTGAGCGAATCGAGGGCTGAATAAGAGGCAGGATTGATGAAATTCACCTGGTCGTTCTCCCTGAAACCATAACCCAATCCGTTCATGCCACGGTTGAATCCACTTGTCTGGTCAGACAACAGACCCAAACCATACTGGCTATAAGGAGAATTCGTACCACTTTGAGCAAACGTAGATATAGTGAAAGCTGCCAACAAAAGGGCACCTGCTACTTTTTTCATTCTGTTCTGATTTCTATTTTGGATGCAAAAATATCGAAAATTTTCTAATTAAACGCACATTAAGTGGGAAATATAAGTTATTTTTGCATCGTGAAACGTTTTACCACGCATTTAAAGTATTTACTGGTATTGGTTGCAGTCCTTTTGACCACGCAGCAAACCAATGCGCAAGTAGACAGCGTCCTACTCAAAAGTATGGACTCGGTCAAGATTAGCTTACTCACTTGTGGACCCGGCGACCAAATCTATTCGTATTACGGCCACACCGCCATTCACTACAACGATGTAGGCCGACAGCAAGACATCGTCGTCAACTATGGCATGTTCTCCTTCCAGAAAAGCTACTTCATCTTACGCTTTGTGTTCGGGCTTACTGACTACGAGATGGGCATTCAAGACATCAATGACTTCATTGCCTCATACGCCCGCAGAGGTAGTTGGGTGAAAGAACAACAGCTCAACCTCACCAGAGAAGAAAAATGGGCCATCACGCAAGCCATTGACGTGAACTACCGGCCCGAGAACCGCGTGTATCGATACAACTATTTTTATGACAATTGCACCACCCGGGCACGCGATATGATTGTCAACCACATCAACGGTAACGTGCTGTATGCGGAGAACAAGAACGTCACCACCTCGTACCGCCAAATGATTCATCAGTGGAACGAGCAACATCGATGGGCCCGTTTTGGCAACGACCTGTTGCTCGGGGTCAAGGCCGACGCCAAGACAGACAACGCACAACAGCAGTTTTTACCCGATAGTCTGCGGGAAGATTTCGCCCATGCCCTTGTGATTGACCGCCAAGGACAGCGAAGAAACCTCGTAGAAAGCACGTCGTACCTCATTCAACCCATCGAGAAACCTGTGGAAAAAGCTGCCGTCACACCAATTATTTGTGCCATTCTGTTGCTCATCTTGACGCTCGTCACATGCCTGGTTGAATGGAAGACAGGGCGCATCCTTTGGGTTTACGACTTCGTAGCCATGCTTGTCACAGGCACAGCCGGTCTCATTTTGCTGGCCATGGTGTTCTCCCAACACCCCACGGTACAACTGAATTTCCAAATTCTGCTGCTCTGTCCGCTCAACCTTTTCTACCTCTTCCCCACCATCAAAGCCTTGCGCATGGGCAGAATTCATTCCTACATCAAGCTGTACAGCCTGCTGTTGGCGGCCAATCTCATGTTGGCTTTCTTCCAAACATACGCGGAAGGCATGGTCATTGTGGCACTGTCTTTACTTTTAAGGTATGGATGGTTGATGATTCACACCTATAGAAAACCGGTAAAATGATGAATAAATGCCTTTCCGCGATGATTGTCGCAACCCTCACGGGAACCACTGTTCAGGCGCAAACCTTACAAGCTGCGCCGCGATTGGTGGTGAACATCACCATCGACCAGTTGCGAAACGATTATATAGAGCATTATTCGCCACTTTATTCCCAAGACGGTTTCAAAAAACTATTGCAAAGAGGCAGCGTCTACGAAGCTGCCAGTTACCCGTTCACGCCTGTCGATCGGGCTTCTGCCATAGCCACCATCGTCACCGGAACTACCCCCTATTACCATAATATCATCAGCACGCAGTGGCTCGACCGAAAGACGTTGCGCCCAGTGTTCTGTGTTGATGACACCCAACATAAGTCCTCACCACAACGCATGTCTACGTCCACCATTGGTGACGAACTGAAAGTTTCGAGCGGTGGTTCGGCCATCGTTTACGGTCTGGCGGCCAACCGAGAAGCTGCCGTGCTGTCTGCCGGACATGCAGCAGATGGCGCCATCTGGATAGATGAGAAGACCGGAAGCTGGACAACGTCAAATTATTACGGCGAAAAAGCCCGCAAATGGATCAACGCCTATAGCAGCACCAGGCCCAGACCCGGCAAAGAGAAGACGAAACTGAATGACGCTGTGAGCAACGCCTCCGTGAGCTGCGTGGTCAACAATGCCATGGGTAAGGACGAAGTTACCGACTTTTTGTCAGTCACCCTGTCGGCTGCAGGCAGCAATACCGATGCATGGCGCACGGATTTGGAGGCCGTTTACCGCGGACTGGACAAGACCCTGGCGTCGCTCATTACCCGCATCGAACAGGCGGTAGGTGCCAATCGGGTACTCTTCGTGCTCACCAGCACGGGATACACCGAAGACCCAAAGGTAGACTACGCCAAATACCGCATTCCCACCGGGACGTTCTACATCAACCGCACGGCCAACCTGCTGAACATGTACCTTGGGGCCATCTACGGACAAGCCCGCTATGTGGAGACATGCTATCGCAACCAGATATATTTGAATCGCAAGCTCATTGAAGACAGGTTGCTTTCTTACGAGGATGTTATCTCGCGTTCGAAAGACTTCCTCATTCAGATTGCGGGCATTCGCAATGCCACCGAGAGTCCTTACAACCCCGCTGTCAGTGGTGATTTGCTCATAGAGGTTGCGCCAGGATGGCAGTTGTACAACGAAGACAATCAAGACCATTATATCGCACGCGCGTCGTTCGTACCTTTCCCCATCATTCTTTACGGGGCAGGCATCAAACCACAACGCATCAACTTGCCCGTGAAGGTTGACCGCATTGCGCCAACCATCGCCAAATCCATTCAGATCAGGGCACCCAACGCCTGCAAGTCGGCACCGCTTCAGTAAGCTCCGCATAACCGCATGTTATACAATTGGTTAGCGCAGATTTACCAAA
>NZ_AWXC01000039.1 GCF_000479005.1 Prevotella sp. BV3P1 | reverse complement strand
CTTTCGAAGAAGATATGTTGAATGTGCTGTGTTTCTGTTGTTTTCTTTGTGACAATGCAGGAAAATGAGTAACTTTACCACCAAGAAAAAGAAAATGATGAAGACCGAATTTGAAAAGATGCGTACAGAGGAGCGGTATTCCTTTGCAGACCCAGAGATTGTGGCCAGTATTGCACATGCAATAGACTTGTGTCGCCAGTTGCAGACCATGACGCTCACCGACGGACATTATCGTGATGTCATCGAACAACTCATCCCTGGTATCCCGAAGAGCGCCACCATCTGTCCTCCCTTTCATTGCGACCACGGGCATGGCATTGTGATGGGTGAGCATACATTTCTCAATTATAACTGTACTATCTTGGACGGAGCTTATGTGCGCATTGGGCATCATGTCCTTATAGGTCCCAATTGTCAGCTGTACACTCCGCAACATCCGATGAACTATTTGGAGCGTCGTTTGCCCCAAGAGGTTTCTCACCCCATCAGTATTGGCGATGATACCTGGTTGGGTGGGGGCGTCATTGTGTGTCCGGGTGTTACCATCGGCAAGCGTTGTATCATCGGAGCAGGTTCTGTGGTAGTGCATGATATACCCGATGACTGTTTGGCAGTGGGCAATCCTGCAGTTATAAAAAAGCGTCTGCGATAAAACTTCTCCGCTCGGTTGTCATCCAATTTACAGTTGCGTCCTCTCTTTTTATTCCTCAAGAGTGACAGATATTGGAACCTTTGTTGTTTAGTCGTCGGTTTCTAAGTCCAATGTGTCCTGAATGTTCATCATGTATTTCCAGCCACCCACGTCAAATTTAACGTAATCGAGGATAAGGCTTTCTTGTTCTTTGGGCGTCAGATTGTCGTGCATTACAATTTCTTTGATTACTTCTTTCCATAAATTGCAAAGCACACGGAGAAAATGAGGTGATATTTGGTCGTTAATGTACGGATATTGCTGCTTCATTCGTTTGATGTAGTTCATTCCGTCAATACTTTGTTGTTCTATCATCTTGTCAATGGCATGATGAAGTGAGGTGTCGTCAGCCTCGTTCAGCAAAAGTTTTAATTCATCACGATAGGGAACAACTAATGATGTGACCAATTCTTTCATGCCTTCCAAATATGAGTCGTATCTGAATATGTCCAATGTGGCGTACGATGACTGGTTGGCATTTTGCCGATAGGTTTCAAAGGCTTTTAATAAGGGGTGTATGACGCACCTAAACAAATGGTCTTTGCTCTTGAAATAATGATATATGTTGCCAACCGCAATGCCCGAAAGTGATGCAATGCGCTGCATAGATGTGTTTTTCACTCCATTCGCAATAAACTCTTGTCGGGCAACAGCGATGATTCGTTCTTTGATTTCGTCTTTTTGTGTCTGCATGTTGAGCGTATTTTATACTGCGAAAAAGTTTGAGTCTGTTCTTTTGGAATTCTGAAGCAGAAGCAACGAACAGACTCAATCTTCTATTTTTCTTTATTTAGCAAAACTATAAAAGAAACTCGGATTACCCATTACTTCAAATACAGGACCTTTTACTTCCTTTGTTTCTGGATTGTAGGTGTAAAAGCCATTTGCTTTTTTGTTGGCACTCCCAAATACAATTAAATTTTTGTGTTTACCAATGGCTGTTCCTTGAGGGTTGCCTACCTCCATGCCCTCTATCTTGGTAATACTTTTTTTGTATAAATCTATCTCCACGGGTACGTTGGTCATTGATAGATAAGGATTACTCATGGCGTTAGGATCTAAGCCATAGACGTTTAGATAAGCGTATAGTTTGCCTTTACCTCCATAGAGCATGGTTGCAGCAAATTCACCCTTCTTGACCGATAAGCCTTTTACTTCTGTTTGATCGAACCGAATGCAGTATGTGGGGTCTATCTCTTCGCTTCCGTTCTTAATGCGGGCAATACCTCCAGGATGTTGAGGCATAAAACCAAATGCCCCAATGCAGTTGATGTATATGTCTTTGTTCTCATCCATGAAGATAGAATTGGCGTCTATGGGGCGTGTTGCAAAACTCATGCCTAATGATGTGTTGGTAATGTGCTTTTTTACTTGGTCTGTCTTGGTGTCAATCATGGCAAGCTCTATGGTGTTGGAGGTTGGCATCCACTGTGCATTAAACTGATTTAGCCCAACAAACAGCATGCCGTCTCGGATAATCATGGCAGCTGGGGCTACCTTGGTGTCTTTGTGTGCTAAAGAGTTAAGGTCTATCTCTGTCAGTTTTTTCATGGTTTGCGGATTAAATACCATGATTTTTCCCAAACCATTAAAACTAACGTAAGCCTTTTCTTCATTCAGTTCTACCACATTGCTGGCAGCAGCTCCTGCAGGGATGGACAGTGTGCCTTTTTGTACAAAGTTGCCTTGCGCGTCAATGTTGTATCGGGTAATCTCTGCCTTGGAGTTCCCCATATAATCGGGGAAGGAATATAGATTACCACTTGGTGTGATGATAGGTGTTGAACCAAATCCTGTGGGCGTGGCGTTTTTGTTGTTGTACTTCCCGGGTGTCATGTCGGCAAGTGCTTGCATGTACACGCTGCCGTTGGTGCCTTCGGGGTTGGTAACTCCTGTCGCAAAAACAATGCCTTGGAAGGCATTGGCACCAGTATTTTTCTTTGATTGGGGCGTAGCGTTGTCGTCGCTACCACACGATGCAGCCAGTACGGAAAGAGCAATGGCTGATAATAACATCTTGATTTTCATACGTTTTTTTTGTTTTAATGATATAATTGATGATTGATACTATAAATATTACTTTAATAAATATCTTACTTTGAAAGCAACAGATCGTCCAGGCAAAGGACAATTCAAATCGGATACGACACGGCGGTTGGCTATATTCTTAACCTTTAGCGTAAAGCTCCATGTGCTGTTCTGTAATGTGTGTTCTATTGCTGCATCCACTATCATGGAGGTGGGTATTTTGCGCTCTTGATATTTGCTCATCTCAAAATCGTAGTAATATTGGTGTATATATGAGGCGTCAACCATGATGCGGGTATTCTGTCCTCGACCGCCAAAGATATTCTCCTGATGATATTCCAGTCCTCCATTAGCCATGAAGTAAGGTACATTTGGAATACGCATGTTGTAGGTAGGGTTTTCCACCACTGTGCCGGGAACCATCTTTCGCTTGTCACGCAAGTCTTGGTATGTGGTGTTGGCATATAGATAGAGCATGGGCAATACGTCTCCTTTGGCTTCTAACTCTATTCCCATGGTTTGCACTTCGCCAAAGTTCCTATATCGAGCCATGGTAGGTATCATGTCGGGTGTGAAACGTATCATGTCTTTTAAAGTGTTGTAAAAGCTGTTCAACTCCACTTCTATCATTCCACCATCTTTTAATGCTTTGTGATAGAGCAAGCCAATATTATATCCTGTCGTACGCTCGGGTTTTAGAGCTGGCGAAGGTAATATGGAATAGCCGTTGCCAATAAGCTCCTCGGTAGATGGTATGCGCACTTCTGAGTTGAACGATGCCTTGACCAACAGTTCGTCGGAGAACTTCCAGCGCATGGCGTTGCTAAACCCCGCAAAGTTTTTTGAACTGCTGACGGGCTTTGGCTCACTAATAGAGTAAGTGGTAATACTCCGTGAGTCGGAACTATATATAAAGTCTTTTATCGTGAATGCGTTTTGAAGTCTGTCATTAAAGAGTGTCAAGTCGTACGATAGTCCTATGGTAGTGGATGTCATCCTGCTATGAAAGTTGGCATTGAATCCTAAAGCCTTATCCATAAGCGAGTCGGTGGGAAACATATTCGTATTGTTGGCACATACATTGAGGTTGAGGCTGTGGTGTTCATTGATGAGATAATTTAGGTTGAGCTTGCCGCTCCAATCATACGACTTGTTATCGCCATCGCTTGGATGGCTGCCTTGCTCACCACCAAAAGGCGATACGGCAGGCAGTTGGTTGCCATCCCAGTCGTAGCGACACTTGGCTTTATCTGTCATTCCATATCGTCCGTACGAGAGCAGTGTCTCAAAAGTCAGGTCTAAGCCCGGTGCAAAAAAGTTCTCTTTTTGCAACTTCAGCGCAGTCATGATGTTTTGTGACTTATTGAAAGCCTCACGAATATATTGGTCAATACCTTGTATCTCTTGTCGGGTGTGGGTAAATATCAGTTCCCATTTTAGTTCGTCAAACCACCATTTGGTGGCTTTCACGGATGCGCCACCAGTAATCTTGGAAAATTTGTCATGGGTGCGCTTTACGGTTCTTCCATCCAAATGGTCTAAAACCATGTCGTAATCGTTGTCCGAATGGGTGTACACTCCACCAATGCCAAACTGCAGTCCTGTGCGTCGGTTGGTACGCTTCAGAACAGTAGATAATTGGTGAGTGTTGAACGAGCTTATCTCGTACGATGCGTCGAAGTAAAGGGGAGGATACTCTTTGGTTACTACGTTTACGGCTCCACCTAATGCAGAACCACCAAACTTGTAGGGCACAATACCTTTATACACCTCAATACGTTCTATCATTGAGGTAGGAATATCATTGAGTGCCACAAAATTATTTAATCCTCCTAAGGGGCTTTCGTCAACAAACATGCCCATGCGCTTGCCTTCCAGCCCTCGTATTGATATGCGTGACGCACTTCCCATACCCCCTGTGTTGCGTACTGTTACCCCAACGGTGCGAGCCAGTACGTCATTGATATTCGTGGCAGTTCCCTCTAATTGTCGTTTGCCTATGACCGATACGGGCAAAGCCGACTGCTTTAGTTGTCTTATCTTGTTTTTGCCCAAGATGGTTACACCTTGTAGTGTGTTACTGTTTGCATGTAGAGCTATGTTGATGCAAATGCTGTCTTGTTTGTTGACAAATAAATCTACATTGGTCTTTTTTGTTTTATAGCCGATGTAGGACACCCGTAGGGTAAACTTTCCTTCTTCGCTGATGGGTAGAACATATCTACCTTGTTCGTTACTGATGGCATGCTTCTCCGTCCCTATGATTTCAATACTGGCACCACTCAAAGGAATATGTCGCTGCTCATCGGTAATATATCCATGCAGTATGGTTGTGCCATGTGTTTGTGCGTTAGCGTTGTAACTTGTGGTGTGGAGCAAGCATAGTATGTAAAAGATACGTAGCAGGCTTAAAGAATATGTTGATAGGCGTTCCATGTTTTGCTTTTTTTGTTTTTGAGGAGTCTTGAATAATGAATGAAATTCAAAATTGTTCACAAAAAAAGATGCACCAACTTAAAGTTGATGCATCTACATATAAATTTTCTACAAAAAGATTTGTCTTTCTTTTGCTTTCTTGCCATTGAAGTATTTTTTTTTGTTGGCGGCAAAGGTACTGCATATAAAATAAATTTGCAATACCCATTTGTAGGTATCTTGAACCATGATGTTTTTTCGATAAGAGTGGATAATTAAAATCATCTATTCACTTACTTCTTCTCTCCGCTTCTTTTGTAAAGAATTAATCACTTCCCTCTCCCTTTTTGATGAGTTCAATGGCATGATTTTCCTACTTGAAAACCAATTGAATGTTGAACGGAAATTGAATGAACATTGAACGAACAATCAATTTACCCCCTCCTAACTGCTTGAAAATCAAGCATGGCTCCTATATATACTAATAATACTAATAATACTGATTATACTAATTATCCGTCGTCGAATGTGCGTGCGAAAAACGTCGTCGTCGCCGATGTAAATATTTTTTTTATAATAAGAAAAAGAAAACGCAACAGGAGCAATTCGCAATAGCAAGGAGAATAAGTGCCAATCGCATGGGTATTGTCTTCCAATTGCATGGAGTTTGCCTGGTAATAGCATGTCTTTTGCCCGGCGGCAACCAACTGGAGAACGCACCAAATTTTTAACCCGCTTTTCTTGCAATAGCTGGTCGGATGTTGTATCTTTGCAGAGCATGAGAAACAAATAATTGTAATCGGGGATTTCAAGATGGCTGACGGTGAGAACGAGAATCAATGGGTGCTGGGAAACGCTACGCCGGTAGGAGAATTGAAATTCTATCAAAAGGCGGATGCCATTTTTCAGCTTACTTTCTTGTTCTGTCAGAAGTTCCTGCCCAAGTATGGCGACCGAACGGTAGACCAGATGGTGCAGGCTGCGCGTTCGGGGAAACAAAATATAGTGGAAGGGCTGGAAGACGGAATCACGTCTACCGAGATGCAACTTAAACTACTGAATGTTGCTCGCGGGTCGTTGCAGGAGTTGCGCGAAGATTATGAGGACTATCTGCACACACGCAGGCTTGAGCTGTGGACCAGTCAGCACAAACGCTATGATGGAATGCTGAAATTCTGTCGCACGCATAATCTTGCCGCCCACTATATGCCTTTTGCTGCCAAGTGGACTGCTGAGGAATATTGCAACACGCTGCTCACACTGTGCCATCTTACCGACCGCATGATGTGCAATTATTTGAAGTACTTGGAAAAACAGTTTGTTGAGCACGGAGGCATAAAAGAGCGCATGTATGCCGCCCGCACGGGTTATCGCAAGCAGCAAGACCGTCTTATGCGGCAGCTGAAAGATGAGAATCAACGCCTAAAAGCCGAAAACAACCGCTTGAAAGAAGAGCTCTCGAAGCTGCGAGCCACCGGAATGTCTCAATAAATGGCAGCCGCACACGCCCCCTAGAATCCCTAGGCTTCCTGGGATCCCCAGTTTTCCTAGAATCCATAGAACTCCTAGGTTACCTAGCACCCCTAGCCCTCCTAGAAAACGCCCTTTTCGCTTGACGTAAATCAAGTTTCTCTTAAAAATCAAACTTTTTTCTGAAAATATTTGGAAGTTGCCAAGAAAGTGTTTACTTTTGCACCCGCTTTCGAGAATGAAACACAAATGAAACACTCGTTAGCGATACAAAGAAGCGATCTTTGAAAAGATTTACATAAAGACAGAAGTAGTACAAGAAGCATGAGTATTGTTAAAGATGCTCATGGGTGAACATTTACGAACCGTTCAATTCTTAATAGAAACGAATAAAGGTGAGAATACTTTTAAATTCTGGAGTTTCGTTCTGAACAGAGAAAACGAAGTTGGATAGATAATAGTATTTGGCGTAAACCTTATACATT
>NZ_AWXC01000038.1 GCF_000479005.1 Prevotella sp. BV3P1 | reverse complement strand
TTCCCAGTTCGGACTGGGGTCTGCAACCCGACCCCACGAAGCTGGATTCGCTAGTAATCGCGCATCAGCCATGGCGCGGTGAATACGTTCCCGGGCCTTGTACACACCGCCCGTCAAGCCATGAAAGCCGGGGGTGCCTGAAGTCCGTAACCGTCAAGGAACGGCCTAGGGCAAAACTGGTGATTGGGGCTAAGTCGTAACAAGGTAGCCGTACCGGAAGGTGCGGCTGGAACACCTCCTTTCTGGAGGCGAAACAACGAGTGCGATTCATAATTCATAATTAAGAATTCATAATTCATAATTAAAACAGCCAGCAGGTTGATGAATGATACAAGAATTGCACGAAGGATTTATAAGGTGATATTTCTTATCAAGGTTTGTAAGAAACCAGCCTGGAGCCGCCACAAGATGACTCAAGGTATTTCTTGTACTGCTACATCTGTTTTTTAGATATAAGAGAGAAAAAGGAAGCCGGGCGAAGAAGAGTACGCGGCCCTGCGACTTGAATGAACACCGGGAATCACAGTCCTATAGCTCAGTTGGTTAGAGCGCCACACTGATAATGTGGAGGTCGGCAGTTCAAGTCTGCCTGGGACTACAGTCTTTAATTCATAATTCTCAATTAATAATTCATAATTAAACTAATTAGAATAGTTAGTTAGAATGATATGACTTGACATGGATTAACTTCTGCCTCTTAAAAAATAATTCGATCAATTGCTGATTCATTAATGGTATGAATTATGAATTAACAATTATGAATTAAACCTGGGGGATTAGCTCAGCTGGCTAGAGCACCTGCTTTGCAAGCAGGGGGTCAACGGTTCGAATCCGTTATTCTCCACACACGGGAACAGTCTTTGAGGAACAAAGGACTTCACAAGTTAAAAAGTTCAAAGTTCAAATCTCAAAGTTCAAAGTTTCCCAGCGATCTTTGACATATTGACACAAGCGAAACTGTAAAGTAGAACACAAGTCGCAAGACTTGATAATCAAAGCAATACAGCTGAAAGTATGAGTGACCAACCGGCCGCTTTCGACATGAGCATTGCGCCCATT